>JBFGCA010000016.1:0-56870 GCA_041567315.1 Thermoanaerobaculia bacterium | reverse complement strand
CTTCGGCCTCGGAAGCTCCCGCGGCGGCCTGCGCGTGACGCACCTCGTCGGCAGTGCGGCCGCGGGTGAGGGCCTCGACCTGGGCGAGGGCGTTGGCGAGGACGGCCTCGTGGTGGCCGGGCAGCTCGCGCTGGCCGTGGAGGGGCACCAGGAAGTCGGCGGGGACCAGCTCGGTGCCCTGGTGGAGGAGCTGGAAGTAGGCGTGCTGGCCGTTGTTGGCGAGGGAACCCCAGACCACCGGGCTGGTGGCGTAGCCGATCGGCTCGCCGTCGCGGGTGACGCGCTTGCCGTTGCTCTCCATCATCAGCTGCTGGAGGTAGTCGACGAAGCTGCGGAGGGCCCAGTCGTAGGGCAGCACCGCGTGGGTGGCGGCGCCCAGGAAGTTGCGGTTCCAGACGCCGAGCAGCGCCATCAGCACCGGTAGGTTGGCGCCGGACGGAGCCGTCCGGAAGTGCTCGTCCATCGCCGCCGCCCCGGCCAGGAACTCCTCGAAGCGGTCCATGCCGACCGCCAGCACCAGCGGCAGGCCGATCGCCGACCACACCGAGTAGCGGCCCCCGACCCAGTCCCACATCTCGAAGACGTTGTCGCGCGGGACCCCGAACTCGGCGGCGAACTCGGGCCGGGCGGTGACCGCGAAGAGCTGGCCGGCCGCCGCCGTAGCACTGCCCGCCGCCTCGACCAGCCAGGCGCGGGCGCTGCGGGCGTTGATCAGCGCCTCGGGGGTGGTGAACGACTTGGAGGAGACCACCAGCAGCGTGGTGGCGGGGTCGAGGTCCTCGAGCGCCGCCAGGAGCTGGCCGGCGTCCAGGTTGGAAACGAAGCGGGGCTCGAAGCCGTGGCGCCGATAGGGCGACAGCGCCTCGACCGCGGTCTTGGCCGGCAGGTCCGAGCCGCCGATCCCGAGGTTCACGACGGCGCGGATCGGCTGGCCGTCGAAGCCCCGGAGCTCGCCGGCCGTCACCGCCTCGTCGAGCCGCCGCATGCGGTCCCGAACCTCCTCCACCGCCGCCATCACGTCGGGCGCCGGCGGCGGCGGGAACGGTCCCGGCGTCGGCCGCCGCAGGGCCACGTGGAGGGCCGGCCGCCGCTCGGTGTTGTTGACCGGCCGGCCGGCGAAGAGATCCTCGATCCAGTCGCCCAACCGACGCTCTTCGGCCAGCCGCAGCAACAGGGCGAGCGTCTCGTCCGCCACCCGCTGCCGCGAGTAGTCGAGCCGCAGCCCGGCGGCTTCGACCACGAGCCGGCCGCCGCGTCCGGGGTCCTGATTCAGGAGATCGCGGAGATGGAGGCCGGCCACCGCCGGGCGGTGGGCGGCAAGCGCCTGCCAGGAGACCAGCCGGTCGGCGGGCCGGGTCGGTGACGCGGCCGCGGAACCCTCGGCCGGCCCATCGGTGGGCCCGTCGCCTGGACCATCGGCTGGCACACGGTCTGACACCGGACCATTATTCACGACACCGGGCCGGGATTCACCCCTTCGACGGTCCGGGTCGCGGGTAGATCTCACGAATGGCCCACTACCAGGGATCGCAGGCTCTCCCCTGGAACCAGGCTCCAGCGGCGGCCTGAGCAGCGAGGCGTCGCCCAGGTCAGCCGGCGGCGCGCTTCTCCAGCCGGAAGGTGTAGAGCCCGTCGCCTTCTTCGCTGGCCAGCAGCCGGTGGCCGGTGCGGGCGGCGAAGGCCGCGAAGTCGGCGACCGAGCCCGGGTCGGTGCACACCACCTCGAGCACCTCGCCGGGCGCCAGCCGGCCGATCGCCACCGAGGTCTTGTAGATCGGCAGCGGGCAGAGCATCCCCCGGCAGTCGAGCGAGCTGGCAACGGCGTTCCCGGTCATGGCTCGACCTCCCTGCCCCGGCGCCGGCGTGTGGCCCGCCTCAGACATCGGGCGTCCCCTCGCTGCCCAGCCGCTCGGCGAAGTAGCTGGTGTACTTGAGCCCGCCGTCCGGCGACACTCCCACGATCACCCCGTCCAGCTCGCCGCCCACCTCGGCCGCGGCGTGGACGATGGCGCCGGTCGACGGGCCGACGATCAGCCCCTCTTGGCGCAGCAGGCGCTCGGTCATGGCGTAGGCCGGCTCGTCGTCCACCCGCACCACCCGGTCGATGACCGAGCGGTCGAGGATCGACGGCTCGCTGGCCTCCTGAAAGCTCTTGAGACCCGGCAGCCGGTGGCCCGCCTGGGGCTCGACGGCGATCACCTGGACCGCCGGGTTCTGCTGCTTGAGGAACCGGCCGACGCCGGTCAGCGTGCCGCAGGTCCCGAAGCCGGCCACGAAGGCGGCCACCCGGCCACCGGTCTGCTTCCAGATCTCGGGGCCGGTGGTCTCGTAGTGGGCGCGGACGTTGTCGGGGTTGGCGTACTGGTTGGGCATCACGTAGCGCTCGCCGCCGGCGCTCTCGACCAGCGAGCGGGCCAGCGCGATGGCGCCGTCCTTGGGGTGGTCGACCGGGCACAGGTCGTCGGGCGTCGGCCACACCTCGGCCCCCAGCATGCGGAGCAGCACCTTCTTCTCTTCCGGCACGGCCTCGGGGATGGTGATGGTGAGCTTGAGGCCCATCAACGCGGCCAGCGCCGCCAGCGCGATCCCGGTGTTGCCCGAGGAGGGCTCGACGAGCTCGCGGCCGTCCAGCTCGCCGCGCTCGGCGAGGCCCTGGAGCAGGTAGGCGGCGGTGCGGTCCTTGATTGAGCCGAACGGGTTGAGCCACTCCAGCTTGAGGTAGAGCGGCGACGCCGCCGGCGGCAGCACCCGCCGGACCCGGAGCAACGGCGTCGGCCGCTCGACGCTGGGGAGCAGCTCGCGGACGTCCTCGAAACGCTCGAGGGCGGGGTCGCTGCCCAGCGGCTCCACCCTGGCCGCGGCCGGGTCGTAGGCGAGCGCTGCGGCCTGACTGTGAAATCTGCTCATCTCGCTTCTCCTTGCTCCCCCCGGAACGTTCCATCGGTCCCGAACAAACAAAAAACCCGCAACGGCGGCGCCGCTGCGGGTCGTTGGTCCTGTTCAGGTGATGCGTCGGTTACGGCTTCCTGGCTACAGACCTCCCGCGCGGCTTGTGGCCGCGACAACACGCGCAGGGCGCGTCGCAGAACCAGACCATGGAGCCGAACCGAAACATTGCCAGAAAGTCTACAGCCGCGGCTCGCCGGCCGTCAAGCAGATATCGACCCATCGGGATGCGTGCTGAGATAGGGTCATCGGGTGATGGCGGAGGCGGCGCCCGAAGCCCGGGCCGAGGTGGCGACCCTCGGCGACCGATTGCCGGCCGAGGGCAGCCGCGACCCCGACGAGATCCTCGACCGCTTCCTCTCCTGGGTGACCGACGTCGGCTTCGAGCTCTACCCGGCCCAGGAGGAGGCGCTGCTCGAGATCGCCGCCGGCCGCCACGTGATCCTCGACACCCCGACCGGGTCGGGCAAGTCGCTGGTGGCGCTGGCGCTCCACTTCAAGGCGGTCTGCGAGGGGCGCACTTCGTTCTACACCTCGCCGGTCAAGGCGCTGGCCAGCGAGAAGTTCTTCGCCCTGTGCGACGAGTTCGGGGCGCGCCGGGTCGGCATGCTGACCGGCGACGCCTCGATCAACCCCACCGCTCCGATCCTCTGCTGCACCGCCGAGGTGCTGTCCAACATGGTGTTGCGCCGCGCCGACCCCAACGTCCCCTACGTGGTGATGGACGAGTTCCACTACTACTCCGACCCGCAGCGCGGCGTCGCCTGGCAGGTGCCGCTGATCGCTCTCGAGCGCACCCGCTTCCTGATGATGTCGGCCACCCTCGGCAACACGGCACCGATCGCCGAGCGGCTGGAGCGGCAGACCGGCGTCCCGGTGGCCACGGTGCGCTCCACCGAGCGCCCGGTGCCGCTCGAGTTCGAATACCGCGAGACCACCCTCCACGAGACCCTCGGCGAGCTGCTCGCAAGCGACCGGGCGCCGGTCTACGTCGTCAACTTCACCCAGCGCGAGTGCGCCGAGCTGGCCCAGAGCCTGACCAGCGTCAAGATCTCGGGCCGCGCCGAGCGCCAGGAGCTGCGCCGCCGGCTGGGCGGCTTCCGTTTCGACACCCCCTACGGCCGCGAGCTGCGGCGCCTCGCCGGCTTCGGTGTTGGCGTCCACCACGCCGGGCTGCTGCCCAAGTACCGGCTGCTGGTCGAGCAGTTCTCGCAGCAGGGGGCGCTCAAGGTGATCTGCGGCACCGACACCCTGGGGGTGGGCGTGAACATCCCGATCCGCACGGTGCTGTTCTCCAAGCTGGCCAAGTTCGACGGCCGGCAGGTGGGCCTCTTGACCTCCCGCGACTTCAAGCAGATCGCCGGGCGGGCCGGACGCAAGGGCTTCGACGAGCGCGGCTGGGTGGTCTGCCAGGCGCCCGAGCACGTCATCGAAACCAAGAAGCTGGCGCGCGCCGGCAAGAAGAAGACGCTGCGCCGGCGGCGGACGGTCAAGGGCGAGGTGTCGTGGAACCGCGACGCATTCGAGAGCCTGGTCAAGCGTCCGCCCGAGACCCTGCGCTCGCGCTTCCGCATCGACCAGGGGATGGTGCTGGCGCTGCTCCAGCGCGACCGCGAGCTGGACGACCCCGACCGCGACAACTTCGCCTCGATCCGCCAGCTCATCGCCCGCTGTCACGAGCCCGAGGGGCGGAAGGCGCGGCTGCTCGCGCGCGCCGCCCAGCTCGTGCTCTCGCTCTACCGCGCCGGGCTGGTGCGGATGGAGCGCGACGCGGAGAGCGACTACCTGTGGGTGGTGGTCGACGAGGAGCTGCAGCGCGAGTTCGCGATGCACCAGCCGCTGTCGCTCTATCTGGTCGAGACCCTGGAGACGCTCGACTCGGAGGAGCCCGGTCACGCCCTCCAGGTGCTGTCGCTGGTCGAGTCGATCCTCGAAAACCCGCGGGCGGTGCTCTACAAGCAGGTCGACAAGCGCAAGGCCGAGCTGGTGGCGCGGCTCAAGGCCGAGGGGGTGCCCTACGAAGAGCGCCTGGAGCGGCTCGACGAGGTCACCTACCCCAAGCCCGAGGAGGAGTTGATCTACGGATCCTTCGACCGCTTCCGCCAGGCCCACCCCTGGGTGCTGGGCGAGAACGTGCGTCCCAAGTCGGTGGGCCGCGAGATCTACGAGCACTACTGGAGCTTTGGCGACTTCGTCCGTCACTACGGCCTGCAGCGCAGCGAGGGGGTGCTACTGCGCTACCTCTCGCAGCTCTACAAAACGCTGGTCCAGAACGTGCCCGAGGCGCTCAAGACCGACGAGCTGTACGACCTCGAGGGGTTCTTCCGGACGCTGCTCGAGCGCACCGACACCAGCCTGCTCGAAGAGTGGGAGAGCCTGCTCCACCCCGAGCTGCGCTCGCGCCGCGAGGAAGAGCGCGAGGCGGCCCGGCGCGAGCTGCGCACCTACGAGCTGTTCCACGACCCGCGCGCCTTCACCGCCCGCGTGCGAGCCGAGCTGCACGAGCTGGTCCGCGACCTGGCGGCGGGCGACTGGGAGGCGGCGGCAGCCGCCGTCCGGCAGGACCCGGCGGACCCCTGGGACGCCGAGCGCCTCGAGGCCGCGCTGGCGCCGTTCCTCGAGACCTACGAGCGGCTGCTCTTCACCCCCGAGGCGCGGCTCGCCCAGCACACCCGGATCGACGAGCGCGGCCCGCGCCGCTGGGAGGTCACCCAGGTCCTCCTCGACCCCGAGGGCGACAACCTCTGGCACCTCGCCGGGGTCGTCGACCTCGGCGCCGGCCAGCCGCTCGAGGGCCCGCTGGTCCGGCTGGTGCGGATCGGGACCTGAAGGCCGGGCGACGCACTCGGCGGTGAGCGGCCGATTGGTCGGTCACTCCTCCGGCGGAGTGTCCGCCGACGAGGCGCCAGGGTCGGCGCTTACAGGACTCTCGACCTCCGAGGCCCACCGGAAGCACAGGCGGGCCGCCTCGGCCTCTTTCTCGGCGGTCTGGCCCTCGACCGTCAACAGGAAGCGCAGCTCGGTCTGCCCGTCCGCCGTCCGCGGCTCGCCGGCCTGGACCATCACGCTCTGGCTGTAGTGCAGCTCGCTGCGGAAGTCGGCCTCGAGCTCGCGCGGCCGGTGGCCGTCGGCGAAGCTCGGCGGCAGCGCCTCGAGAGCCCATTCCAGGTAGCGCACGTGGTTGACGTGGGCGTTGACGTCGAGGTCGCGGCGGCGGACCGCGAAGCTCCGCCCGGGACCCGGGCGCTCGAGCCGCGGGAGCTGGAGCGACGGACCGGGCAGGGCCCGCGGCCGCCGCGGCACCGGCAGGGCCGCCACGTCGCGCGGCAGCCGCACCGGCCGCCGCCGCTCGCGGTCCAGCACCAACCACAGGCTGGTGGCGCGCGCCACTTCCGCGCCTTCGGCGTCGAGGGCCAGGAAGTCGCGGGTGGCGTAGTAGCCGCGAGAGCCCGACGGCCAGGTCTCCACCTCGACCGGACCCTGCCAGCCCGGCAGCTCCACCAGCCGGACGTGCAGCCGCGCCAGCACCCAGGTCAGACCGCGCGGCTCGAGATCGAAGATCGACACCCCGAGCCGGTCGGCGTGCCGCCCCGCCGTCTCCTGCAGGTAGTTGCACAGCGTCGGCACCGACAGCCGCCCCCGCCCGTCCAGCTCGTAGGCGCGGACGTCGAAACGCTGCCGCCAGACGCCCGGGTCGTCGGTGCTCAGATGTGGCCAACCCTGAGTCTCATTGTGCGGCCCGCAGACTACATCACCATGATGGACAACCGGGGGTGTGCCTGTCGAGGTGAGATACCGGCCCGGGTCGCGACAGTCCTCCTGCTGAATGCCGCTGACGGCATCCGCAACCGCTCGAAAGGGGGAGGTCATGAACCGGAGCTACCGACGACTGATGAAACGAGCCGGGCTGGCCGTGCTCTGTGGCTGGCTGGCGCTGGCGCCGGCGGCCGGCGCCCAGTGGCTGAGCGATCTGTTCCGGCTGGGCGAGCCGCGCGCGACGCTGCCGATCGACGAGGGAGTGGTGGCCTCGCAGCGGGTGGAGATCGACACCTGGCAGCTCGACCGCGAGCCCGAGCTGCTGACCTTCGTGCTGCCCGACGGGCGGCGCTACCAGGCGCGGCGCACCCGGGTCGAGCGGCGCGGCCGCCTCGACCTCGCCTGGCACGGGCGGCTCGAGCCCGGCGGCGGGCCGGTGATCCTGACCCTCACCGGCGACGACGTCTCGGGCCTGATCTACGCCCCCGGCGCCACCTACCAGCTCGAGCCGCGGGCCGACGGCCTGTGGCTGGAGACGGTCGAGTTCGGCCGCCTGCCCGAGTGCGGGGTCGAGCCGGGGCCGGCGCTGGCCCTGCCCCGGTGGACGAGCGGCGAGGAGTGCCCCGGCTCGGAGAGCCACACCACCAGGATCGACCTGCTCGCGGTCTACACCAAGAAGGCGCGCAAGCAGCAAGGCGGGCGCAACAAGATCGAGAACAAGATCCAGAACGCCGTCGACTGGGCCAACGACGCCTTCGGCAACAGCGAGATGAACGTCCGCTTCGAGGTCGTCCGCTTCGAGGAGGTGGACCTCTGGGACCACGGCGGCGGCAAGGACGGCTCGGTGCAGGTGCTCTACGGCTCGAACGGTGACGTCTCCGCCGTCGGCCTGCTCCGCCAGTCCTATCGAACCGTGATGTCCTACAACGCCTGCAACAGCGGTAGCTGTACCCGCCTGCCCTACTTCTCGAACCCCGAGGTGGGCTACCTCGGCACGGCGACCGGCATCGAGGACCAGCGCGACAACGCCCGCACCGGCACCTGCTCGGCCCCGGTGATCGCCGACTACCGGCCCTGAAGGCGAGCCGTCGAGCGGCAAGCTCGGACGGGCACCTCGTCCTCCCGCCCCAGGGGACAGGCACTTCGAAAGGTGCCTGTCCCCTTCCGGCGTAGGGAGGGACACCTCTCCGGCCGAATGCCGGTCTCCCGCACGAGCAGCGTCAGAGGTCCACGTAGCCGCGGCGGGTGCGGGCGCGGTGGCCGGTGGGCACCCGCACCGCCACCCGGTGCCAGGAGCCGTCGCCGAGGCGCCGGCTCGGGTAGTAGCCCAGCACGTACTGGTCGCGCACCTCCTGGAGCACCCGGGCGAAAGCGCCGGGGGCCTCGGCGGCGCTCCCGATGGGCAGGATGCGGCCACCGCTCTCGGTCACCAGCCGCTCGAGAAGCTGGCGCTCGCGGCGGTGGGCGCCGGCGTTGCGCCAGGCCGAGGAGCTGCCGCCGTCGGGCTCGGCCGGCCCGGGCCGGATCCAGTAGACCAGCGCGCTGCCGCGCCGGGCCACCGGCAGCAGGTCGGCCATGGCGAGGACGCTGGAGACGTCGACGCCGTCCGAGAGCACCACCACCAGCCGTCGCCCCTGCCGCTCCTCGAGCTGCTTGAGGGCGACGTAGAGATGGTCGTTGAGCGCCGTGCCGCCGGCGGGGCCGAAGCCCGGCAGCCCGGCGGTCAGCAGCTCGGGGAAGCTGGTGAACGGGGTGGCGTGGCGCAGCCGGTCGGCGAACAGCACCACCCGCGCCTGGTCGAACGGCCTGAGCCCGGCGGCAAAGGCCTCCACCCCGGCGAGCGCCGACTCGAGCCGCCCGCCGCGCATGCTCTCGCTGGCGTCGACCAGCAGCAAGGCGGTGAACGGCACGTCGCCGCGCTCGAAAGTGACCAGCCGCTGGCGCTCGCCCTGGTCCAAGACCGCGAAGTCGCCGGCCCCGAGATCGAGCGCCGGCTGCCCGCCGCGGGTGACCGTCACGTAGAGCTGCCGCAGCTCGACGTCGACCTCGAGGTCGATCGAGATCGCCGGCGTCTCGACCACCCGGCGCACCGTGACGCCGCCGGCGGCCTCGGCCACCACCTCGAAACGGTGGGCGCGGTTCTCGGCGCCGACGTCGGCCGTGAGGCGAAAGGGCGGCGCCGTCCGCTCGCCCACCCGCCGTCCGTCGACCAGGAACACCACCCGCCGCGGCGAATCGGAGAGCACCTCGACGACGATCTCCACCTCACCGAAGACCGGCCGGCCGGGGGCTGGGCTGACGATGCGGAGGTCGAGCGCCCCATCCGCCGGCAACGATCGTGCCGGGGATCCGGTATCACCCTCCCCCGGAGCGCGGGCAGCCGCGGTCGCGGCCAGCAGCGCCACTGCCGGCATCACGCCGAAGAGCATCAGGTAGAACCACCTTGCCTGCCGGTTCGACGGCGAGGCTGGACTGTCGGGCACGCTGCCGCTTCTCGACCTCGGATCGGCACCGACGGGCTTGCGGCCACCGGCAATTGCTTTCTCCCTGCCCGTCACTCGACCCGCGGCAGCCGCGTCCGGTCCCGGGGGGACCGGCACGCCCGTGGAGGGCAAGGGCATGCGGCAGCCTGGGCTTCGCACGGTTCAGCTCCCGGCCAGGGGCGCATGGCCGGCCAGCAGATCGCGCAGGGCGGCCAGCCGGCCCGCCGAGTGGCGGCGGAAGGACCGCTCGGCCGCCGTCAGCGCCGCCTCCGGCCAGCGGTTGTAGCGCGAGCGCGCCGACTCGCTTCCCGCGGGCGCCGCGCCGGCCGGCGCCAGTTCGGCGAGCCGCCGGGAGGCCTCGCGCGGCCGCCCCTGCCGGTCGAGGAGGTTGGCGAGCAGCACGATCAGGGCCGGCTCGGCCGGCCAGCGATCGAGCGCCGCGACCAGCCGGGTTTCGGCCCCCGGCAGGTCGCCGGCCGCGATCTCGAGGCGCGCCACCTCCTGGGTGGCGACGACCGCTACCCAGGTCGGTTCGGCGGCCGCCGCGAGCCGCTCGAGCGTCGGCGTGTCCGGCGGGCGGCCGGGCAGCCGGCCACGGTTGATGGCCCGCCGCAGCTCGGCCTCCGGACCCGCGGAGCCGAGCTCGGCCAGCCGCTCGAGCAGCGCCACCGCCCTCGGGTAGCGCCCGAACCGCTCGTGGATCGCCGCCAGCCCCAGGAGCGCCGCCGGGTGGGCGCCATCGACCGTCAGGCTGCGCTCGAACCAGCCGCTAGCGGCGGCCGGCATGCCCGCCCTCTGCAGCGAGCCGGCCAGCAGGGCGAGAGCGTCGGCGGCATCGCGCGCGGCCTCGGCGGTGCCGAGCGCCCTCGCGTAGCGCTCGGCCAGCCGGCCGGCGAGCCGCGTGGCGTGCGCGGCGAGGGCGAACCGGCGGTCGCGGCGGTAGGCGTCGGCCGCCTCGCCGTGCAGCTCGACGGCCGGTAGCAGCCGCTCCCAACCGCCGGCGGCCAGTCGCTCCACCAGCGCCGCCTCGGCCTCTTCGAGCACGGCGAGGGCTCCCGCCGGGTCGGCCACGACCGTCTCCTCCAGCTCGCGCAGCCGGCCGAGCGCCTCCGCACGATCGCCCTCCACCCACCGCAGCAGCGCCGCGCGGTAGCCGCCCTCGAGTTCCGCGACCAGCTGGTCCACCGAGAGCTTCGGGACCGCCGGCCGGTCGATGGGCCGCTCTCCGCCCGGATCACCGGGCAGCTCCGGGCGGGCGGGCGCGAGGCGCGCCTCCTCCGACCGCGCCGGGCCGAGCCGGCCGGCGTCGAGCCGCGTCCACACCACGGGGTCGTCGGCCCCGGCGACGATCCACACCACCGGCTCCGAGCGCAGCGGCTCGGCGCCCGGGCCGGTCAGCTCGGCCACCGTCGAGTAGGCCCCGGGCTCGAGACCCGCGGCATCGAAGGTGAAGGCGAGAACGGCGTGCCCCGCGAAGGGCGACGTCACCGGCCGGGCGCCGGTCAGCTCGCGGCGCTCCACCACGCCCAGCTCGTTGTGCTTGACGAGCAGGCTGGCGCTCACCCCTTCGAGATCACGGCGACGGGTGAGCAGGAAACCGCTCCGCGGCTCGCCGGCCCGGAGCACCGGCAGCGCCGACGGCAGGACGGCGCCCCCATCGAGAGCGAGCGCGACGCGCTCGTCGGCCTGGCCGGGCACCCCCGGGTGCGAGCCCGCCGATCGTGCTCGCTTCCCCTCGGTCCGGCCCGCTCCGGATCGGCCCTCCTCCGCCCGGCCGCCTCCAGCTCGCGCGGCGGGCGCGGGCGGCGGCAAGCCCAGCAGCCAGCCCGCGTCGTCACCGGCCAGGAGCGGCGGCAGCACCGCGGCCGCGGAGGCCTCCTCGGGCACCGAGACCCGCACGCTGCGGACCCCGAACGCGCCGCCGGCCGCCCGCGCCAGCAGCCGGAGCACGTAGTCGCCCGGCGGCAGCTCGAGGGCGAGCGGCACCCTCAGCCCGGTCTCGGCCACCCGCTCCCGGTGGTCCTCTTCTTCGAGGTCCCAGTGCAGGGCTTCGGCCCGGACCACTTCGTTTCCGTCCCCCAGGACGTAGAGGAAGAGGTCGACGGCGGCGTCCGGGCCGGCCGCGGTTCCCGATTCGGCCAGGGGCGGACCCTCGATCTCGGTGACCACCCGCAGCCGCCACGAGCCGTCGGCGACCGGCAGCGCCGCCGCCCACACCGCCATGCGGATGGCGCCGCCCTCCTGGCCGCTGACCATCAACGCCGCTTCGAGCGCCCGCACCACCGCCCGCCGCTGCGCCACGGCCACCGGGTCGGCAGCGGCCGGAACCGCCATCGCCAGCACCAGGAAAAGACCCATCACCAGCCACCGGGCACCAGGGCGCGGCACCACCGGCCGGCGGTGGCCGTTCACGGCGAGCCCGCCGGCCGGCCGGCCGGCGCCGGCGCCAGCAGCACCGAGAGCACCCCGCCGATGTCGTCGCGGATGCCCACCGCCAGCGCCCGTGCCCCCGGATCGACCGGCACCTCGAGGGCGCCCTCCACCCAGCGGCCGAGCGCGGTGAACAGCTCCTCGTTGGCGACCCGCACCGGCAGCGCCGCCGTCCACACCGCCGCGGCCGGTCGCTCCGGACCGTGCGCCGCCGCGAACAGCGACAGGCGCCCGCCGTGGAAGCGGCCGTCGGCGACCAGCGCCAGCCGCGCGAACGGCACTCGCACCTTGACCGCCAGCCGCGGACCGTCCGCCGCCGGGACCGCCTGGCCCACCTCGAGCTCGGCATCCAGCGGATTGACGGTAGCGCCCAGCAGCAGCGCCGCCTTCAGCCGCTCGGCGGCCTCGACCGCCGGACCCTGCACCTGGTGATGCCGCCGGTAGCGCAGCGCCGCCCGCCGCTGCCCCCGGACCTTGACCTCGACCCGGTAGACGCTGCCCTCCTCGCCGGCCGGAGGCTCGAAGCCGAGCCGGTAGAGGCCGGCCCGCCCGCCGGCCACCCGCGCCAGATCGACGGCCAGCGAGCCGGCGGGCAGGTACAGCCCGCCGGTGCCCTCGGCCAGCCGCCGCAGGCCGTCGGAGTCGTGGAGGCCGCTGTCCGCCTCACTCGCCGCGCCGGTCGCCGTCGAGCCGCCGAGCGACAGCGCACCACCGCCACCAGCGGTGGCCCGCGCCGCGCCCGGACGCCCGCCAACCGCGTCGACGGCATGGAGCATCACCCCGAGCTGGGCGCCGCGGGCGGCGACCTCGTCGAACAGCCGCCCGGCGTCGAGCTCGTCGGGCGAGGCGCTGAGGTCGATCACCGCCGGCTCGGCGGCGCTCCCCGCCGTGCCGCTGGCGCCGGCCCCCGGCCCCGGTCCCGTGGCCGCCGCCGAGAAGGCCGAGAAGCGGCCCAGCGCCTGCTGCCAGGCACCGACCAGCGACCGCCCCGCCGCCACCGGCAGCCGGCCGACGAAGAGCACCTCGCGCCGGCCCTCCAGCCCGGCCATGGCCTCCACCGCCAGTCGCAGCCGGCCGGCCGCCGCGCGCAGGTCGCGGTGGGCCTGGGCGGCGAAGGCGCCGATCTGCGACAGCAGCGCCCGCGGCGCGGCGGCGCGGTCGCGGGCCGGCATGTAGAACATGCCCTCCTCGGAGGCCCGCTCGATGCCCCGCAGGATGGCCTCGAACTCGGTCCCCAGCCGGCCGTGGCCGGGCTCGGACAGCACGGCGGTCAGCGCCGCGGCGGCCTCGACTCCGTCGAACGGGCCGTGCAGGGTCAGCGTCTGGTCGCTGTCGGCCACCCAGACCCGGTCGCCGGCGGGCAGGCGCTCGAGGAACCCGGCGAGCGCCGGTGCCGCCGGCGCCAGGTCGCCCGGCTCGAGAAAGGCGCGCTCGACGTAGACCAGCAGCGAGCGCGGACCCCGGTCGGGAGTCGCCCGCGCGGACGGCGCGCCTCCGGGCGCAGCACCGCCCATGGCTTCTGCCACCGATTCACCCGCGGCCTCGTCCGCCGGCCGCGCCGGGACGAAATGCGTGACCGCCACCCGCCGGCCGTCGAGCCGCAGCTCGAACTGCTCCCGCTCGAGACCGGTGAGCGGCCGTCCGCCGCGGTCGCTGACCTCGACCTCCAGCTCGGTCAGCCGCACCTCGATGGCGTCGCGAACCGCCGGCACCCCAATCTCGGCCGGCATCGCAGTCTCGGCCGGCGCCGCCGCCGGAACGCCCAGCGCCACCGCGAGCGGCCACAGTGCGACCACCGCCAGTCGGTTCCTGGCGCCGCGGCGGTCACCGCGCCGGGGGCGGTCGAGTCCCATCGAGTTGCCGGCGGCAGACCGGCGCAGCGCGCCGCTCTGCGTCTTCCAGATTGCCCCCAGCATAGCAGCGTGGCGACGCGGCGGGCCCGCGCCGGCCGGTCCCCACGGAGGTGGCCGCCTAGGCCGAGTGCTTCCGGGCGGCCTGCTAAGGTAAAGCCAAGATGGTCGCCAGCGCCGCTGGTCCGAGCTTCCCGCCGCTGGCGCGGCGGCGAGCCGCGGCCTGGGCGCTAGGCCTGCTGTCGCTCGTGCTCCGGCCTGGGGCGGCAGAGCCACGGTCCGACCCGGCCGGCGCCCCAGCCGAGCCGCAGCCTGCGCTTTCGGCGCGCTTCGCTACCTGGCTCGAGGAGGTCGAGCCGATCCTCCTCTACGCCGAGCGGCAGGTCTTCCTGGGACTCTCCAGCGACTACCAGCGCGACGCCTTCATCCAGCGCTTCTGGCGGGTCCGCGACCCCTATCCGGAGAGCGCGCGCAACGAGCTCAAGGAGCGCTACGAGCGGCGCGTGCTCCAGGCCCGCGAGAGCTGGGGGCTCGACGACGATCGGGCGCGCATCTATCTGGTCCACGGCGAGCCGGCCGGTCGCGTCGAGGTGCGCTGCACCACCACCCACAAGCCGGCCGAGGTGTGGGCCTACGACGGCAGCGAGCTGGTCAACTTCCGCATCCTGCTGATCTTCATCGAGGCGCGCGACCGCAAGGGGGCGCGGCTGTGGCGGCCCGGTCAGTTCGGGCTCGACGGCGACCTGCGCGGCGCCCGCCGCTGTCTGCAGGGCGACCAGCTGGTGCGGGCGGCCTCGATCATCGCCAGCGAGGGCACCGACTACGAGCTGCGGCTCAACCGCATGCTGGCCAAGCCGGCGCCGCGGAGCCGTGAGTGGCTGGACACCTTCGTGTCGCTGACCACCGACCTGCCGGAGGACGCCGAGCCGCTGGCGGCGGCGGTGAGCTTCGACTTTCCCGGCCGCCACCAGAGCCGGACCGTCGCCCGCGGCATGCTGCGGGTGCCGATGCCGGCGGCCACCGCCGGCGATTTCGCGGGCTACCGCTCCTACAACTTCCAGCTCACCGGCGAGGTGGTGCGCAACCAGCGGCTGTTCGAGAACTTCCGCTACAAGTTCGCCTTCCCGGCCGAGGAGCTGGACGGCGGCTTCATCCCGCTGGCCTTCCAGCGCTATCTGCGGCCCGGCTCCTACTCCATGATCCTCAAGCTCGAGGACGTCAACGGCCAGCGCTTCTTCCGCCACGAGCAAGCGCTCGACGTGCCGCAGGTCGCCGAGCGCTACCAGGCGCCGGAGAGCGTCGACGCCGAGAGCGTCGAGCTGTTCGCCGAGGCGGCGGCCGCGATGGGCGGCGAGGAGACCTCGATCCGCATCGTGCCACCGCGCGGGCCGCTGGTTACCGGTCTGGTGCGGATCGACACCCTGGCGATGGGCCGGGAGATTCGCCGCGTGCGCTTCCTGCTCGACGAGCGGCAGCTGCTGGCCAAGACCCGGCCGCCCTACAACGTCGAGATCGACCTCGGGGAGTTCCCGCGGCCGCGCCTGCTACGGGTCGAGGCGCTCGACGAGGCCGGCCGGGTGGTGGCCGAGGACCAGCGGCTGATCAACGCCGACAGCCACCGCTTCCGGGTCAGGCTGCGCGAGCCGCGGCCCGGCCGCAGCTACGCCCGCAGCCTGCTGGCGCGGGCCGAACTGGAGCTGCCCGAGGGCCGCAGCCTGGAGCGGCTCGAGTTCTATCTCAACGACAAGCTGCTGGCGACGCTGTACCAGGAGCCGTTCGTCCAGCCCATCGCGCTGCCGCCGGCCGAGGTGCTGGCCTACGTGCGCGCGGTCGCCTACCTGCCGGACGGCAACAGCACCGAGGACCTGGTGTTCGTCAACGCCCCCGAGCACTTCGAGCGGATGGACGTCCAGATGGTCGAGCTCTACACCACCGTGCTCGACAACGCCGGCCGGCCGGTCCAGCACCTGGGCCGCGAGGAGTTCGAGGTGCTCGAGGACGACGTGCCGCAGGAGGTGCTGCGCTTCGAGACCGTGGCCGACCTGCCGATCCACGTCGGCATCCTGCTCGACAACTCGGCCTCGATGATCGAGGCGTTGGGGGCGGCGCGGCTGGCGGCGCTGCGCTTCTTCGAGCAGGTGCTCACCCCCCGCGACCGGGCGGCGGTCATCACCTTCAACCGGCTGCCGCGGCTGGCTGTCAAGCTCACCAACGACTTGCGGCTGCTGGGCGGCGGCCTGGCGGGCTTGAGCGCCGAGGGCGAGACGGCGCTCTACGACTCGATCATGTTCGGGCTCTACTACTTCACCGGGGTCAAGGGGCAGCGCGCCCTGCTGCTGCTCTCGGACGGCCGCGACGAGACCAGCCGCTTCAGCTTCGACGAGACCCTGGAGTACGCCCGCCGTGCCGGCGTCACCCTCTACGCCGTCGGCCTCGCGCTCGACAACGCCGCCCGCGGCAAGCTCACCCGCCTGGCCGACGAGACCGGCGGCCGGAGCTTCTTCATCCGCAGCGTCGACGAGCTGCAGGAGATCTACGACCAGATCCAGAGCGAGCTGCGCGCCCAGTACCTGATCGCCTACCAGTCCTCCAACACCGACACCACCGAGGAGTTCCGCACGGTCCAGCTCAAGCTGGCGCGCCCCGGCCTGACCGCCAAGACCCTGGCCGGGTACTACCCGTAACGGCGGCAGGCGGCTCGGGCGGCGTCGGTGCCGCGCTCCGGTCCGGCTCGTACCCCTGACCGGTCCGTCCGGCGCTCAGGCCGGCGCTTCGCCGGCCTCGCCAGTCCCCTCGGCCGCCCCGGCCTCGTCCGCCGCTTCTCCCGCCGGCTCCGGTGCCACCTGCAGGTAGTCCTGACCCTGGCGCAGCAGCAGGGCGCGGCGCCGGCCGATGCTCTCCAGCCACAGCGGCACGAAGGCGCGCAGATCCCGCAGCGTGCCGTCGAGGTCGCGCAGCAGCCGCGCCATCCGGGCGGTGAACACCGCATGCAGCTCGATCAGCGCACGGACCGTCTGGTGGCGGTCGCCGGCCCACTCGGCCGGCAGGTCGCGGACCCGCTGGCCGGCCAGCCGGCCGGCCTCGCCCAGCTCCAGCACCAGCCGGCAGGCGGTGGGCACCCGCACCGAATAGGCGTCGAGCACCTCCATCTCGTAAAAGCGGATGCCGCGCAGCGCCAGGATCTCGGTGAGCCGCGGCGTCAGCTCCTCGACCAGCTTGTCGAGAAAACCCCTCAGCTCCTCCCACACCAGCCGGGGCGGCAGCGTGCGCTGCGTCTCGAGCGACTCGATCGCCCGCGTCAGCCGCCGGTAGCGCCCGGCCTCCAGCGAATCCAGATACTCCGACAGCTGCGCCACCGAAGCGTGCAGCCACTCCGCCTCCTCGATGTCCCGCGAGAAGCGCCGCGAAAGAAAGTAATCGGCGTCGTGGACGCTCCGTGGGTCCGCCGCCACCAAATGGCTGAACGTGTCCTGCAGAAAGGCGTGCAACTTCCCCATCGACACGCACAGCAGCTTCCGGGCCTCGATCATCCGGTCACCCGGCAGCTCGGCCGGAAAGCGCTCCAGGTCCCTAAGCACCGTCCGCTCCAGCAGCCCCAGCGATTGCAGCGTGTCCCGCCGCGCCTCCTCCAGCCGCGGAATGCACGACGGCGCCCTCAGAAACCCCGCCAGCTCCCCGCCGATCACCTCCGCCACCCGCCGCACCTGCCGCCAGATCTCGTGCAGCCGCTCCGGCGAGCAGTGCAGGATCGCGTAGTTGCTCTCCAGCACCCCCTCCAGCAGATTGATCCCCCCCAGCAGCGACCGGATCCGCGGGTTCTGCCACCGCACCCGCTCCAGCCCCCACTGCGCCGCACTCACCCCCTCCGGCAGCCGCAGCTGCTGGCCGCCGACCTGGATCACCTGCCGGGGACTCTGATCGGGCGTGGTCACTGCACTCCGGCGTCCAGCATAGCCCACCGGCCCCGTCCCTCCGCCCTCTAATCGCCGCTACCCGCTGACCCGATAGTGTTTGAACCAGTACTTCTTGCTCGGGAAATTGTCGAGCTGCAACAGATGGAGCTGTCCGGAGATGCCCGGCGCTAGACCCCCGTCCAGGTCCCAGAAAGTGATTCCCTCAAGCTCCTCGTGTCTGCAGCTGTCGACCAGAGGAAGGAACGTCGGGCATGGATTGACGGCCTCCGGCTTGTAATCCACCATGATGCCCGACTTGAAGATACCAGTTTCCGCAACCAAGCCGTAGATACCTCCCCTCCAGGGGGACAGATCGATTACTGAACGGACGTCCGAAACCAAGTACAGGGTCCCTTCGGGGGCGAAGGCACCCCCTTGTACTCGCGGAAAAGGCGCCATCAGGGGCTTGAAATCAAAGCCATCTACACGAAGGCGAACATCAGCCTCCCGGTGCAGGGAAAACCCGCTCTCCCAGTCAATCCTGTAGACGCGCAACCTCGTTGCATCGAAGTCCGAGGTATAAAGACGCCCCGAAAGGGGGTGCACCGCGCACCAAGAGGCTTCCTTCGCCTCCGGGGTCGCGACGACGCCGAGCTCCTGGAAATCCGTGTCCATCACGCCGATGCCGAGCTTAGAGCCGGCGGGGCCCTGCTCTAGCGGCACATAGATGCGTCCCTCGTGGTACGAGGAGTCTCCGAGATGCTTGTATTTCTTGAAAGGGCGGGCACTCTTGACAAAGCTTCCCGCGGCCAGAGACGTGGAGACCGGAACCTTGTAGAAATGCGTATTGCTGTTGACGTACCAATACTGGCCGTCGTGAGTCACACCTTGGACGTTGGCCACCCAGGGAGCGGTCACGTGAGCCGGGAAGGTGCCAGTTGCGCTCATCTTTTCACCGACAGTGCAACGATCGAACAGACAGCGAGCACCCGGGATCTCGCAGGTCGGCGCGAATTGACAGCACGCCTGCTCCTTGCCGCCGCATGGAGCCCGGACACTGACCACGGGCTCGCTCGATCTGCAGGCGGCCAAGGCCTGTCTGGCGCTCTGCGTTTGCCGGTACTTCTCCATCGCGCATCCGAAGCCGCCCTCACCAAGACTCGACAGCACGTGATCGCCACTCCGAGCCCTCAAGTCGGCCGTAAGTGTCCTCGCGCCTTGCTGTCGCCAGTAGATTATGTTGGTATTGACCAACGCCTCGGGTAGCGGCGTGATCCCCTGTGGTATCTGTGCCCGGCCACCCCAGGGAAACCACTGCGAGCCATCGCTGTCAAACAACGTTGGTTCAGCGGCGCTTCGGAAGTTGGCAAAGACCTCCCACTTCTGGTCGACGCGATTGTAGACCTGAAGCTCCACGTCGAGACCCGGCCGCGGATGAAACCCGGCGAACGTGAACCACTGGTGTGTGTCCTCCAGGTGCTGCCCGTTCTCCGGTTGGACCATGCAGCTCCAAGAGCACACACTGAGGATACTCAGCACGAGCAGCCTCGAAACCTGCGACGCACCGCCTCCAGCCCGCATCGCCGCGACCTCCACAGAGTTTGGCGATTCATAACAGAGCCCGCCGCGAAACACGCCACCCGGTCGGGTAGGCGCGGAACGCCTCCCGACTCCCAGGGGCTTGAACGCCCTCGCCCGAGCTTTCCGCGTTCGCCCACCCAAGAGGCCCGACGGCAGGCTCCCAGGACGGAGGCTGCAATCCTCCGCTCAGCTGCAGACGGTCTCTCGCCGGCTCTCGACGAGACAGGCAGTGGTGATCGTTGACCAGCGGACGGGGCAGCTGCGAGAATCGGGGACCGACGCGGCGCTTCGCCGCTTCCATCCCCAGAGAACACGGAGGCTCGTCATGAAGTGGACGTTGATCGCCCTGGTGCCGCTGTTTGTCGGGAGTGTGGTGGCCGCGGCGGGGGGAAGCTCTGCCGACTCGCGGTTCGAGAAGCTGGCGGCGGATTTCCTGGACCGCTTTCCGGCGCTGGCGCCGGTGACGGCGACGCAGCTGGGGGACCACCGGTTCGACGGGGAGCTGGACGAGGTGAGCGCCGAGGACCGGGAGATGACGGCGGCGTTCTACCGGGAGTTCCTGGGGGAGCTGGAGGGGATCGACCGGGAGGAGCTGTCGCGGGCCAATCAGGTGGACGCGGAGCTGCTGGCGCACGAGCTGCGGTACGGGCTGTTCCGGCTGGAAGAGCTTCAGGAGTGGGCGTGGAATCCGGTGCGGTACAGCCAGTTGGCGGGCGGGGCGCTGTACAGCCTGATGGCCCGGGACTTCGCGCCGCTGGCGGAGCGGCTGGGGAACCTGACGCTGCGGCTGGAGAAGCTGCCGCGGCTGTTCGAGCAGGTGCGGGCGACGCTCGAGCCGGCGCGGGTGCCGAAGGTCCACGCCGAGACGGCGGCGCGGCAGAACCGTGGGGTGCTGTCGATCCTCGACAACATGGTGGTGCCGCACCTCGGTGAGCTGGCGGAGCCCGAGCGGCTGCGGCTGGAGACGGCGATGGCGAGCGTCCGGCGGGCGGTCGAGGAGCACCAGAAGTGGCTGGACGAGGAGCTGTTGCCGGCGGCTGCGGGCGACTTCCGGATCGGCGCCGAGCTGTTCGACGAGAAGCTCGCCTTCAGCCTCCACTCGCCGCTCGATCGTGCGCAGGTCAAGCGCCGAGCCGAGACCGAGTTCGAGCGGGTGAGGGCCGAGATGTACGAGGTGGCCAGGGAGGTCTACGCCGCCCAGAACCCCTACGACGAGCTGCCGGAGGAGCCCGACGAGGCCTACCGGCAGGCGATCGTGCGGGCGGCGCTGGAGGTGGCCTACCGGCAGCTCCCCGGGCGCGACGAGATCGTCGAGGTGATCCGCGGGATGATCGACCAGACCACCGCCTTCGTGCGCGAGAAGGACCTGGTGACGGTGCCCGACGACCCGGTCGAGATCATCGTCATGCCCGAGTTCCAGCGCGGGGTCTCGGTGGCCTACTGCGACTCGCCGGGGCCGCTCGACGTCGGGCAGAAGACGTTCTACGCGGTGGCGCCGCTGCCCGAGGACTGGACCGACGAGCAGGTGCGGTCGTTCCTGCGCGAGTACAACCTGCTGTCGCTCCAGGACCTGACCATCCACGAGGCGATGCCCGGCCACTTCCTGCAGCTCGCCCACTCGAACCGCTATCCGTCGGTGCTGCGGGCGGTGCTCTCCTCGGGGCCGTTCGTCGAGGGCTGGGCGGTCTACACCGAGCGGGTGATGGTCGACGCGGGGTATCTGGACGGCGATCCGCTGATGCGGCTGATCCAGCTCAAGTGGTACCTGCGGGCGGTGACCAACGCGCTGCTCGACCAGGCCATCCACGTCGACGGCATGGAGCGCGAGGCGGCGATGCGGCTGATGATCGAGGGGGCCTTCCAGGAGGAGCGCGAAGCGGCCGGCAAGTGGGTCCGCGCCCAGCTCACCTCGACCCAGCTGTCGAGTTATTTCGTCGGCTACCAGGAGCACGCCGATCTGCGGCGCGACTTCGAGGCCGCGGCCGGCGAGGCCTTCGACCTCAAGGCCTACCACGACAAGGTCTTGTCGTTCGGGTCGCCGCCGGCCCAGTTCGTGCGCGCCCTGGTGCTCGACCAGCCGATCCCGCGGACCGCGGCCGGACCATAGCGGCGGGACCGCAGCACCGGACCCGTCGAAACGCGCCCGTAGACGCGGAAGTGTAGAGAAGGTCCCGTAGCCGCGGCACCGCCGCCGCTGCCCGGGTCGCCCGGCTAGCGCCGGGTCAGCCGCTCGAGCAGCTGGTCGAGCGGGCGGGTGTTGAGGACGTCCTCGCGGGTCAGCCAGGCGCGGCGCGCCTGCTCGACGCCGTAGGAGATCAGCCCGAGGTGCTCGACGCGGTGGGCGTCGGTGGAGATGACGATCCCCACCCCCAGCTCGCGGGCGCGCATGAGCTGGGTGTCGGGCAGGTCGAGCCGCTCGGGGAGCGAGTTGAGCTCGACCGCCACCCCGTGCTCGAGCGCGCAGTGGAGCACTTCGTCGAGGTCGAAGGCGAGGCCGCGGCGCTTGCCGATGCGGCGGGCGGTGGGGTGGGCCAGGACGTGGACGCCGGGGTGGGAGAGCGCCCGGATCAGGCGCACGGTCTGCTTGGCCTCCGGCAGGTCGAAGCGCGAGTGGACGGCGACGACCACCAGGTCGAGCGACTCGAGCGTCTCGTCGTCGGCGTCGAGCGAGCCGTCGGTGAGGATGTCCACCTCCTGGCTGCGCAGGATGCGGAGCCCGGGGTGGCGCTCCTGGACCTTTTCGATCTCGGCCCGCTGCTGGCGCAGCCGCCGCGCGTCGAGCCCGCCGGTCATCGCCAGTGCCGGGCTGTGGTCGGTGATCGCCAGGTACTGGTAGCCCCGCGCCTCGGAGGCGGCGACCATCTCCTCGACCGTGTTCTTGCCGTCCGACCAGTTGGTGTGCATCTGGAGGTCGCCTCGCAGGTCGCCGGTCTCGACGAGCGCCGGCAGCTCGCCGGCCGCCGCCGCCTCGACCTCGCCGCGGTCCTCGCGCAGCTCGGGGGGGATCCACGGCAGTCCCAGCTTGCGGTAGACGTCCGCCTCCTCGCGGCCGGCGACGCGTTTTCCGGTCCGCGGGTCGGCCTCCGCCGCCCGCCCCGCCCTGCCCTCGGGCTCGCGGAACAGCCCGTACTCCGAAAGCCGCAGCTTGCGGTCGAGCGCCCGCTGACGGAGCTTGATGTTGTGCTCCTTGGAGCCGGTGAAGTAGACCAACGCGGCACCGTAGCTCGCCCGCGGGACGATCCTGAGGTCGACCTGCAGACCCGAGTCGAGGACCACGCTGCCGCGGGTGTCGCCGGCCATCTCGACCCGCTCCACCCGCTCGTAGCTGGTGAAGGCCTCCATCACCGGACCCGACCGGCGGGCGACGGCCAGCAGATCGAGATCGCCCACCGTCTCGCACCGCCGCCGGTAGCTGCCGGCCACTTCGAGCCGCTCGACCCCGGGTAGGCCGTTCAGTAGCTCGACCAGCGGCCGCACCTGCCGGTCGGCCTCGTCGAGCCGGACCCGCCCGCTGCGCTCGCGGAGCCGGCGGATGCCGTCGAGGATCCGCTGCTCGCTCTTGGCCCCGAAGCCGCTCAAGGCCGCCACCCGCCCGTCGCCGGCCGCCCGCTCCAGCTCGTCGAGGGTCTTGACGTCCAGCTCCTGCCACATGCGCCGCGCCTTCTTGGGGCCGACGCCGGGCAGCGCCATGACCTCGATCAGGGTGCGGGGCACCGCCGCCGCCAGCTCGTCCAGGCGGCGCAGCCGGCCGGTCGAGACCAGCTCGCGGAGGTGCTCGCCCAGGTCCTTGCCGATGCCCGGCAAGGTGGTCACGTCCTCCCCCTGCTCCACCATCTGGCGGATCGGGACGGCGTGGCTGCCGACGGTCCGCGCGGCGTTCCGGTAGGCGCGGACCCGGAACGGGTTGGCGTCCTGGATCTCCAGGAGATCGGCCATCTGCTCCAGGATGCGGGCGATCTCGAGGTTCTCCATCGGCGGCACCGAAGTGTAGCCGAGCGAGTACAATCGGGCCGGCGATCGCGGGGTCCTCCCTCCACCCCGCCCCGTGCCCGGCACGGTCGCCGGTCTGCCGACAGGGCGCGGGGACTGACATGGAAATCGCGCCCCTGGCCTGGTCGCTCCGCGATCTGCGGCTCCTCGGAGCCGAGGCCGTCCTGCTGGCGGCGCTGCTGCTCTTCCTGTTCCGGCTCCGGCACCGCCTCGGACTGTCGCCGCTCTACATCTCGATCGGCGCCTTCCAGTACCTGCAGGTGGTCCTGGCGCTGTCGATCTACGTCGAGCTGGCGCCCGGGCTGCTGATCAGTCCCGGCTCGGCGGTGCTGTTCAGCTCCGGTCTGTTCGCGGTCCTGCTGGTCTACATCCGCGAGGACGCGATCGCCGCCCGACGCCTGGTCTATGGGCTGGTGATCGCCAACCTGGCGCTGGTCTCGCTGACCTCGCTCTTCGCGCTGCATCTCGACAGCCCGGCCAGCCGCAACCTGCTCGAGCTGCCCCGCGAGCTGTTCTTCCTCGACGTCCGGGTGATGGCGGTGGGCACGCTGGCGCTGCTGCTCGACGTCGTCGCCATCATCGTGCTCTACGAGGCGCTCAGCCACCTGCTGCCCCGGCTGTTCTTCCTGCGGGTCTTCGGCGCCATGTGCGGGGTGCTGATTCTGGACAGCCTGGTGTTCACCACCGGCAGCTTCCTGGGCAGCCCCGACTACGTGGCGATCCTGCTGTCGGGGCTGGCCGGCAAGGCACTGGCGGCGCTCTTCTTCTCGGCCGTGCTGTGGGCCTACCTGCGGCTGTTCCGGGGCCCCGAGCTCGAGGCCGAGCTGGTCGACGCCGAGACCCGCGACGTCTTCCACCTGCTGACCTACCGGCAGAAGTACGAGGAGCTGCGGCGGCGGATGGTCCGCGATCCGCTGACCGGTCTCTTCAACCGCGGCTTCTTCGACGAGCTGCTGCCGCTCGAGCTCGAGCGCTCCCGGCGTGGCGGGCGGCCGCTCAGTTTGTTGCTGATCGACGTCGACCGCTTCAAACAGGTCAACGACCGCTTCGGACACCAGGCCGGCGACCGGGTGCTGCGGGAGCTGGCCGCGGTGCTGCTGGACGACCTGCGGAGCGGCGACGCGGCCTGCCGGATCGGCGGCGAGGAGATGGCCCTGGTGCTGCCCGACCTCGGGGCCCGCGGGGCCCGCAAGGTCGCCGAGCGGCTGCATCGCCGGCTGGTCGTCGAGGCCGCTCCCAAGGCGCCGGCCGGCGCCGGGCACCGGGTGACCACGACGGTCGGCATCGCCAGCTTCCCCGACGAGGCGCCCGGCACCGAGGAGCTGATCCGGCTCGCCGACCGCCGCCTCTACTTCGGCAAGCGGAGCGGCCGCAACCGGGTGATCGGCAGCGAGGAGACCGGACCGGAGCCGGTCCCCGGGCCGCCCCCCGCCGCGCCGGACCCGGGCTAGCCGACCTCGGCCCCGTGCTCGCGGAGCAGGGCGAGGAAGGCCTGCTCGTCGAGCACCGGGATCTCGAGCTCGCGGGCCTTGGCTAGCTTCGAGCCGGGCGACTCGCCGGCGACCACGTAGTCGGTGCGGCGGGAGACCGCAGAGGTGACCTGGGCGCCCAGCTCGTCGAGCAGCTCCTGGGCACGCTCGCGGGTCAGCTTCTCGAGACCGCCGGTGAGCACGAACTTCTTGCCCGCGAGCTCGCTCGAGGGCGGGGCCTCGCGGGCCGGCGGCGGCCCCGGCTCGATCAGCTCGACCCTGCCGGCCAGGAGCCGGTCGAGGAGCGCGGCGTTGCCCTCGTCGCGGAAGAAGGCGGTGATCTGCTCGGCCATCTTGGGGCCGACCCCGGCCACCTCCTCGAGCTGCTCCTGGCCGGCTTCGCGGAACGCCGCCAGGCTGCCGAAGTGCCGGGCCAGCGCCCGCGCCACCGTCGAGCCGACCTCGGGGATGCCGAGCGCGAACAGGAACCGGTCGAGCTCGGCGTGGGCGGCGCGACGGATCCCCTCCACCAGATTGGCGGCCGACTTCTCGGCGAAGCCCTCGAACTCGACCAGCTGCTCGGGCTCGAGCTCGAACAGATCCGGCAGCTCGCGGACCAGCCCCTCGCGGACCAGCAGCCGCGCCGTCTCCTCGCCCAGCCCCTCGACGTCGAGCGCGTTGCGCGAGCCCAGGTGGACCAGCCGGCCGGCGAGCTGGGCCGGGCAGGCGAGACCGTTAGGGCAGACGGTCAGCGGCCCCCGCACCTCGAGCGCCGCGCCGCACGACGGGCACTCCTCGGGCATCCGGAAGACCGGGCCGCGCTTGCGGCCGGGCTCGTCGATGCGCTCGACCACCTGCGGGATGACGTCGCCGGCCCGCTGCACCCGCACCCGGTCGCCCTCGCGGATGTCCTTGCGGGCCACCTCCTCGCGGTTGTGGAGCGTCGCCCGGCTGACCGTCACGCCGCCCAGCTCGACCGGCCGCAACATCGCCACCGGCGTCACCCGCCCCGAGCGGCCGACGCTGGGGAAGATCTTGACCACCCGGGTGATCTGGCGGCGGGGCGGGAACTTGAAGGCGAACGCCCAGCGCGGGTGATGCGAGGTCGAGCCCAGCCGCTCGCGGGCGGCCAGCTCGTCGAGCTTGACCACCACGCCGTCGATCTCGTAGGCGATGTCGTCGCGCTCGGCGAGCAGCCGCTGGTGGTAGGCCACGACCTCCTCGACCGAGCTCGCCCGCTCGACCAGGTCGTTGACCCTGAGCCCCCAGTCGGTGAGCGCCTCGAGCACCTCCCACTGGCTGGCCAGCTCCAGGCCGTCGGCGGCCAGCACGTCGTAGACGTAGAGGTCGAGCGGCCGCGAAGCGGTGATCCGCGGGTCGAGCTGGCGCAGGGCGCCGGCGGCGGCGTTGCGGGGGTTGGCGAACGGCACGCCGCCCTCGGCCAGCAGCCGCTCGTTGAGCTTCTCGAAGGCGTCGATCCGCATGATGACCTCGCCGCGCAGCGAGACGAACTGCGGCACCGGCCGCCGCTCGGCGCCAAGCGCCAGCGGCACCGCCGGGATGGTGCGGACGTTGGCCAGCACCCCCTCGCCGCGCAGCCCGTCGCCGCGGGTGGCGGCGGCGGTCAGCAGGCCGCCCTCGTACACCAGCTCGATCGAGGCGCCGTCGAGCTTGGGCTCGAGGACGTACGCCAGCCCGGCCTCCTCGCCCAGCGCCTTGCGCAACCGCTCGTCGAAGCGCCGGAGCGCCTCCTCCGAGGCCCCCGAGTCGAGACTCAGCATCGGCGCCGCGTGCGCCACCGTCTCGAAGGCCTCGAGCGGCTCGCCCGCCACCCGCTGGGTGGGCGAGTCGGCGGTCACCAGCTCGGGGAACCGCTCCTCGAGATCCTTGAGCTCGGTGAACAGCCGGTCGTAGGCCT
The DNA here is from genome assembly GCA_041567315.1 of Thermoanaerobaculia bacterium. GTDB lineage: Bacteria > Acidobacteriota > Thermoanaerobaculia > Multivoradales > JAHEKO01. The sequence continues at coordinate 30,554 of JBFGCA010000016.1, read as the reverse complement.
CGTCCGAGATCTCCGGCGAGTCCTCGACGTAGTAGAGCCGGTCGTGGCGGCGGATCTCGGCCCGCAGCTCCGCCAGCCGCTTGGCCGCCTGGTCGCGCTTCATCGCTGGGCCCGTGGCCGGCCGGCCGCGGGAGCTACGCCGCCAGCTTTTCCCAGTCGGAGGCCGGGGCGTCGTTGGCCAGCGCCAGGCCGCCGTCCGAGCCCACGTAGACCGGGTCCTTGACCACCCGCACCTGCCCGCCGCCGACCTCGCCCAGGGCCTCCTGCAGCGCCGCCCCCAGGCCGTCGATCAGCCCGCTGCCGCCCGACAGGATGACGTTGTTGCGGACCCGGGCCTGGTACTCGGGCTCCACCCGGGAGATGAGATCGAGCATGGTCTCGATCACCGGCGGCAGCAGGCTCTCGCAGGCGGCGCGCATCTCCTCGGTGACGTCGAACTCGGTGGGCTTGCCGCGCACCGGGGCGGTCACCTTCACCGGCTCGGGAGGGTCGCCGACGAACGAGTACTTCTCCTTCCAGCCGCGCACCATGTGGGCCGAGAAGTTGGCGTCGGGGTAGCGGGCGCTGATCAGCTGCGACAGCTGCTGGTCGACGTGGTCGCCGGCGGTGGTCAGGGTCCGCTGGTCCTCCTCGGTCGGGTAGCGGCCGTTCATCACGCAGAAGTCGGTGGTGCCGGCGCCGATGTCGATGACCAGGGCGTGGAGCAGCGCCTCGAGACCGTAGGCCACGGCGAACGGCTCGGAGACGATCATCAGCGAATCGACAAAGCCCTTCATGGCGTTGCGCAGCTGCTGTTTGTTGACCCGCAGCGCCTCGGCCGGCACCCCCACCACCGCCCGCACCTGGCTGCCGTCGCGCTTGTCGCCGAGGCCGACCAGCGAGATCAGGTGCTTGAGCAGCTCGCGGACCGCGGCGGCGTCCTTCTCCGAGCCCTCCTTGATCAGCCCGCGCTCGAGCGGCCGGTGGAGGTCGAGCATGATGCGGTTCTCGAGCGCCTCGGCGCCGATCAGCACGTCTTTCTTGAGGACCTTGCGGGCCACCATGTCGGCCGGCCAGCCGACGTAGCTCTCGATGACGTGCTTTTCGCCGTTGGAGGCCGAGATCGAGCTCCGCGAGGTGCCCAGGTCGACGCCCACGTTGAGGATCCGCGGCTTGCCGCCGCCTTCACCCGTCTCGCTCATCTAGTCAGCTCCCTATCGTCTGGTTGCGGGTGAGACCCTGAGCGTAGGATTGTACGCCACGGAAAAGCGCCTCGGCGAGGAACTGCCGGTAGGACGGCCGGACCAGCAGGCTGGCCTCCAGGTCGTTGGACAGACAGGAGACCTCGGCCAGGATGGCCGGCATCTCGGTGCGGGTGAGGACCCCGAACGGCGCGGTCTTGACGCCGCGGTTCTCGACCCCGCGGTTGATCTTGCGCAGCGAGTCGTGGAGACCGCGCTGCACCGCCTCGGCCAGCTCGCGCGACTCCTCCTGGCGGACGTCGGCGTAGACCCGCTCCAGCAGATCCCGGAAGTCGGCCAGCGAGTAACCGGAGTCGCGGTTTTCCTGGGCCGCCAGCTCGGTCAGGTAGGGATCGTCGGTCGGCCCCAGGTAGTAGGTCTCGACCCCGCGCACCCGGCGGTTGGAGATCCAGTTGACGTGGATCGAAAGGAAGATGTCGCCGCGCGCCTCGTTGGCGATCTCGGCCCGCTCCTTGAGCGACAGCGCCTGGTCGTCCTCGCGGGTCATCACCACCTGGAAACCGTCGCGCTCCAGCAGCCGCCGCAGCCGCACCGCGATGTCGAGCGTCAGCTCCTTCTCCGGCACTCCCTGGGGCGCCGCGGTGCCGCGGTTGGGACCGCCGTGACCGGGGTCGAGCACCACCTTGTGGAGCGCCAGCGGCAGCACCGAGGAGTCGATCGGCTTGGGTGCCGCGAAGGTCAAGGACGGATCGAGCGGGCGCTCCTCGCGGCTCGCCAGGCGCGACGCCGCCAGCCCGCGCACCAGCCGCGAGGCCGAGGCCAGGTCGGCGCGCGCCACCCAGCCGTCGGCGACGTTGGACAGCAGGTAGGAGGAGCCGAAGAGCGCCGCCGGCAGCCCGAGCAGGAAACCCACCCGGGCCACCGTCAGCGCGACCCGGCGGCCGCGGTCACGCCGACGATCGGGCCGGCGATTGCGGAGCGTGAGGATGTTCTCCGCGATGGCGTCGCGGACCATCCGCTTCTTGATCCGGTGCAGGTTGCCCATCGGCGGTTCTCTAGTCTAGACCCCCGGCCGTGGGCTGCGAGTGGAAGTTTCCACAGGCGCGGGTAAAGTTAAGTGCCCTACTTGGTGGAGTTTACTACAAACGAGGCCGCCGGCCGACCGTGCGATAGGATCACGATTCGCAATGCTCGCCGAGCGCCTTCCCGAAATCCGCCAGGCCCTGGCCGAAGCCGAGCTCGACGGCTGGCTGTTCGCCTGCTTCCAGCACAACGACCCGATCAGCCTCGAGCTGCTCGGTCTGCCCGAGGACCAGCTCGTCACCCGGCGCTGCTACTACCTGGTGCGGCGGGAGGGCGGGCCGCTCAAGCTGGTGCACCAGCTGGAGCCGGCGATGCTCGACCACCTGCCCGGGGAGACCGCCCGCTACCTGACCTGGCGCCAGCACGCCGACGGCCTCGGCCGGCTGGTGTCGGGGATCGGACGGCTGGCCGCCCAGTACAGCCCGCAGAACGAGCTGCCCTCGATCTCGCGGCTCGACGCCGGCACCGCCGAGCTGCTCCGCGACGGCGGGGTCGAGCTGGTCTCCTCGGCCGAGCTGGTCCAGCAGTTCGCGGCCACCTGGAACGACGAGCAGCTGGCCGGCCACCGCCGCGCCTCGACCCTGCTCCACGAGATCGTCCACGCCGCCTTCGCCCGCGTCGGGAGCGTCCTGCGCGACGGCGCCGAGATCGACGAGCACGCCGTCCAGCAGTTCATCCTCGAGAACTTCGAGCGCGCCGGGCTGTGGGCCGAGTCGCCGCCGATCGTCGGCGTCAACGCCAACAGCGCCGACCCCCACTACCAGCCCGACGCCCAGCGCACCAGCCCGATCCGCCGCGGGGACTTCCTGCTGATCGACCTGTGGGCCAAGGAAAAGCGGCCGACCAGCGTCTACGCCGACATCACCTGGTGCGGGGTGTGCGCGGCGCGGCCCGGCGAGCGCCACCAGCAGGTGTTCGAAGTGGTGGCGGCGGCCCGCGACGCCGGCCTCGAGCTGGTCCGCAGCCGCTACCCCGGCGCCGTCGTGCGCGGCTACGAGGTCGACGACGCCACCCGCGCGGTGATCGCCGCCGCCGGCTACGGTGAGCGCTTCATCCACCGCACCGGCCACTCGATAGGGGTCCAGGACCACGGCCACGGCGCCAACATGGACAACCTCGAGACCCACGACCGCCGGCCGCTCGCTCCGATGACCGGCTTCTCGATCGAGCCCGGCGTCTACCTGACCGGTGAGTTCGGGGTGCGCAGCGAGATCAACGTCGCCCTCACCCCCGACGGGGTGGAAGTGACCGGCGGCGAGCCCCAGCGCGAGCTGCTCCGGCTGCTGGACTGAAAGGCGGCGCACGGGCCGTGACCGAGGCGACGCCGGTCGACCTGGCGGTCGTGGTGCCCGCCTTCAACGAGGAGGATCGGCTGGGGCCGACCCTGGAGCGGATCGTGGACTACCTCGAGGCGCGGCCGGGGAGCTGGGAGGTGCTGGTGGTCGACGACGGCAGCCGCGACCGCACCGCCGCAGTGGCCGGCGGGTTCGCCGGCCGGGGCGTCCGCACCCTGCGGCTCGGCGCCAATCGGGGCAAGGGCGCCGCCGTGCGTCACGGCGTCCTGGCCAGCCGCGGCGCCCGCGTCCTGATCAGCGACGCCGACCTGTCGACCCCGATCGAGGACCTCGAGCGGCTGGAGGCCAGGGCCGCCGAGGCGCCGCTCGTCTTTGGCAGCCGGGCGGCGGGCGGGGCCCGGATCACCCGTCGCCAGCCGCTCTTCCGCGAACTGATGGGCAAGACCTTCAACCTGCTGCTGCGGTCGCTGCGCCTGGTCGAGCTGCGCGACACCCAGTGCGGCTTCAAGCTGCTCGACGGCGCCGTGGCCCGCCCGCTCTTCGCCGATCTCCGGGTCGACGGCTTCGCCTGGGACGTCGAGCTGGCCCGCGCCGCCCGCCGGGCCGGCCACCGGGTAGTCGAGGTCGGCGTCACCTGGCACAACTCGCCGCGCTCCACCGTCCACCCCGTATCCGATTCGCTGCGCATGTTCCGCGACGTCCTCCGTCTGCGGCTGAGGCGCCGGTGAGGCACCGTCCCGATTCCCCCGCCGGCCGTGGCGTCGCCCCCGTGCCGGTCGAAAGGGTCCGCGGCGAGCATCCCGACGACCCCACCTGGCGGGCCGACGCCCTGGCCGGCAGCCGCCACAGCCGGCTGGCCGACCAGCTGCTGGCCCCGGCCCGCGACCTCGACCCCGAGCGCGCCGCGGCGATCTGCGCCGAGGTCGCCCGCCACGCCCTGCGCGACTTCGCCCCGGCCTTGATGCTGCTGCCGCCGCCCGAGCGCCGCCGCGTCCAGGCGCTCACCGCCTTCGCCCTCACTCTCTTCGATTTCGCCCGCCAGAGCGGTCTCGATGGCGAGCGCCTCGCCCAGCTCAACCGCTGGGATTTCGACCTCGAGGCCGCCCTCGACGGCAACCCCCCGGCCCAGCCCGTCTTCCTGGTGATGGCCGCCGAAGAGCGCCGGGCGCCGTGGAACCGCGACGGCCTCGACGACCTGCTGCGCGCCGCTCGCCACCGAGCTACCGTCCGCCGCCCCGCCACCGCCGCGGCGGCCGCCGGCGAGGCCGAAGCGCTCGGCGGCGCCCTATTGAGGGCCCTGCTGCCGCCGGCAGAGCCCCAAAGAGAGGGCGCGTCCGACGAATCCGCCTCGGCGCCGGCATCGCAACGGCTGCCCGTGGCGCTGCCGACGCGGGTGGCGGCGGAGCCCGGCGACCCGGCACCGGTCTCCGCCGAGCCAGCTTTGCCGTCCGAATCACTCCTGCGTCTGGCGGTGGCCGCCGGCGCAGTCATCCGGGTTCGCAGTCTCCAAGACCTCGGCGACGACCTGCGTCGCCACCGGGCACAGCTGGGGGCCGACGAGCTGCCGGAATCTTGGTCGAAACCGTCTCCGTCGGCCGAAGACCCGGCGGTTGTGGGAGTAGCCGGCAAGTCCGCTCCGGCGTTGAGATCGGGTGCGGCCCTGGAAGAGCTGGGTAGGGCGTCCGAGTCGGAGGCTCAGTCGCTCGATCGAGCCGTCCGCCGCGAGTGTCGCCGGCTACGTCCCCTCCTGGCCGACGCGGCCGACTCACTCACCCAGCTCCCCGCGACGTACCGCGCCGCCGCCGAGTTCCACCGCCGGGCCGCGCTCCGCCTGCTGGCCCGCGCCGAGAAGCTCGGCGCCCGCCTGATCGGCGTACCCCCAAGACTGGGCATATGGGGACGGCTCGTGCTTCTGTTTCTCGCCCGCCGCGCCCGGTAACTCGCCGCTGCGATCGGTCGGAGCCCGACGCGACGACAGGCGCCTGGTTTCCAGGCGGTGCGCCCGCCGACTACGAGCCCTCTCTACCCGGATCTTCTTCGCACAGACCCGGCAGGATCGAAACGCGCCCGAAAGCACGGCGACCCGGCGGCTGCTACTCCTCCGCGACTTCGATCTTCGAGGCGGCGCGGAAGCCGAGGCTGAGCGCCTCGCCGTCGGGCCGGGCGACGACCACGGTGTCGGCGGCGGCGTCGCGTGACAGCACCTCGAGCCGGCTCCCCGGTTTGAGCCCCTCGCGCTCGACCAGCTGCAGGAACCCGGGGTCCTGATCGATCACCCGCGCTACGCGCAAGGGCCGCCCCAGCGGACTCTTGAGCAGGCTCGAGAGCTGCGGCTCCTCCACGTCGCCGCCGGCCGACGGGATCGGGTCGCCGTGGGGGTCGACCGCCGGGCGGCCCAGCATCTCGTCGATGCGCTCGATCAGCCGGTCGGAGACCGCGTGCTCGAGCTGCTCGGCCTCGTCGTGGACCTCGCTCCAGTCCATCCCCATCACCTGCACCAGGAAGAGCTCGATCAGGCGGTGGCGGCGCAGCACGTGGAGGGCGAGCTGGCGGCCGGCGGGGGTCAGGCTGACGCCCGAATAGGGCTCGTAGCTCACCAGCCCGCTGGCCGCCAGGGTCTTGACCATCGAGGTCACGGTGCCCGGCGCCACTTCGAGGGCCGTCGCCACCTGGCCGGTGGTGACCAGCTGGTCGGGGGCGCGCTGCTCGGCGAGCAGGATCGACTTGAGATAGTCCTCTACGGTGCTGGTCGGCATCGGGGTCGGGACCTCGCCCGCGGCGCCGCCGGTCTCAGTACCGCCCGCCCGGCTCGAGCCGGATCATCTCGCAGCGGCAGCCGAGATCGGCCATCGCCGCCTCCAGCTCCTGCGGCCGGCCGGTCAGCGGCGGGAAGGTCCCCCAGTGGATGGGCACCACCTGGCGCACCTCCAGGAAGCGGCAGGCCCGCGCCGCCTGGCCCGGGCCCATGGTGAAGAGATCGCCGATCGGCACGAAGGCCAGCTCGGGGCGGTAGATCTCGGCGATCAGCGACATGTCCGAGAACAGCCCGGTGTCGCCCGCGTGGTAGAAGGTGTAGCCCCCGGGCAGCCGCACCACGTAGCCGCCGGCCGAGCCGCCGTAGAGGATGCGGCCGTCGTCCAGGATGCCGCACGAGTGGTCGGCCCGGGTCATCGTCACCCGGCAGCCCAGCACCTCCTGGCCGCCGCCGATGTTCATCGCCGCGGTGTTCTCGACGCCCTTGCTCTCCAGCCAGTGGCAGATCTCGAAATTGGCCACCACCTTCCGCGGCTTGTACCGCTTGGCCAGCTCCACCGCGTCCCCGATGTGATCGAAGTGGGCATGGGTCACCAGCATCGCGTCCAGCCGCTCGAACTCCTTGAGCTCCTCCGGGCAGGCCGGGTTGCCGCCCACCCACGGGTCGATCAGCAACACCTCCCCGCCCGGCAGGTCGCACCTCACCGTCGCGTGCCCCAGATAGGTGAACTTCGGCCGCGGATGCTCGCTCATCGTCTCCCCCCGTTGAGTCCCTCAGGCTCCCTGAGCGATTGTATCCAAGGACCAGCTTCTACCGTGCACCACGATAGACATCGGCACGGTGGCCGACCTTGACCACATACACGATCGGTCTCTCGTCCCCGATCGCGTAGACGATCCGGTAGGAGCCCAGCCGAATCCGGTAGCGATCGCGGCCCGACAGCTTGCGGCATCCCGGCGGCCGGGGGTCATCGGCCAGTCGACGGATCTTCCGGACGACGCGCTGGCGGTCCTTCTTGCGGGAGATCGCCTCGATCTCTTTGACCGCCGATCGCTTGATCAGGACCTCAAATCTTCCCACGCCGCTTCAGGTCCCTGACCACGGACTCGAACGGCAGCTCGGGCTCGGACGCCCACTCCTCGAATGCCGCCAGATCCTCGGCATCCTCGGCCAGCGTCAGCTTGACGGCTTCGTTGACCAGCTCGGAGACGCTGCGCTCGGTCTCGGCGGCCTTCAACCGCAGTGCCCGGTGCAGCTCGGCATCGAAGTAGACGGTCGCTCGCTTCTGGGCGATAGCCATGGCGAGAGCCTAACGCTTTGACGCCAAAGCGTCAAAGCGTCCCCTTGCGGCGCTCCTCGCCCACGGAGATGGCGAGCCCGTCCCATCTGGAACCTCCTTTCGGTCCGGCAGGGCCGCGGACGACTGCGGAGACAGTGGCGCCAAACTAGAAAACTACGGCGCCGAGCTCGACCAGGACGAGACGTCCCCGGACTCGAAGCCGTCGGTGAAGATGACGAGGGCGCCGGCGATCGCGTTCTCGGCGTTGAGCCGGCCGTAGCCCAGCTCGAAGGAGTGGCCGGGCATGGCCGGGTTCCAGTTGTAGTCGTAGCCCCCCACCTTGTCGGCGGTGTCCTTGAGGATCTGGCGGATCGCCTCGTTGGACAGGTTCGGGACGGTCGCCAGCATCAGGGCCACCACCCCGGAGACCAGGGGCGAGGAGAACGACGTGCCGCCCGTGGTGGTGTAGCCGTCGCCGGTGTCGGTGGTGACGATGTCTACCCCGGGGGCCGAGATCTCCAGGTCGGGGCCGTGGTTCGAGAAGTCGGCCTTGAGGTCGTCCTGGGTGGTGGCCCCGATCGCCATCACGTCGGGATTGGAGGCCGGATAGCTGACCATGTCCTGGCCGCCGTTGCCCGACGAGCAGATGACCGACATGTCGTAGACGTCGCGGGCCGCCTGCACCGCGGCGTCGATCGCCGCCGACTGGCCGACGGCGAGGCTGAGCTGGATGACGTGGGCGCCCATCGCCCCGGCGTAGAGGATCGCGTCGTCGAGGACGGCCCCGTTGGGTGCGGCGTCACCGACGCCGCCGATCATGATCCGCGCACCGGGCCCGTTCCAGCCGCCGGCCGCCCCGGCCACGCCGGTCACGTTGTGGGTCTTCGCCGCCGCCACTCCGGCTACCGCGGTGCCGTGGAAGAAGGGCCCGCTGGGGTCGTTGTTGCCGTTGCCGAAGTCCCATCCCTTCCAGTCGTCGATGAAGCCGTTCGAGTCGTCGTCGACGCCGTTGCCCGTCGACGGGTCGTCGGGATCGCTCCAGGCGTCCTCGCCGTCGTTGAGCCAGATGTTCTGGTAGGCGTCGGCGCCCGTCCCGAGGTCTTCGTGGGTGAACTCGGTGCCCGAGTCGAGGACCGCGATGATCGCCAGGGGGTCTCCGGTGACGCTGTCCCACGCCTCGGGCGCCATGACCTTCGGCAGATGCCACTGGCTGGGATACATGGGATCGTCGGGCTCGATCTGGTAGCGGCCGAAGGTATTGGGCTCGGCGATCTCGACCAGGCCGCTGGCCAGATAGGCGTCGATCGCCGCGAAGACGTCCTGGCCCGCGGCGACTTCGACGTCGGCGAACCCGGTGATCGCCCGGCGCAGCTCGACGGCCCCGAGGCTGGCGTGCAGGGCCTGCTGCGAGGCGCGGCTCACCCCCTCCCTGAACTTGACCGTGATCACCCGCGGATCGATCTCGTAGCGCGACCCGTCCGGGTCGACCTGCATCCAGCTCCCGCCTTCCCGGACGTACTGGCGAGCGGCCGGGCGCCCATCGGCCCAGCCGGCCGCCGCTACGGCGACCGTCGACGCCACGGCCAACAGTCCAACCGACACCAAGTCGCGCATCGAAACCTCCCTCCGGACCTGCTCGTTCAACACCGCGTCAGCCCGCACCCGACTCTCGCCGAGCGTACCACCCGCCTTTCGCCAGCCGGCAGCCGCGACCATCATCAGAGGGCCGCCGCAGCAGCTACAGTCAGGCGCTCGCGTTCACGGAAAATGCTCCGAACCCCCACCGTCGTCGGCTTGCTGCTGGCCGCGACCGCGCGACGTTCTGAGCGGGAAAGCACCGCTGGCCTCCCCCTCCATGGATCTCCTGGCGAGAAGCGGCGCTGGGCTCCGCCCGTTGCAGCCCTCCGTTCTCCGTGCCGCGACACGAGCCCTGGGCAATTCGTAGCTCGAGCGATAACCGGGCTCGCTCCTCCGCTTCGCAGAGCAGAACAGGCTAGCTCACTTCGGGGCGCTCGCGGCCGGTGGTACGAGGCCTGGCGCTCTGTGGTCAGGGGACCGACAGGTCGATGAAGACCGTTCCGCTCCTCCCAACCTTGAAGTCCAGTCGCTTGAACTCACCCGAGATGATTCTCACCCGGTATTGCTCGATGCCCCTCCTCATCGGGTCGCGGCGATCGACGCCGTAGGGAATCCCGGGAAGAGAGCACCAGATCGTAAGCACGGCTCTGCCTACCTTGTCGCCGGACGCATCGAAGAGGACGATGACGGCCCTCATCTTGCCGGCGTTGAAGCCATCGGGGAGCGGCACGCCGAAGGGGCCTCCGGTGAGGCAGGTGGCGTTGTCCCGGCAGAGGCCGATGCTTTGCCAGGAGAGGAGCCTCTTGGCCTCCCAGCTGCCGTGGAAGACCGTGCCGCCTCCCGGCTCGCCGTCGAGCACCATGGAAAACGGCCCTCCGCCTTCGATGGACCTGGTGTTCACGTCAAAGGCCACCGCCGACGACCAGACGTGAAACGCGTTCACGCTGTCTACGGTGTGCAAGGTACCCCCGTTGAGATAGGAGCCCGGGAACACACCGCCGAAGCCTCCGAAAATTCCGATGTGCGTGGCGGCCTGGGCCGGTGAGCTGACGGTGAGCGCACAGGCTGCGCATGCCATCAGCATGAGGACAACTGGTCCGCCGCGCCGGCGCGCCCTTCCGCTTGTCTTCTTCTCTTCCACTGGTGACCTCCTGGTTCAAGCCGAGCCGAGGTCATTCCCGGCTCCGATCGTGCTCCCTGCGCGAGCCCGGTGGCCCGGCAGTCCGGGTTCCGCGTCCCCCGGCCCCGGGCTCCTCTCGACAGCACTGCAATCTACTTGGTAACAATTTATCATCAATCCGACGAGAGGGTCAAGCGGCCGCTTCCAGCGGAAACCGGGCCTACTCGCGCTCCGTGCGAAGCGCAGCCGGCGCCTTACCCAGTCGCAGGCGCGCTCAGGCCGGGCGGAGGACGACGAGGGCGCTGGTGAAGCCGAGCGAGGTGGTGCGTTTGAGGTGGTGGAGCAGGCGGGCGGGGAGGCCGGCCGGGGTCTCGGGGTCGGTGAGGCGGAAGCCGAGGGAGGCGGCGAGGCGGCGGAAGGCGCCGAAGGAGTAGTAGTGCATCTCGTCGAGGGTCTGGCGGTCGCGGTAGGAGCGCTTGGCGCGGCGGCGGAGGGCGATGTAGCGGGCGGCCAGGCGGCGGGGGAGGAAGTTGATGCCCCAGAGGTGGTAGTGGGGGTCGTGGTGGGCCCAGCGGTTGATGACGGTGACCGCGCAGGCGCCGCCGGGGCGCAGCACGCGCCGGATCTCGGCCAGCAGGGCCTTCGGGTCCTGGACGTGCTCGAGGACCTCGAGGCAGCAGACGGCGCCGAAGCTGGCGTCGGCGAAGGGCAGGCGCTCCCCTGCTCCGGCCACGGCCGGCACCCGCAGGCCGTAGCGGCGCCCGCGCCAGCCGGCCATCGCGCAGTTGCGGTAGCGCAGGTCGAAGGCCACGACCGGACGGCCGCGGGCGCGGAGGGCCACCGCCAGGCCGCCGCGGCCGCTGCCGAGGTCGAGGATCGGACCCGGCAGACGGCCGCTGCCGTTGAGTGCCGCCTCGAGCCCCGGCACGCGCGGCGCCTTGTAGACCTCGTCCCACAGGCGCCGGGTGGCGAGGCGCTCGAGGTCGCGGCGCCAGCCGTTGGCGGCGACGCCCGGGGCCACCGCGCGTGCGATCGCCGTCTCGACGGAATCATCGCGTCTTGGCTCGACGCCCAGGCGCTTCGCCGCCCGGCGCCAGGCGCCCCTGGCGCTCCACGACTGGCTGGCCACCCGCCGGAGAGCCTCCTCGACGCGAAGCAACGCCGGTTCTTCGGCCGCTGCCTCCTTCCCCGCAGTCTGCGAACCTGGCGCGGTCCCCCGAGCTGATCCCGAGGCCGGGCAGGATGGCGCCGGATTCCGGGGGTCGCCAGCGGCCAGCACCTCCTGGAACCGCTCCGCCAGCCGCCGGTTGGTCAGCCGGAAGTCAAGCTCCGAGACGCTTGCGGCCGCCTCGCGGCCCAGTTCAGCGGCGCGCTCGGGGCGCGACAGCACGTCGTCGAGGGCCGCCGCCAGGGCCAGGGGGTCGTCGGGGAGCACCAGCAGACCGTTGACGCCGTGACGCACGACTTCCGGCAGCCCCGCAACTCGCGAAGCCACCACCGGCGCCCCGCAGGCCATCGCCTCGAGCACCACGTTGGGCACCCCATCTCGGTTGCCGTCGGGCAGCTCGCGGCAGGGCAGCGCCACCACGGCGGCGCGGGCGTAGAGCGCGGGCAGCTCTTCCTGCGACAGGAAGCGGCGGATGCGGACCCGGCCATCGAGGCCGAGGCGGTCGACGAGCGCCTGGAGCCGGGGCCGCAGCTTCCCTTCACCGCGGATCTCGCAGCGGAACGGCCGGCCCACGGCCGCCAGCCGGCCACAGGCGCGGATCAGGACGTCGAAGCCCTTCTTCCCGGTGAGCCGGCCGACCGCCAGCACCAGGTCCGGCTCGCGCTCCGCGGTCCGCGGCCGGAACAGCTCGCCGTCGATGCCGTGGGGCACCAGGACCACCTTGTGCCGGTGCTCGGGGCCGGCCAGCTCGCGGAGGGTCGCCGCCCCGTGGCGGTGGCAGGCGACGGCGAAACGGGCCTGGCGCAGGCGGCGGGCGAGCCGGCGGCGGGGCGCGGTGTAGAGGTCTTTGGCGTGGGCGGCGAAGGAGAAGTCGAGTCCGCCCAGCTTGGCGGCCAGACGCGCCACCCGCAGCGGCTCGGTGGCGTAGTGCGCGTGGAGGTGCCGGATGCCGCGGCGGCGGGCCGTCGCCGCCACCCAGCCCGCCCAGCCGAAGCGTCGCCAGCGCTTGACGTAGCCGCGCCACCGCCGGCGCGAGGGCCGTTTGAGCCAGTGGCGGAGACCCCGCCCCAGCTCGCGCCAGACGACCCGCAGGTAGGGGGCGGGCCGCGCGCGCAACGCCGCCAGGTGGGCGCCCAGCAGCGCCGCCCCCTGCCGCAATCCGGCCCGCGGCGCATAGAGCAGCGGGCTCCGCAGCTCCGCTACGGCACGGTGCACCACGCGTTGCGGCAGCCGCTTGAGCGACAGCAGGACCAGCGGCACCTCCAGCGACTCCATCGCCCGCACCTCGTTCAAGATGAAGGTCTCGGAGACCACCGGGAACTCCTTGAGCAGGTAGCCGATGGCGCGGCCGCCGCCACCGGTGCCGGGGGACTGGGAGGAGCGCGCCATCATCTAGAACTGCACGAAGACGCCGGCCTCGGCCCGGTTGCCGTCGAAGTTGCGGTCGGGGCGGGTGGACTCGCCCTCGCGGTAGCTGTCCCGGAACTGGACTCCCCACCGCCGCGTCACCAACCAGCGCAGGTTGAGGTCGACGTCCTGGATGGTGTCGTCGCGCTGGAAGTTGTTGTCGCCGGGGAGGGCGTCCTCGTACTCGCGGTCGCGGCGCCGGAAGCGGATGAAGAGGTCGACGCGCTCCGCGGGCCTGGCCTCGACGGCCAGCGCCCAGCCCTCGCCGGTGCGGTTGTTGCGGGCGCCGTCGGCCTCGCGGTCCTCGTAGAGCAGCGAGCCGCGGAGCGCCAGCCGCTCGGCGAGCGCCCAGCGGACGGTCAGCTCCAGCTTGGTGACGTCGGAGTCGCGCTCGTTCTCGGCCGGGTCGAAGTCCCAGCGCTCGAGCTGCACCCGCCCCCGCACCCACAGCCGCCGCGACAGGCTGTACCGCGCCCACAGGTCGACGCTCTGCCCGTCGAAGAAGACCGCCTCGCCCTCTTCGGCGAACAGGCTGTTGAGCTGCATCTCGTAGGCGGCGTGCAGCTTGAGCGCTCCGAGCTTGTACTCGACGCCGGCGAGGGCGAGCTGGAAGTCGGCGCGGTCGATGTCGAGGACGAAGACCCCCTGCGCCTCGAAGAGCAGCGTCAGGTCGCTCCGGCCGAGATCCTGCTCGCGCTCGGCCACGAAGGCCATCGACACCAGGTCCGAGCTCGGCGCCGCCGCGCCCGGACCGCGGAAGAAGAAGTTGTCGTGGTGCCCGGCCAGCAGGGCCGCTTCGAGCGACCAGGTCGCCGGGTCGGCGGCGGCCGCGGAAGGTGCGGGAATCACGAGCGGCGCCAGGGCCGCCACGAGCGCCGGCAAGAGGACCGTTCGGACAGCGGCTACGGCGGCCGACGTAAGCCGCACGCTCACACCACCTCCTCCAACCTCGCAGGTGCCGGTACCGGACCTGCTTGCGCGGCTGCGCTGCCGCGCGCGCCGCCGGCTCGAGCTGCCGCGCCGCCGCGGGAACCCGGGGCCGGCCCCGGACGGCGGCCGGAGCCGTCATCCAGCCGGGCCACCGAGCCGGATAGGTCGTCTGCCGTCCACGCGACCGCCAGCCGAAGCAGCGGCGGCGCCTCGCCGGCGCCGCGGCGGCGGAACCGGTAGACGCAGGCCAGGCGAAGCAGCGCGCTGGCGCGGTACCAGGCGAGCCTCTCCCGGTGCAGGCGGCGGTCGGAGGCGCGGACGTAGGCGTCCAGGAAGGTCGCCGACAGCCGTTCCGAGCGCCGGTCGCCTCGCAGCGCCAGCTGATCCAGGTGGGCCAGGAAGTTGCCGGCGTCGAGCTCGGGCTCGGCGAGGGCGGCGTCGTCGAGGTCGAGGAGCGTCGCGCCGCTGCGTCCGACGAGTAGCTGACCGGGATGGAAGTCGCGGTGCGCGGGCACGCTTTCGCCGACGGGCGCCTCCGAGGACCTCTCCTGCAGGTGCTCGAGGGCGCGACCGAAGACCGCGGCCTCGCCCGGGAAGCCGAACCTGGCGGCTTCCACCCAGGCGCGGGTGGTCGCCAGCTCACGCCGGCGGGTGTGGCTGGCCGCCAGCCCGGCGCCACACCGATGCAACCGCCCGAGGCTCTCGCCGGCGAGAGCAGCGCCACGCCCCGCGGCCGGCCCGCCGAGCAGCCGGTCGAGCCCGGTCCCCGCCACCGGGCGCCACAACAGGAGGCCCCACTCTTCGACCCGCCCGCAGGGTCGGGCCACCAGGGGCTGCGGCTCTAAGGCGAGAGCGCCCTCCAGCCGCTCGTAGGTCTCGACCACGCGCTCCAGGTGGCGGCGGCGGAGCGCCTTGCCGAACAGCAGCGGGGCGCCGGCCGGTCCCCGGAACTCCAGCGTCAGCCGGCGGGTCGGCTTGTAGCGCAGCAGCCGAACCGCTCGCAGGTCACGAGTTCCGGCCAGCCCATCAGAAAACGTTTCCGCGGAAACGTCGCGGTCGAGGAGCCGGGCCGCCCTGCACAGCTCCGGATCGTCGGCCACCCGGAAAGCACCGCTGTCCAGGTCCGGTCCGCGAACGGTGCGACCGCGCCCTCCGCGGTCGACGTACGGCTCACCGTCAGCCAGGTCGGCGAGCCCAACTGGCGGAAAGTCGTTTGCCGACAGAGATACGCCATCCCCGGCCTCGCGCCCTGCGGGGCTTTCCGGCTTCGCCCGCTCGGGACGGCCGGAAGTCGGTTGCAGCAGGACCGCCCATGCCTTCGCCAGAACCCGCCTGCCCACGGGCAGATAGAGGCCCGACAGCGCGCCGCCCGGCGCCGGCCAGGCGCGCGACAGCCGGAGGCTGCCGCCCTCCGCAAACGCTCCGGCGCGCTCCAGCGCCGCGGCCACCGGGTCGCGGCCGCGGAGCGCCCTCGGACCACCACGGCCGCCGCAAGGCCGGTCCCCTGCACTCCTACCCAGCCTCTCCGGGAGCCGGCCGGCCGCCACTGCCGTGCTCCCTGCCGTGCTGCCTGCCGCTCTCCCCTTCATCGCGTCCCTCCCGCCTTGCGGCCGATCGGCACCACCGGCGCCGGATATTCGGCCGACTGCGCGCGCCAGGTGCCCGCGTACCAGCCGCCGGCGGCCAGCAGCTCGGCGTGGGTGCCGCTCTCGACCACCCGCCCGCGGCGCAGCACCAGGATCTGCGAGGCGGCCTGCACGGCCGACAGCTTGTGGCTCACCATCAGGGTGGTGCGCCCGGCCATCAGGCGCTTGAGGGCGGCCAGCACCCGCGCTTCGGCGGCGGCGTCGAGACCGGTGGTGGGCTCGTCGAGGAGCAGGATCTGCGGCTGCCGCAGGAAGGCGCGGGCGATGGCCAGGCGCTGGCGCTGGCCGGCCGACAGCGTCGCCCCCGCCTCGGCCAGCGAGGTGTCGAAGCCCTGCGGCAGCTCGCGGATGAAGCCCCAGGCGTCGGCCAGCTTGGCGGCCCGCACCAGCTCGATCTCGCCGGCCTCGGGGCGCCCGAAGGTCAGGTTCTCGCGGACGGTGTCGCCGAAGAGGAACGGCTCCTGCATCACCACCGCGAGCTGACGGCGCCACGACTCGACGGTGTAGCGCCGGATGTCCTTGCCGTCGACCCGGATGCGGCCCTTGGCCGGGTCGAACAGCCGCAACAGCAGGGCCAGGAGCGTCGACTTGCCGGCGCCGCTGGGGCCGACGATCCCCACCGAGCTGCCGGGATCGACCTCGAGCTCGACCCGCTTGAGGACCCGCCGCTTGCCAGGATAGGCGAAGCTCACCCGGCGCAGCTCGAGCCCGCCGGCGCAGCGCTTGAGCCGCTTGGCGCCGGGCCGGGTGCGGACCTCGAGCGGCTCACGCAGCACCTCGCGGATGCGGCCCGCGCAGACCACCGCCTTGGCGGTGCGGCTCGAGACCCGCGCCAGCCGGCGGAGCGGCTTGAAGCTCGACTGCGCGTAGGCGACGAAGACCAGCAGGTCGCCGGGGGTCAACTCGCCGGTCTGGACGCGGCGCACGCCGTACCAGAAGACCGCCGCGGTGCCGGCAGCGAGCAGCACCTCGATCGCCCGGCTCATCGACGCCTCGAGCCGCGTCATCCGCAGCCCCGCCCGCAGGCTCTTGCGGTTGCCGCGCTGGAACCGCCGGTCGCGCAGGCGCTCGCCGCCGAAGGCCTGGATCAGCCGCACGCCGGCCAGCGACTCGCCGACCGCGGCGGCGATCCGCCCCTCCTTCTTGCGCTGGCGCTGGGCGGCGTCGCGCAGCCGCAGCGAGAAGCGGAAGGTGGCGAGCGCCAGGGCCGGCAGCAGCGCCACGACCACCAGCGCGAGCCGCCAGTCCATCGTCACCAGGACGGCCAGCATGGTGCCGAGCAGCAGGATCGCGGCCACGCCCTGGACCAGCGCGTCGACCAGCATGTCGCGCAGCACGTGGACGTCGCCGGTCAGCCGCATCAGCAGGTCGCCCTTCTGGCGGCGGTGGTGGAAGTTGAGCGACAGGCGCAGCAGGTGGGCGTGCACCCGCTGGCGAAGCGAGAAGACCACCGCCTGGCCGGCGCGTGCGGTCAGGTAGGCCTGGCCGAAGGAGAACAGGCCCCACAGCACCGCCACCGCCAGCAGCACGGCACAGAGCACGCCCAGCAGAACGGCGTCGGAGAGCCCGGCGAGCAGGTCCGGGCGCGCGGCGCCGGCCGGTAGCAACAGCCAGTCGAAGACCAGCTTGAGCGGCCAGGGCCGCAGCAGCTGCATTCCCACCGCTCCCAGCCCGCAGGCCACCGCCCCGGCCAGCCACGGCCAGTGGCCGCGGACCCGCGGCAGGAAGGTGGCGTAGAGCTTGGCGAGCCGGTCGAGCCGCAGACCGAAGGGGCGCAGCTCGAGCCGCCGGCTGTGGGTCGGCTCGGGCGACTCTACGCCCTCGAGCCGCGCGCTCACGAGGCCTCTCCCAGGCTCATCGTCCACCCGGTCTCGGGACGCGAGCGGCAGCCCTCGATCAGCTTCTCGATCTCGGCCGCGGTCCGCCGCCAGCCCGAGCTCCGGAAGGCGCGGCGGCGCGCCCGCTCGCCCAGGCGCCGGCGCAGCTCGGGCTGCCGGGCGAGCTCGGCCAGGGCGGCGGCCAGCGCCGCGGCGTCGCCCGGCTCCACCAGCCGGCCGGTCTCGCCGTCGGTCACCAGCCGCTCGAGCTGACCGACCCGGCTGGCCACCACCGGCAGTCCGGCGGCCTGGTACTCGACCACCTTGAGCGGCGAGAAGTAGAAGCGCTCCAGCAGCGGGTAGGGCGCCACGCCGACGTCGGCCAGCGCCAGCCAGCCGGGGACTTCATGATGATCGACGGCGCCGGCCAGGGTGATCGCCTCGGCGCCGAGCCGGCGCCGCGCGGCCTCGACCGCCGGCCGCAGCGGACCGTCGCCCACCACCAGCAGATGCGCCGCGGGCACCCTCGAGCGTAGCCGCTCGAACGCCTCGAGCAGCGGCCCCACCCCGTGCCAGGGCTTGAGCGAGCCGACAAAGGCGACCACGAAGCGGCCCCGCCGCGCCATCCCGGCCGCCGCCGGCAGCACCCGCGGCCGGCTGAACAGGGCCTCGTCGAAGCCGTTGGGGAGCACCCGGGTGGGCCGCTCGCGCCCCATCTCGCGCCGCACCCACTCGGCCAGCTCCTCCGAGGGCACGACCACCGCGTCGGCCTCGACCATCAGCTGCCCCTCGAGCGCCCGCGCCACCGGGGTCAGCTCGAGATGCCGCCAGCGCGCCTGCTCGGCCACCAGCGGCGCGTTGACCTCCAGCAGGAGCGGCACGCCACGGCGGCGGGCGAAGCGCAGACCGGCCCAGGACCACAGGCTGTAGCGCTCGTAGACCGCCTCGACCGGGCGGCGGCGATCGACCGCCTCGAGCGCCTCGGCCAGGCGGGCGTTGAGCCCCAGGGCGTAGACCTCGCGGCCGAGCTGCGGCTCGCCGGCCTCGGCCACGGCCGCCTTGAGGCGCTTGAGGGTGCGGTCGTACCCGAACTCGACCAGCTCGGGGGTGAAGCCGGCCGGCGGGCGGCCGCAGCAGGCGGCCAGCACCGTCACCCGGTGGCCGCGCCCGGCGAGCGCCTGGGCCACCGCGCGGACGTGGATCGACGCCCCCTTGGTGCCGTCCACCGGCACCCCGCGATCGGCGCAGAGATAGGCGACGTGCATCCTCAGCTCCTCCGCCCTCCCCGATGCGGATCCGACGCGGCAAGCCATCGAAGCCCTACGCCTTGCGGCGCGCCGGCTCCGGACGCGCTGGCGGCACCGGCGACCCCGGTGCGGAGGGCTCGGACAGCGGGGTCTCCGGGGCGAGTCACGCTGCCGGCGACGCGGGGGCCAGCGACACTGGCGCCCGCGAGAGCGCTCTCGACGCGGGTCCCGGCGCCGCGGCCGCCGGCGGCCTCGCCAAACCAGGCGTGAAGGATCGCCACGTTGCGCCGCCGGTCGAACAGCCGTTCGGCGCGGCGCCGGCCGGCGGTGCCAAGCCGGACCCCGAGGTCCGGTCGCCTGAACAGCTCGTCGAGCGCCTCGGCCAGCGCCCACGGGTTGCCGGCCGGTACCAGCAGGCCGGTCTCGAGGTGCTCGACGATCTCGGGGATCCCGGTGACCGGCGTCGAGACGCAGGGCAACCCGCAGGCCATCGCCTCGAGCAGCACGGTCGGCAAGGCGTCGCGGTCGCCGTTCTCGGCCACTCGCGCCGGCAGCGCGAAGACCGCGCTGCGTCGCATCCGCTCGACGACCTTCTCGTGCGCCAGGGTGCCGGGCAGCTCGACGATCGACTCGAGACCCAGCGCGGTCCGCAGCCGCTCGAGGGTCTGGCGCTCGGGACCCTCCCCGACCACCGCACAGCGCAGCGGCCGCCCGCGCCGGGCCAGCAGCGCCAGCCCGCGCAGCAGCACGTCGAGGCCCTTCTTCTCCACCAGCCGGGCGACGCAGAGGACGTCGAGGCGCTCCGACCGCGAGCCCTCGGCGGCCCCCGCCGAAGCCGGCGCCACCGCCTCGAGATCGACGCCGTTGTAGAGCCGCCGCACCTTGCCCCCCCGTCCTGGCCCCAGCAGCCGCTCGAGGTGGAGCCGGTTGGCCTCGCAGACGGTCACCACGAAGCTCGCCTCCTCGGCGAGCCGGCGCCACAGGAAGCCGCTGGGACCCTTCGCGTAGACGTCCTTGGCGTGGGCGGTGAACGAGAACGGCACCCCCAGCAGCCGGTGGGCCAGCAGCGCCACGAAGGCCGGCTCGTTGGCGAAGTGGGCGTGCAGGTGATCGAGGCCGCGGTCCGCCGCGGCCTGCGCCAGCCCCACCGCCTCGCACAGCCGGTGGCGGCCGCGGCGGCTGGGGTGGCGGAACGCCCGCTCCAGGACCCACTCCACGGCCGGGCGCTCCGACTCGTCGGCCGCTCTGGCGTGGAGCCACTTCCAGGCCTCCGACAGCGGCACGCCGCTGCATTGGTGGCGCGGCGCCTGGACCCGCCGCAGCCAGGCGTGGGGCGCCGCCGCGTCGTTGGGCCGCAGCGCGAAGACCTCGACCTCGACGCCGCGCGCCTCGAGCTCGAGAATCTCCTGGGCGATGAAGGTCTCCGAGGCGCGCGGAAAGCGCTTGAGGACGTAGCCGACCCGCAGCCTGCTCATGCCGCGCTCGCCTCCTCGAGGGGCCGGCGATTGGGGTCCGGCCGCCCCGCGCCCGACGGACCGGAGCCGCCGGCCGCGCCCAGCAGCCGGGCCGCCCGCGCCGCCGCCACCGCACCGCCGGCCAGCACCTCGGGCGCCGGACGCGGCTGGGCGAGGCTTCCCTCGATGGCCTCCCACAGCGCCGCCGGCGTCAGGTCGCGCGGGTGGATCCACCGCACCCGTCCGGCCGCGCCCCAGCGCCGGGTGCGGATCAGCTGCTCCTCGCGCGGCCAGACCCGCGGCACCAGGACGGCGCGGCTGCCGCTCTCCAGGATCTCGCAGACGGTGTTGTAACCGGCCATCGAGACCACCAGGTCGGCGCCCTCCAGCCACCGGGCGAGCCGCGGTTCGAAGGCCTTGACCACGACCGCTCGTCCGGCCTCGCCGGGCAGCTCGCGCAGCGGGAAATCGGGCCCCAGCACCACCCGGCTGGTGAGCCGCGGCCGGTAGCGGCGCAAGGCCTCGAGGTAGGAGCGCACCAGCGGCGGCGCGTCGCCGCCGCCGCCGCCGGTCACCACTACCAGCGGGCGCCCGCGCCGGGGAGAAGCCCAGGAGCGCGCCGGCCCGCCGGTTTCGCGGCCCAGCCGGCCGCACGGTCGCAGCTTGCGCGCCGCCTCGCCAAGCGGCCCACCTCGAGAGCACGGCTGCCGGTCTGGGAACGGCGCGTGATCGCCGGCCGGCGGGTCGCCTTCGAGCAACCGGCGGGCGTCCGTCGTGTCGCCGAACAGCCACACCTCGTCATACAGCTCGGCGAGCGGCTCGGCCGCCCCCGACTGTTCCCACTCGGCGGCCACCGCTGCCGGCCGGTCGAGCACGTCGCGAAGCGCCAACACCGCCCGTGCCCCCGGCCGCGCGCGGTGGCGCCGCAGCGCCGGCAGGATCTCCCGGTGGAGCCCGCACGGCACGTTGTCCACCACCACCAGATCGGGCACGAAACGCTCGAGCGCTTCGCCGATCAGCCGCCGGCGGGCCGCCAGCCGCGCGAAAAGCGACGTTCGCCCGTCCCGGCTCGCGTAGGTGCCCCGCCCGCTCTTGACCACCGGCGGCAGCGGCACCAGTCGGAACCCCGCGGGCGGCGCGAACAGCCCCGGCCACGCCGTCCCGGTGAGGACCAGACCCTCCACCCCTGCCAACCGTCGGGCGAACGCCCCCGCCAGCTTGAGGCATCGGTTGAGATGCCCCAGACCGTAGGTGTCGTGGGCGTAGAAGGCGATCCTGGCCAAGACGGGGGCCTTTGGAGCAACCGGCGCGCCAGATCCGGTCAGGAGAGGTAAGTGACGTTTTTTCAGCTAGTTAGGATCGCCCCTCCGCCCCGCAGGCGGGTCCAGACGTCTCATCTGGTGACCCGCGCGCGTTGCACGCCGGACCCGCTGAGACACGCCCCACCGCCGAGCCGCCGGCTACAGCGGCCAGAGCCGCGGCACCAGCAGCAGGGCGGCCAGCAGGGCGATGGCGGTCAGGCCGCCGCCGAGGCGCGCGAAGTCGAAGAAGCGGTAGCGGCCGGGGCCGTAGACCAGCAGGCAGGAGGGCTCGAGCGGGGTGAGGAAGGAGCTGGAGGCGGCCAGCGCGATGGTCACCGCCATCGCCCGGGGATCGAGACCGCTCTCCGCCGCCACCTCCATCGCCAGCGGCAGCACCACCAGGGCGGCCGCCTGGTTGGACATCGGCTGGGTGAGCGCCAGGGTGAGGACATAGAAGCAGGCCAGCAGCGCCAGGGGACCGAGACCGCCGACCAGGTCCAGGAGGGTCCCGGCCAGCAGGGCCGCCGCCCCGGTCTTCTCCATCGCCACGCCGTAGCCGATCATCCCGGCGATCAGCACCAGCATCCGCCAGTCGACGGCGGCGTAGGCCTCCTGCGGTGTCACGCAGCGGGTGGCGAAGAGCGCCAGGGTGCCGACCAGCACCGCCCCCGGCAGGGCCACCAGCCCGGTGCCGGCCAGGATCACCACGCCGGCGATCACCGCGGCCGGCACCCAGGGAGCGGTGCGCCGCGGGCGCGGCGCCGGGGTGGTGTTGAGGAGCATCAGCCCCGGCACCGGGTGCAACCGGCGCAGCGCCCTCCCGGGACCCTGGAGCAGCAGCACGTCGCCCAGCCGGATGCGCAGCCGTGCCAGGTGGTCGTGCTGCGGCTCGCCGCTGCGGGTGATGGCGATGACGTTGACCCCGAAGCGGCGGCGGAAGTCCAGTTCGTCGAGCGTGCGACCGACCAGGTCGGAACGCGGCAGCACCACCGCCTCGGCCAGCTCGAGGTCGGTGGCGCGCAGGGCCGTGGGCAGGAGCGCCGCCTCGGGGTGGACCTCGAAGCCACGGCTCTTCTGGAGCCCGATCAAAGTCTCCACCGACCCCTGGACCAGCAGCACGTCGCCGCTCTCGAAGCGGGTCTCGGGGGCGGGCGCCAGCACCTCGGCGCCACGCACGATGGCCATCAGGTGGAGGTCCCAGCGCCGGCGCAGCTCGGCCGCAGCCAGGGTCTCGCCGATCAGCGGCGAGTCCGCCCTGAGCGCCACTTCGGTCACGTACTCGCGCATCGGGTGGCGTTGCTCGAGAGTCTCGTCGCCGCGGTCGGGGAGCAGCCACGGCGACGCCAGGAGCAGGTAGGCCAGGCCGGCCAGCGCGATCGGCAGCGCCACCGGCAACAGCTCGAACATGCCGAGGTCGGGCTGGCCATAGCGCGGCAGCAGCTCCCCGACGATGACGTTGGTCGAGGTGCCGATCAGGGTCACCGAGCCGCCCAGGATCGAGGCGAAGGCGACCGGCATCAGCACCCGCGAGGCCGGCACGCCGGTGTGCCGCGCCACCGCCAGGGCGACCGGCAGGAAGACCGCGGTGCAGGCGGTGTTGTTCATGAACGCCGAGGCGAAGGCGACCAGCGCCAGCAGCAGCGCCAGCGCCAGCCGCGGGCGGTTGCGCGCCCGCGCCCTGATCCAGCCGCCGACCGCGTCCATGGTGCCGGCCGATCGCAGCCCTGCGGTCAGCACGAAGAGCCCGGCGATGGCGACGACCGCGTCGCTGCTGAAACCGGCAAAGGCCTCGCCGGGGGTGAGGATCCCGGCCAGCAGCAGCACCGCCAGCAGCGACAGCGCCACGGCGTCGACCGGTACGCTCTCGCGCGCGAAGAGTACCAGCGCCGCGGCCATCAGCGCCAGGACCAGGGCGATCTCCATTGGCTCGCCTCCGGGGCGGGCTAGTTCCGTCAGCCCGCCCGGCGAGGGCGGATCTTAGTCGGAAGCAGCCCTCAGAGCTTGAGCCGCTTGAGCCGCCGGTAGAGGGTGGCGCGGCTGATGCCGAGGATGCGGGCGGCGCGCTTGCGGTTTCCCGCCGCCTGCTCGAGCGCCGCCCGGACCAGCTCGGCCTCGTCGGGAGGCGCCCCGGCCGGCTCGGCGGCGGCCACCTCGGGCGGCAGGTCGCGGAGCCCGATCTCCGCCCCCCGGCAGCGGATGGCCGCGAACTCGACGGCGTGCTTCAGCTCGCGCACGTTGCCGGGCCAGCCGTGGGCCAGCAGGCGGCCGGCGGCCTCGGGCGCGAAGCCCTCGACCGGCTTGCCGTGGCGGGCCCGGAAGGCGGCCAGAAAGGCCCGCGCCAGCAGCGGCAGGTCGTCGCGCCGGCGGTGGAGCGGCGGCAGCTCGATCTCGGCGGCGCGGATCCGGAAGTAGAGGTCGCGCCGGAAGCGCCCCGATTCGAAGTCGCCCTCGAGATCGCGGTGGGTGGCGGCCAGCAGCCGCACGTCGACCCGGCGCGGCCTGGACTCGCCGAGGCGGACCACCGTCCCCTCCTCGAGCACCCGCAGCAGGCTCGACTGGATCTTCGGAGACAGCTCGCCGATCTCGTCCAGGAACAGCGTGCCGCGGTGGGCGGTCTCGAAGTAGCCGGCGTGGTCGGCGACGGCGCCGGTGAACGAGCCCTTGCGATGGCCGAACAGCTGGCTCGAGGCCAGCTCGTCGGACAGACCGCCGCAGTTGACGGCGACGAACGGCCCGCGGCGGCGGGCCGAGCGGTTGTGGAGCGCCCGCGCGGTCAGCTCCTTGCCGGTGCCGGTCTCGCCGCGGATCAGCACCGGCACGTCGACCGGCGCCAGGTCGCGGACCAGCCGGAAGACCCGGCGCATCGGCTCGGACTCCCCCACCATGTCCTCGAAGGTCGACTGGTCCTCGAGCAGCCGGCGGAGGTCGCGCACCTCGCTCAAGTCGCGCAGGAAGAGGATGCGGCCGCCGGATTCGCGCGGGTCGTCGGCCAGCTCGATCTCGACCCGCGGGCCGGCCGCGAGGTCGGCGACGAGCGGCCGGCGGTCCGCCGGCTCGCGGGCCCACTGCGCGGCCAGCCCGTCGCGGGCGGCGGCGGGGAGCGGCAGCGCCTCGCGCCACGGCCGCCCGGTGGCGGCCTCGAAGTCGACCTCCAGCAGCCGCCGGGCGGCGCGGTTGAGAAAACCCACCCCGCCCTCCGGATCGACCAGCACGGCGCCGCCGCTCGCCGCGTCGAGCACCGCCAGCAGGTCCTGATGACTGTGCTCCAGCCGGCGCTCCAGGCGGTGCTTGTGGAGCGCCACCTCGACCGTCACCTGGAGGTCGCGCTCGTCGAACGGCTTCAGCACGTAGCCGTGGGGGCCGGTGGCCTTGGCGCGGGCCAGGGTCTCGTCGTCGGCGTAGGCGGTCAGGAAGACCACCGGCAGACCCAGCTCGGTCCGGATCCGGCGGCCGGCCTCGATCCCGTCCATCGCGCCCTTGAGCCGCACGTCCATCAGCACCAGGTCGGGCCGCTGCTCGGCCGCCTGGCGGCAGGCCTCCTCGCCGCTGTCGGCGACCCCCACGACGTCGTAACCCAGCCGCTTGAGATGGGAGCGCACGTCGATCGCCACCACCGCCTCGTCCTCGACCACCAGGAGGCGGGGCCGCGGTTCGCCGCTCATCCGCCGAGCCTACGCCACGGCCCGCGGGTCGTAGCTGACCGTGAACTCGGTGCCGCCGGCGACGGTCCACTCCAGCTCACCGCCCAGCTGGCGGGCCAGCGCCGCCACCAGCTTGAGACCCAGCGAACCGGCCGCCGCCGGCTCCAGCCCGGCGGGCAGGCCGCGGCCGTCGTCGGCGACGCTGAGCCGGTGGCGGCCGTTCTCGGTGCGGAAGCGCACCGCCACCGTGCCGCGCCCCTCGGGGAAGGCGTGCTCCACCGCGTTGGCCACCAGCTCGGTGACGATCAGCCCGCAGGGGATGGCGCAGTCGAGGCTGAGCGGCGCCGGCTCGATCTCCAGCTCGGGCCGCACCGCCTGGCCGGCAGGCCCGTAGGAGCGGACCACGTGATGGACCAGCCGATCGAGGTACTCGGCGAAGTCGATCTTGGCGAGGTCCTCCGAGCGGTAGAGCAGCTCGTGGATGAGCGCCATCGAGCGGATCCGGTTGCGGCTCTCGCGGAGCAGCCGCCGGGTCTGCTCGGCACCGGCGCCGTCGTCCTCCTGGAGGTTGAGCAGGCTGGAGATGATCTGCAGGTTGTTCTTGACCCGGTGGTGGACCTCCTTGAGCAGCGCCTCCTTCTCGGCCAGCGACTTGCGCAGCTCGCTCTCGGCCCGCTGGCGGTCGGCGACGCTCTGCGCCACGCGGACGATCCCCTCCACCCTCCCTTCGTCGTCTTCCAGCACGGCGCTCGAGATCGCCACCGGCACCCGCCTGCCGTCGGCGGCGATCAGCCGGCGCTCGCCGGTGAGGGCGTCGGCGGTTCCCTCCCCCTCGCCACCCTCGACCAGCTCGGCGAACGGCCGCCCGACGAGCTCCTCCTCGGCGTAGCCCAGGGCCTCCAGGGTCTCGCGATTGACCGTGCGGATGAGGTCGCCGGCGTCGGTGACGACCAGCATCTCCTTCATCGACTGCAGGATCTTGTCGAGATAGGCGCGCGACACGGTGCTCGCCTTGAGGTCTTCGACCATCTGCCGGAAGGCGCGGGCCAGCACCCCGATCTCGTTGGTGGCGGCGACCTCGAGCGGCGCGTCGAGCTGTCCCTTGCCGACCTTCAGGGCGGCCTCGCGCAGCCGCCCCAGCGGCGCCGAGATCGAGCGCGCGATCAGCAGACCGAGCACCACGGCCGCCAGCAGCGCCGCGGCGGCCAGCGCGCGGTTGCGGCGGTTGCCGGCGGTGAGCGCCGACTCGATGTCCCCGGCCTCGGCCGCCAGCCCGCTTCGCGCCTCCTCCTCGTAAGCGCGGATCAGCGGCAGCATCCGCTTCTCGTAGTGCGGCGTCAGCACCTCGTCGACGTGCCCCTGGACCTGCTCGGAAGGGTGGTAGCGCGCCAGGTGGACGAAGCGCTCGATGTGGTCGCGATAGACCTGGAACTCGCTCTCGATGGCGCGCAGCCGGCCGGACAGCCGGGTCAACTCCTCGTCGGCCTCCTGCGGGTCGCCCCGGCGGCGGGCGCGGGTCGCCGCCGCCCGGGTGGCCTCCCAGCTCCGCTCCAGCTCGGCCCCGAAACGCTGCAGGCTGTCGCGGATCGCCCCGCGGTCGATGTCGCGGGCGGCACCCCACTCCGACTCGTGGCTGGCGTCGACCTGCGCCCGGTAGCGCTCGGAGACCAGCGCCTGGGCGGCGAGCTGCCCGGACTGCAGGGCCAGGCGCATGCCGGTGGCGGCGTTGAGCTGTTCGATGGCGCTGAGCCGGAGATCCTCGACCTGGCGGAGCACCACCGCCGAGGTGCCCGAATAGAGCACCGCCACCAGCCCCACCACCAGCGCGAGACCGACGAAGGCGAGAACCAGGATGAGGCCCAGACGCACGGTGCTCCGGCGGGAATTCTCTCACGCGGGGCGATTGGAGATAGGCTCGCCGCCGAGACAATCGACTCGAGGAGGTGCTCGATGGGCGCCGAACGACCCGCGGCCGGGGTGGCCGCCTATTCGCTGCTGGACGCGCTGCGCGAGCGCCGCTCACGGCGCTTCGGGGTGGGGATGCGGATGCCCGGCGGGCCGCTGGCCTACGAGAGCCGGCGGCCGGCGATGCCGCTCACCGAAGAGGAGGAGGCGCTGCTGGCCTTCGCCGCGTGCGGCGTCACCGGTCACGCCATGGCCGACCTCGACTACGGCCCGGGCGGCGGCGGCACCATCCTGGCGGGGCTGCTGGGCCGGACGGTGGCGAGCGGCGACGCGCTGCACACCGTGTCGCTGTTCGTGACCAATGCGGAGGCCACCTATCTGCTGCGGCGGCCGCGCGACTTCGACGGCGCCGAGATCCCCGAGCTGGCGGAGCTGGCCCGGCGCGGCGAGTTCACCGAGCTCTACCGGCGCAGCCGGGTCAAGGTCGGCGACGGCCGCACCGCGCCGCCGCTCGAGCCGCTCTACAACCTGGCGGTCAACCAATGGTCGCTCTACGACCCCACCGCCACCTACTTCCTGCCGGTCAACGAGCTGACCCACATGTACATCAACGGCCTGCTCGAGATCCTCGACCGGCCGACCGCGGCCTTCATCATCGACGAGCGGGCCGGCTTCCGGCCAGCCGGGCTGGCCCGCTTCGGGCAGAGCCGCGGCGGTCATCTGCAGGACGACCCGCGCGAGCTGCGCTCGTTCACCATCCAGCAGGTGGAGAGCCTGGTCACCGAGTTCGTGACCATCGAGCAGGGTATGGTGCTCCAGAACCTGGCGCTGATGACCCAGGCGATGGGACTCGGCGGCTTCCCGCACTGGGCGGCGCACCCCTTCGGCTGGCTGGAGGCGCTGGGGTTCCGCATGGAGCGGCTGCGGGCCACCCGCTATCTGGGGATGGGACCGGTGCTGCGCTTCCTCGCCGGGCTGCTGCGGCGCGACCCCTCGGTTGGCTTGGCGGTCGGGCTGGCGGTCGGCCCGGCCGGGGGCGACGGCGATGCCGCGCCTCTGCTGGCACCCTACTGCCCGCCGTTCTACCCGTCGATGGAGGCCGCGGTGCGCGCGGTGGTGGCCTACAAGTTCGGACCCGACGGGGTCTTTCGCGGCGGCGCCCGCTTCAGCGCCTTTCTCGACCCGGCGGCGCTGGCGGCGGCGGCCAGCGAACCGTCACCCGAGGCGGTCGAGGCGACGATCGCCTTCTGCGAGTACGTCTGGCGGCGCTACGGCCGCTTCCCCGCCTACCAGCCCCCGTTCCGCACCGTCCTGGGCTACCAGGCCGGCCACGTCGACACCGAGTTCTACGACCGCTTCTACCGCCCGCAGGCGCTGAGCGACACCCAGCGCCGACACCTGGCGGACTGGCACTAGCCACTAGCGGTCGAATAAGGGCGCCGCAGCACCCGTTCACAGCTCCACGCGGCGCAGCCGCAGCGCGTTGCCGACCACCGAGACCGAGCTGAAGCTCATCGCCGCGGCGGCGATCACCGGGCTCAGCAGCAGACCGAAGAACGGATAGAGCACGCCGGCCGCCACCGGCACGCCCAGGGCGTTGTAGACGAAGGCGAAGAACAGGTTCTGCCGGATGTTGCGCATCGTCGCGCGGCTCAGCCGCCGGGCCCGCACGATGCCGCGCAGATCGCCCTTGACCAGGGTGACGCCGGCGCTCTCCATCGCCACGTCGGTGCCGGTGCCCATGGCGATCCCCACCTCGGCACGGGCCAGCGCCGGGGCGTCGTTGACCCCGTCGCCGGCCATCGCCACCCGGCGCCCGTCGGCCTGGAGCTGCGCCACCGTCTCGGCCTTCTGCTCGGGCAGGACCTCGGCGATCACCTCGTCGATGTCGAGACGGCCCGCCACCGCCTCGGCGGTGGTGCGGCTGTCGCCGGTCAGCATGACGATCCGCAGGCCCTCGCCGTGGAGGGCCTCGATGGCGGCCGGCGTCGTCTCCTTGACCGGATCGGCGACTCCGAGCAGACCCGCCGGCTCGCCGTCCACCGCCACGAAGACCACCGTCTGCCCGTCGGCGCGGAGCGCCTCGGCCCGCTCCGCCAGCGACGCCAGGGCCACGGCGATGATCCCGAGATCGGCGAGCAGCGCCCGGTTGCCGAGGGCGACGCGGCGGCCCTCGACCTCGCCGATGACCCCCTTGCCGGTGAGCGACTCGAAGCCCTGCACCTCCTCCAGGTCCACGCCGCGCGCCTCGGCGCCGGCCACGATCGAAGCCGCCAGCGGATGCTCGCTGCCGCGCTCGAGGCTGGCGGCCAGCCGCAGCAGCTCGTCCCCGCCGAGACCGGCCACCGGCTCGACCGTCACCAGCTCGGGCCGCCCCTCGGTCAGGGTGCCGGTCTTGTCCACCACCACCGTGTCGACCTGGCGCAGCACCTCGATGGCCTCGGCGTCGCGGAACAGCACCCCGGCAGTGGCGCCGCGGCCGGTCGCCACCATGATCGAGATCGGCGTCGCCAGCCCGAGGGCGCAGGGGCAGGCGATGATCAACACCGCCACCGCGTTGATCAGCGCGTAGGCCATCGCCGGCGGCGGGCCGGCCAGCGCCCAGACGGCGAAGGTGAAGACGGCGACGGCCACCACTGCCGGCACGAACCAGCCCGCCACCACGTCGGCCAGCTTCTGGATCGGCGCCCGGCTGCGCTGCGCCTCGGCCACCATCTGGACGATGCGGGCGAGCAGCGTCTCCGAGCCCACCCGCTCGGCGCGGATCACCAGCGACCCGGTGCCGTTGACGGTGGCGCCGATCACCGGGTCGCCGGCCGCCTTGGCGACCGGGATCGGCTCGCCGGTGACCATCGACTCGTCGACCGGGCTCGAGCCCTGCTCGACCACCCCGTCGACCGGCACCTTCTCGCCCGGCCGCACCCGCAGCCGGTCGCCGGTGGCGACCGACTCGAGGGGCACGTCGCTCTCGCTGCCGTCGTCGGCGATCCGCCGCGCCGTCGCCGGCGCCAGCGACAGCAGCGCGCGGATGGCGGCGCCGGTGCGGCTGCGCGCCTTGAGCTCGAGCACCTGGCCGAGCAGCACCAGGGTGGTGATCACCGCCGCCGCCTCGAAATAGACCGCCGGCTGACCGCCGCCGACCCGGAACGACTCCGGAAACAGCCCCGGCGCCAGCTTGGCGACCACGCTGTAGCCATAGGCCGTCGCCACCCCCAGGCCGATCAGCGTGAACATGTTGAGACTGCGGCGGACCAGCGACTGCCAGGCGCGGACGAAGAAAGGCCAGCCTCCCCAAAGCACCACCGGCGTCGCCAGCAGCAGCTCGCCCCAGTGGAGCGTCGGGGCGGGGATCAACCGCTCGAAGAAGCGTGAGCCGAAGGCGCCGGTCATCCCCACCACCAGCAGCGGCAGGGTGAGGACCGCGCTCACCCAGAACCGCCGGCTCATGTCGGCCAGCTCCGGGTTCTCCTCCTCCAGCGTCACCGTCCGCGGCTCGAGCGCCATGCCGCAGATCGGGCAGCTCCCGGGCGCGTCGCGGACCACCTCGGGATGCATCGGGCAGGTCCACTCGGTGCGGGTGCCGGGCGCCGCGACGACCGGCTCGAGCCCCATGCCGCAGTCGGGACAACTGCCGGGACGGTCGGCGGAGACCTCCGGGTGCATCGGGCAGGTGTAGCCGGCGTCGGCGGGCCGCGGCGCGGCCCGGGCGGGAGCCTGGGCCGGGCCGGCCTGCTCCGGCGCACTCCG
>JBFGCA010000015.1:0-57238 GCA_041567315.1 Thermoanaerobaculia bacterium | reverse complement strand
GGCATAGCGGGGACTATGTCGAGGAAGCGCAACGCCGGCAGCGCCAGCGAGGGCCGCCTAGATGGTAAGGCGAAGTCGGAGACGCCACACTAGATCCTCCCGCTCTACCCAGCTCTGGTTCTGGTCCCCTGCCGCTGCGGGAGGCCCAGAATCAGCCCCGATCCCGCAAGAAAGAGCACCAGCGGTCCCAGCCGCAGACCCAGCGGACCGTCGCCGACGATGCCGCCGATTGCCAGCAGGGCGAGGCCGGCGCAGACGGCGGCGGCGCCGGCCGCCGGGCGCCAGGCGGGGACTGCGACCGACGGCCCGCCGCGGGCACCGCGCTCCAGGCGGTTGAAGAGCGGGATCGCCACCGCCAGACCGAGCGAGAGGCCGGCCACCCACAAGGGCCTCGCCGCCCACCAGACGGCGGTGCCGGGCGTCAGCCGCAGCCCCGGGCCGCCCAGCAGGTTGAGCAGACCGATGGCCAGCACCATCACGGTGAGGTGCCAGAGGTAGACGGTCATGATCATGCCGTTGACCAGCACCGTCGCGGTCCACGCCCGCAGGCTCCGCAGCCAGCGGCGCGCCGGAGCTTCGGCCGCGAGCAGCAGACCGGCGTGGAAGACGCCGAGGGCGAGGAGCGCGAAGGTCGGCGGCCGGCTGTTGGACACCTCCTGGCCGGGACCCGTGATCATGCTCACCGGGTAGCCGGCTCCCGCCACCAGCACGACCAGCGCCGCCAGCCCGCCGGCCGCCCAGGCCAGGGCGCGGGCCGGGCCGGCGAGACGGTCCTCGCGCCACAGATAGCCGAGCTGGTGGACGCCCAGCCAGACGAAGGCGTAGTTGGCCCAGCGCAGGCCCTCGAGGCCGCCGGCGAAGGCCGCAGCGTCGACCACCGCCGCTCCCACCGCCAGGCCCCAGAACGAGGCCATCCCGAAGCGGCGCCAGGCCCACCAGGTGACCGGCGCCAGCACCACCACCATGACGTAGACGGCCAGGAACCAGGTGGGCAGGAAGGCCCCCTGCGAGCCGGCCTGGACGTAGAGCGGCCGCACCCCGAGACGGCCGGCGACGACGGCAAACACCGCCCAGAACAGGACCAGCGGCACGATCGGCGCGACCAGCCGCCGCAGCCGCCCGGCGGTCCAGGCCCCGTAGCCCACCCCGTCGCGCTGCGCCGCCGCCCACGAGGCGGCGTTGGACCAGCCGCCGACGATGAAGAAGACCGGCATCACCTGGAAGAGCCAGGTCAGCCACCGCGTCCAGGGCGCGACGTGGAGCATGTCGCCGATCCGCAGCTCGCCCTCGACCCACTGCGGCGCCGCCATCACCCAGTGCCCGATCACCACCACCAGGATCGAAGCCGCGCGCAGGAAGTCCACGTAGCGGTTGCGCGCCGGCGGCGTGCGGGCCGCCAGCTCCCGAGCGCGTTGCCACAGCCTCATCGCTCGGTCGCGCCGTGCGCTTGCGCGCCGTTCGCGAGAGCCCGGGTGGGCGGATGCGGGGTCTTCTTCGGGTCCATTCCTGGAGCCAGATCATCGCACGCGCCCCGGCGGAGCTCCCATCGCGCTCGACACGCGCAGCCGAGACCGCCACGTCGGGCGAGATCCGGGCGTTCGATCGCGTCTTGAGTCTTGTGACTGGCTCTCTCACAGGGCCGACGTTGAGCATGCGATTCGCATGTGACATGCTGATCGCATGTCCAAGATGATCCAGGTGAGAAACGTACCTTTGAGGCTTCAC
This sequence comes from Thermoanaerobaculia bacterium, assembly GCA_041567315.1. Taxonomy (GTDB): domain Bacteria; phylum Acidobacteriota; class Thermoanaerobaculia; order Multivoradales; family JAHEKO01. The sequence continues at coordinate 55,513 of JBFGCA010000015.1, read as the reverse complement.
CGGGAGCTGACGCGCCGCGCGAAGCGGCGGGGGCAGACCCTGACCGATTACGTCCAGGAGATCCTCGAGCGGGAGGTGTCGAGACCGCCCGCCGAGGAGGTCTTCCAGCGGATCCGTGGGCATGAGCCGGTGGATCTCGGGCGGAGCGCGGCCGAGATCCTGCGCGAGGAGCGCGACTCCCGGTGAATCCGATCGTGGTCGATGCCTCGGCGCTGGTCGAGTACCTGCTGCGGACCGAGCCGGGTCTTGCCGTGGGACAGGTGATCGAAGATGGCGACGCCGACCTCCATGCCCCGTCGCTCTGCGACGTCGAAGTCGCGTCGGTGCTCAGGCGTGGGCTGCTGGCCGGCCGCCTGGGTTACCCGCGCGCCAGCCAGGCCGTCGGAGTTCTCGCAGACCTCCCCTTGACTCGGCACGGCCACCGGCCGCTGCTCGAACGTGTGCTGCAGCTCGCGCCCAACTTCTCGGCCTACGACGCCACCTACGTCGCGCTCGCCGAGCGTCTGGGCGCCGCCCTGCTGACCACCGACGGGCCACTGTCGCGTGCCGTGAGGACGCACCTACCTCTCGAGCTGGCAGAGCCGTCGCCGAGATCCGAGCCTGACGACCCTCCGCGCGGCTAGTGGACCGTAACGGATGAAAGCGTAGTGGATGATCGAGTCCTCGGTTTCGAGGTCAAGGCGCGGCGACGCAGGCATAGCGGGACTATGGCGAGGAGCCGCAACGCCGAGATCGGCTGTGAGGGCCGCTCAGGCGCTGCCGATTTGGGCGTTACAGGCCACGAGGAGTCAGGCGACAGCCCGCGCCCGACGACGGTCCTGCTCTACCCGGAAGCTCCGAGAGCGCTCAGGCTCCCTGCCGGGCGCGCAGCAGGCGCAGGCCGGTAACGGCCAGCATCACGGCCAGCATGGCGTAGGCCCAGGGCGGCAGGGTCGGCGCCGGCGGTGGGGGCGGTGGGGGCGGTGGCGAGGAGCCGAAGCCGCGGATCAGCCAGTTGCCGGGCTGGATGGTGTCGATGAGCGCCAGCTGGTCGTCGGGAGGCAGCAGCGGCGGGTCGGGTGGATCGCCGGTCCAGATCGCGAACCAGGAGCGGCCCGCGCTCGAGTTGGAGTCGAGCGCCGCCGGCAAGGTGGGCGGCGTCACACCGCTGACGATGAAGCGAGGCACCACCCCGATCAGCAGGTCGCCGTCCTGCTCGACCAGCAGCGGACTGGCCAAGACGTAGACCGAGAAGGTGCTGCCGTCCGCCGCCTGGACCACGTCGTCGAGCGCGGCCAGGAAGATGGCGCCGTTGGTCGGGTCGGCGTCGGGATCGACGAAGACGACCAGCTGGACCGCGTCACCCGCCGCCAGGTTGGGGACCTGGGGGAAGAGCACGTGGATCTCCTCCAGCAGATAGGGGGCGGCGAGGTTGGGGGTGAACTGGTTGAACCACATGAACTGCTCGGCGGCCTGACCCGAGACTCCGAAGGAGCCTTCCCAGGTGCCGTCGTCGAGCACCAGGGTCAGGGTGCCCTCGCCGCCCGGCGGCGCCGCGACGCCCGGCCCGGACGGCCCTTCGCGCGGCTCGTAGCGCGGCTGCTGGCCCACCGCCGCGCCCGCCACCAGCAGGAGGCAGAGCGCCACGAAGCCGGCCCGGCCGGCGGCGCTCGGCGGCTGAGCCGCCGGTCCTCTACCGCGGAGTGCTCGACCTGTGCTCATCGTTGGGGTCCCTCCTGGTCTCGAGCCTCGAATCCGGCCCCGGCGATCCGCGGCCGGTCCGGTGGCCATCTTCCGCGCCCCCGCCCTCACGGCACCGACCCCGACCAGGCCGAGGTGTCGCCCGATTCGAAGCCGTCGAAGAAGATCAAGGTGCTCGGGCGCACGACCACGTCGTCCAGGAAGGCGTCGAACGACTCGCCGGCCAGCGCCAGGATCTCGAAGGTGCAGAGCGCCGAACCGGCGGCCGGCGGCGGGTCGAAGGAGTCGAGCAGCCCGACCCAGACGCCCCCCGTGTCGCCGAACTGGAAGATGTCGAAGGCCACGCCCAGGCTCGCGCCCGTGCAGTCCGCCGGGCCGAAGAAGTCGCACAGCCGGCGCAGGACGACCTCGTCGCCCGGCGCCGCCGCCAGCCGCAGCCGGGTCTCGACGTCGTGCGCGAAGCCGCCGGCCAGCGGCGCGCACTGCGACAGCGAGAAGCTCTCCGGCTGACCGGTGGCGCTGGGGTTGAAGACCTCGGCCGAGCCCGACACCGACGAGGCGTCCACGTCCTCGGTGCTGTGGGTCACGGCACCGGGGATGGTCTCGGCGATGGTCCACGGCGTGAGGTCGCAGTCGAAGTGCCCGTTGGCCAGGATGTTGGCCAGCTCGACCCGGAAGGTGCGCACGAAGTCGTCCCCGCCCAGGCCGTCGCCGTCCCCGTCGAGCGCGTTGCCGGCGGCGTCGGACAGGGTCCCGCAGGCGAACAGCCGATGCACCGCACCGAGCAGCGGTACCCCGAGATCGAGGGCCGCGGTGTTGGAGCCGCCGTCGTAGGAGGCGCCGACGATGGGGATGGCGACGTCGTCGCCCACCGGCCCGCCGCAGGCCAGGGTGGACAGATCGTTGTCGGGTCCGGTGGCCACCAACTGGTAGTTGGCCGGATCGGCGGCGGCGACCGCGTTCATCGCCTCGCTGTAGGTCAGCAGCAGCTGGACGATCTCCACCCGCGCCTCCTCGCACTCCTCCAGCGTGCCGTCGCCGGTGCCGAGCACCGAGTCGACGTTGTCCACCCGCGGCGGCGCGAGGTCGACTCCGAAGTAGTGGCTGGGGTCGGTGTTGACCACGAAGCGGGTGCCAGAAATCCCCGACGCGGTGCCGACGTTGCTGTACTGCCCCGGCTGGACCACGCCGCTGCCGGTGCAGGTCTGCGAGGCGCCCGGCGCCAGGCTGGTCGACGGGCAGCTCACCGAAACGCCCTGGTTGTCGGTGACGACGATGTTGTTGAGGGTATCGCCGGTGGTGTTGGTGACCACGTACTCCCAGGTGACCGGGTCGCCGATCCCCAGGGTCGGCCCCGGCGGGACGTCGGCGTCGACTCCGTTGGTGAGCTTCTGAAACCTGAGGCCGGCGACGATCCGCAGCCGGTCCTGGGCCGCCGGCCCGCTGATCGGCGCGCCGTCCTGGGTGGCGGTCACCTCGCTGGTCACGTTGAGGTAGTTGCCGGGCAGCACGCCGGCTGAGGGGATGGCGAGGGTCACCTGGAAGGTGCACGAGGTGCCCGGCGCGAGAGTGCCGCCGGTCAGGGAGATCACCGAGGTACCGCTGAGCTGCGAGCCGGCGCCGCAGACGTCGGCCAGCGGGAGCCCGGTCGCGGTCAGCCCGCTGAGCACCGCGCCCAGGTCGTCGGTGAAAGCGATGTCGAGGGCGTCGAAGCCGACGCCGATGTAGTCGACGGTGAACTCGAGGATGACCGTGCCGCCCGGGCTCGCCGGGTCGTTGGTGAACGACTTGCTGAGCGCCAGGGCGTCGCTGACGATCAGCGTGTCCCGGGCCGGAGGCGCGGTCAGCGGGGCGCCGTCGATCAGCGCCGTCGCCTGGCTGGTGGTGTTGGGGTACTGCGCGGTGGCGGCGCCGGCCGGCACGTCGAGGGTGACCGAGAAGACGCACGAGCCGCCCGGCGGGATGGTGCCGCCGGTCAGCGCGATGACTCCGCCACCGGCGTCGGAGAGCTGCGAGCCGGCGCCGCAGGGATCGGCCAGCGGCAGCCCGACGGCGGTCAGGCCCGGCAGGGTGTCCTCCAGATCGTCGGTGAAGAAGATCGAGGTGACGGCGAAGCTGAGGTCGCTGTTGGTCAGCGTGAACTGCAGATTCACCTGCCCGCCGGGCACCACCGGATCGTCGGTGAACGACTTGGCGACCGACAGGGCACCGGCGATGTCGAGATCGTCGGCCGCCGCCGGGCTGGTCACCTCGACGCCGCCGACGTCGGCGGTGAGCACGCTGGTCAGGTTGGGATAGGCCCCGGAGGCGACGCCGGACGGCACCTGCAGGGTGATCCCGAAGGTGCACGAGAAGCCGGGATCGAGGTTGCCGCCGGTGAGCTCGAGCAGCGAGGGGCCGGTGAGCTGCGAGCCCGGCCCGCAGACGTCGGCGATCGGCAGCCCCAGAGCCACCAGGCCCGGAATCACCGCCTCGAGGTCGTCGGTGAAGCCGATGTCGGTGGCCCCCACCGCCGACTCCTCGAGCGTGATGTTGAACTCGAGCACGACCGTGTCGCCGGCCGCCACCGGGTCGTCGAGGAAGGCCTTGTCGAGGAGCGGCACCGGCGAGACGTCGAGATCGTCGGTCGCCGGCACGCCCTCGACGGGAGCGCCGCCAACGGTCCCCGCCACCGTGCTGGTGGTGTTGGGATACGCGCCCGGGGCCGTGGCGGCGGGCACCGCCAGGGTGGCCGAGAAGGTGCAGGACGAATCGGCGGCCAGGTTGCCGCCGGTGAGGGTGATCACCGAGGTGCCGCTGAGCTGCGAGCCCGCCCCGCAGACGTTGCTCTTGGGCAGGTCGGTGGCGGCCAGCCCAGAGAGCACCGCCTCGAGGTCGTCGCTGAAAGTCAAGCCAGCGGCGGCCAGCGTGAGGCTGGTGTTGGTGAGGGTGAACTCGAGAATCACCGGGCCGCCGGCCGCCACCGGGTCGTCGGTGAACTCCTTGGCCAGCAGCGGCAGGGCGGCGATCTGCAGGTTGTCGGTCGCCGCCTGACCGGTGACCGGCGAGCCGCCCACCTGGGCGGTGTACTGGCTGGTCGTGTTGGGGTGGCTGCCGGGGGCGGCGCCGGCCGGCACCTGGAGGGTGACGTTGAAGGTGCAGCTGCCGCCCGGCGGCCGGTTGCCGCCGGTGAGCGAGATCACCGAGGTGCCGGTGAGCTGCGAGCCGGTGCCGCAGACGTTGTTCTTGGGCAGACCGGTTGCGACCAGCCCCGGGATCACCGCGTCGAGGTCATCGGTGAAGGCGATCGCGGTCGCCTGGCTGGTGGCGTTGGTGTTGGTGATGGTGAAGCGCAGGTTGACCGTGCCGCCGGGCGCCACCGGGTCGTTGGTGAACTGCTTGACGAGCACCGGGATGCCGGCGATCCGCAGCTTGTCGGTGGCCGGCGGACCCTCGACCGGTGAGGCGCCGATCTGGCCGGCAATCACGCTGGTGACGTTGGTGCGGGTGGCCGGGAACGGCGCGTTGGCCGGCACCTGGAGGTTCACCGAGAAGATGCAGGAGGACTGGGCCGCCAGGCTGCCGTTGCTCAGGACGAGCGTGCCGGCGACGTTCGACAGCTGTGAGCCCGCGCCGCACGGGTTGGCCAGCGGCAGCCCGATCGGCGTCAGGCCGGCCACCACCGCCTGGAGGTCGTCGGTGAAGCCGATCGAAGTGATCGGATCGAGACCCGCGTTGGTGGCCGTGAACTGGAGGTTCACCGTGCCGCCCGGCAGCACCGGGTCGTTGGTGAACGACTTGAGCAGCGACAGCACGTCGGCGACCACGAACGGCGCCGAGGCCGGCGGCGCCACCACGCCGTTGCCTTCGGTGTTGCCGTTGACGGCGCTGGTCACGTTGACGTACTGACCCGGAACGGCGCTGCCCGGAACGTTGAGGGTGACGCCGAAGGTGCACGAGGCGCCGGGCGCCAGGCTGCCGCCGATCAAGGTCAGGACGCTGTTGCCGGCGCTGCCGACGAGCGACGAGCCCGAGCCGCAGGGGTCGGTCAGCGGCAGCCCCGTGGCGGTCATGTCCATCAGGGCGTCTTCGAGGCTGTCGGTGAAGATGAGGTTGCTAAGCGCCGGACCGGCCGCCGAGTTGGTCAGGGTGAACTGCAGACCGAGCGTGCCGCCCGGAACCGCCGGGCTGCCGGTGATCACCTTGGTGAACTGCAGGAAGCCGATGATCGTGAGGTCGTCGGCGGCCGGGCCGCGGGTCACCGGCACGCCGCCGACCACCGCGGTCATCGAGCTGGTGGCGTTGGGGTAGTTCCCGGGCGTTGCGCCGGCCGGCACCTGGAGGGTGACGTCGAAAGTGCAGCTGCCGTTCGCTGCCAGGCTGCCGTTGAACAGCTCGAGCTTGGTCGGATCGCCGCCCAGGGCGCGCAGCCGCGAGCCGGCCCCGCAGGGGTCGGTCAGCGGCAGCCCGGTGGCGGTCAGCCCGGCGATCACCGCCGTCAGGTCGTCGGTGAAGGCGATCTGGGTGGCGGCGAAGGTGGCCTCGAAGTGGGTGATCGTGAACTCGAGGGTCACCGTGCCCCCGGGTGCGGCCGGATCGTCGGTGAACGACTTGGAGAGCCGGGGCACGGCGACCACGGTGAGCGCGTCGGTCGCCGCGCTGCCCTGGACCGCCATGGCGGCGATCGTCGCGGTGACCGGGCCGGTGACGTTGAGGTAGCTCCCCGCCGGAGCGTCGGCCGGCACCTGGAGGACCACCGAGAAGGTGCACATGGCCCCGGCGGCCAGACTGCCGCCGGTCAGGGTCAGGACCTCGCTGCCGCCGCCGGTGTCGCTGGTGAGCTGCGAGCCGGCGCCGCACGGATCGGCGAGCGGCAGCCCCTGCGGGATCAGCGGGTTGGGGATCGGGTTGCCCAGACCGTCGAATCCGGCCGGCGGCAGGATGGTCCCGAGGTCGTCGGTGAAGGCGACGTCGGTGGCGGCGTCGCCGGTCGAGGTGTTGGTGATCTTGAACTCGAGCGTCACCGTCCCGCCCGGCGCCACCGGGTCGTTGGTGAAGGTCTTGGTCAGCACCGGCAGCGCGGCCACCTCGAGGTCGTCGCTGGCGGTGTCGCCGGTCACGGGGGTTCCCGGCGTTCCGGAGGTGCCACCGACCTCGGCGGTGATCGCCGAGGTGGTGTTGGTGTGGAGCCCCGGCGGGGCGCCTCCCGGCACCTGGAGCTGGACGTCGAAGGTGCACGAGGCGCCCGGCGGCAGGTCGCCGCCGGTGAACTCGAGGATCGCGGGGTTGATGCCGCCGCTGCCGGCGGCGAGCTGCGAGCCCAGACCGCAGACGTCGAGCAGCGGGTCTCCCACCAGGCTCGGCGCGGAGAGCCCCGCCAGGGCCGCCCCCAGGTTGTCGGTGAAGGCGATGTTCCGCGCCCGGCGCACCGGGTCGTTGTTGTCGATGGTGAACTCCAGCGTCACCTGGTCGCCGGGGGCCACCGGGTCGTCGGTGAACTCCTTGGCCAGGCCCGGGATCCCGAGGATCTGGAGGAAGTCGCTGGCCGGCGCGCCTGCCGCGAACTCCCCCTCGAACACGCGGGCGCTCTCATCGATGAACCCGATGAACAGCGGGCTGGTGAGGTTGAGGAAATCCCCCGCCGGCGCCGAGCCGGGAACGTCGAGGGTGACGCTGAAGGTGCAGGAGCCGCCGGGGCCCAGGTTGCCGCCGGTGAGCTCGATGACCGAGGCGCCGCCGCCGCCCTCGACGCCGCCGTCGACCAGCAGTGAGCCGGTGCCGCACGGGTTGACGATCGGCAGGCCGAGCGCCACCAGGCCCGGGACCACCGCGTCGAGATCGTCGACGAAGCCGATGCCGCCGTACCCCTGCGTCGGGTCGACGTTGCTGATGCTGAACTCGAGGTTCACCGTGTCTCCCGGCAGCACCGGGTCGTCGGTGAACTCCTTGGTGAGGCCCGGGATCCCCACCTGGAGATCGTCCTCGGCCGGCGCACCCGTGATCGGGGCGCCCGCCAGCAGGGCCGAGACGCTGCTCGTGGTGTTGGCGTAGACGCCGGCCCCGGCTCCACCGGGCACGTTCAGCGTCACGCTGAAGGTGCAGCTTGCGCCGGCGGACAGGCTACCGCCGGAAAAGGTCAGGGTGGTGGTGCCGCTCAAGGTCGAGCCACCCCCGCAGATGCCGGTCTGCGGCAGCCCGACCGCGGCCAGGCCCGGGAGCACCGCCGACAGGTTGTCGGTGAAACCGATGGCGGTGAGCGACTTGCTGGGGTCGGGGTTGCGGATCGTGAACTGCAAAGTGACCGGCGAGCCGGCCGGCACCGGGTCGTCGGTGAACGACTTGGTGAGGATCTCCGGGGCGGTCACGTCCAGGTTGTCGGAGGCGACCGGGGCCGGGCTGATGAACGGCACCGAGAACCAGCCGCTGGTCTGATTCAGGTAGCTGCCCGGCGCCGCCTCCAGCGGCACCCGCAGGGTGACGGTGAACGAGCAGCTCTGCCCCGGGCCCAGTTCTCCACCCTGGAAGAAGAGGCTCACCACGCCGTCCACCGACGAGTCGGGCCCGCAGATGCCGCTCTGCGGGGTGTTCAGGGCCTCGAGGCCGCTGAGGGTCGCGTCCAGGTCGTCGACGAACTGGATGAAGGAGTAGGTGGTGGAGCCGGAGGTGTTGATGAGCTCGAACTGGAGGGTGACGGTGTCGCCGGCCGGGACCGGGTCGAAGAAGGTCTTGGTGAAGAGGATGGGCGGGCCCCCCTCGGGCGCGCCGGCCGGCGGCGACCCGGCAGAAATGCCCTGTGCAGCGGCGGCGGCCGGGGCCAGCGTGAGCACCAGAACGGCCAGGACCGCCGGCGAAAGGGACGGCAAGAGACGACGGAGAGGGGGAATCGCGCTCACGCTGGACCTCCGAAATGTTGGGAAAAGCCGAAAGCCCGAGCGTAACGCCCCTAAGCCGGGCTTGGCAACCCGCTGGCCGCACCGGCGGCAGTCGGTCAGTCCGTAGAGTTCGTGGCGAGGGGCCGGCCGGGGCGGGGCCCGCCTGGGCACGCAACGGGCCTCAAGGACCCGAGCCTTACGGCAGCGCCAGGGGCTCGGCGGGGGGCGCTTCGGCGCGGGGGTGGGCGAGGAGGTCGAGGCGGCCGCGCAGATCGGCGCGGAGCTCGTCGACGCCGTCGCCGGTGAGGGCCGAGACCCACAGCGCGTCGCCGGAGCGGCGGATGGTCTCGCCCAGCAGGTCGCTCTTGTTGAAGACCGTGACCACGCGGCGGCGCTCGACGCCCAGCTCCTCCAGCACCTCTTCGGCGACCTGGAGCTGGTCGCGCCACTGCGGGTGGCTGCGGTCGACGACGTGGAGCACCAGGTCGGCGGTGGCGACTTCGCCGAGGGTGGAGCGGAAGGAGGCCACCAGGTGGTGGGGCAGCTTGCGGATGAAGCCCACGGTGTCGGCGAAGACCGCCACCTGGCCGGTGCCGTCGATGCCGCCGCGCCGCAGCCGCGAGTCGAGGGTGGCGAACAGCCGGTCCTCGACGTGGGCGTCGGAGTGGGTCAGGCGGTTGAACAGCGTCGACTTGCCGGCGTTGGTGTAGCCGGCCAGCGCCACCTGGGCGATCTGCCGCCGGCCGCGGCGCTGGATGGCCCGGGTGCGCTCGATCTTCTCGAGGTCCCGCTCCAGGTGCTCGATCCGGCGGCGGAGCATCCGGCGGTCGGCCTCGAGCTGCTTTTCGCCCTCGCCGCCGCGCACGCCGATGCCGCCCACCTGCCGCGAGAGGTGGGACCAGCGGCGGGTCAGCCGCGGCAGCAGGTAGCGCAGCCGCGCCAGCTCGACCTGGGTGCGCGCCTCGCGGGTGCGCGCCCGCTGATGGAAGATCTCGAGGATCAGCCCGCTGCGGTCGATGACCTGCAGGTCCAGCTCCTCCTCGAGGTTCTTGACCTGGCTGGGCGAGAGATCGTCGTCGAACACCACCAGGTCGGCGTCGAGATGACCGGCGGCGGTCGCCACCTCGCCGGTCTTGCCGCGGCCGATGAAGGTGCGGGCGTCGGGCGCCTTGCGCTGTTGCAGGGCGCGGCCGGCCACCTCGAGGCCGGCGCTGCGCACCAGATCGGTCAGCTCGTCGAGGTGCTCTTCGACCAGCCAGCCGGGCTGGCCCGGCAGGACGAGGCCGACGAGGAAAGCGCGGCGCTGGTCGGGGGAAAGCTCTCGGGGAGTGGGCTGCAAGGCGATCGACGTCCAACCCTCATTGTACGCCAGTCGGCATCTTGACCCAAGGAGATCGGGACTAGCAGTCCGTGGTGGAAGTCTGCCCGCCCGTCTGGCGGCGGGGCGGAGCCGTCTGCGACGTTGCCGCTCCTCGACAATGGCCCGGCATTGCCTGCGTCGCGGCGCCTGGCATCCGGCCCCGCCGCGCTCGCCAGCCGAGCCGACCGACTTCCACCACGGACCGCTAGAAGCGGAAGTTGAAGCCGGCGTGGGCCAGGAGATAGAACTGGGCGGCGTCGAGCAGGGTGTAGTGGCCGGAGAACTCGAGGCGGAAGGCGACGCGGCGGCGGATGTCGAAATCGCCGAGGGCGGCGACGGTCAGGCCCACCGTGGTATCGCTCTCCTCGGTGCCGTCGGGACGGATGCCGCTGAGGTCGTAGCCGCCCACGCCCACGAACAGCCCCGACTCGCCGAGGGTGTGGGTGAAGAAGCCGGGGGGGTTGTGGTACTCGGCGCCCAGCACCAGGTAGGTGATCTCGGCGTCACTGATCGAGCCCAGCAGCTCGCCGGTGCCGTAGTCGAGCCGGCCGAGGCGCGCGGACACCAGGGTGCGGTCCTCGATGACGCTGCCCAGGTCGAGCTGGAAGCTCGAGTTGGTGAAGCCCGCCTGGTCCTCGTCGAACGAGCCGCCGACGCCGCCCAGGACCGCCACGTTGAAGGTGTAGAGCTTCTGCGCCGCACCGGCGGCCGGCAGCGCCAGCGCCAGCACCAGCGGTATACCGGCTTGAAAGAGCAGTCGTCTCAAGGGACTCCCCTCGACAAGGTCGCGATTCCCTGAACCTCCGCCCGCGAGATCGCCTCGGGACGGCTGCGGAGGCGCGAGTATAGCGCTCCGTTTGCCGTCCTCTGAGGTGGCCGTCCTCGCCGAAAGCGGTCTCCCGCACCCGGGCGGGCGATCTCCCCTGTCTACGGAGCCGGTGGATTGAGCGTCACAACCGAGGCTTTCCGCGCCGGCCGCCGGCTGCTGGCCTTCCTGCTGCCGCCGGCCTGCCTGGCCTGCGAGCGGCTCGAGGGCTGCGAGTCGCTGCCGCTGGGTCTGTGCCGCGCCTGTCGGGGCCGGCTGCGGCGGTTGGCGGCGGAAGCCTGCGCCGGCTGTGGCCGCGGGCTCGTCGCCGCCGGCCTGCCCGCCGGTTATCTGTGTGGCGGGTGCCGGCGGCGGCGGCTTCCCTACCGCCGTCTGCTGGCCGGGTGGAGCTACGAGCCACCACTCGACGCGGTGATCCGCGGTCTCAAGTTCGGCGGCCTCTACTATCTCGGCGCCCAGCTGGCGTCGGCCCTCCACGAGAGTTTCGCCACCCAGCTGGCGGCCGTCGACCTGGTGGTGCCGGTGCCCCTGCACTGGCGCCGCCGGCTGGCGCGCGGCTACGACCAGGCCGAGGAGATCGCCCGCCCGCTGGCGGCGCTGGCGGGACTGCCCTGCCGCCGCGTCCTGCGGCGGCGGCGGGCCACGCCGCCCCAGGCGCGCCGGGACCGAAAGGACCGCCTGGCCAACCTGCGGCACGCCTTTTGCGTAAAAGGACGGCAACAGGAGACGCCCACCGTGCAGGGCAGACGAGTGCTGCTGGTCGACGACGTGTTCACCACCGGGGCCACCCTGGAAGCCGCCGCCCGGGCACTGCGCCGCGCGGGCGCCGCGGCGGTCTTGGGGCTGGCCGCGGGACGCACTCCGGACGGCCCGGCGGCGCCTGGCCGGGACCCCGCCCGGCGCTTTGACAGGCCCTTCGGGAACCGAATATAATCCGCTGGGCGTATCCTCTGAGGAGATGCTGAACCCACAGCGACTCGCGGTCCTCGTGACGGTCCTCCTGGCGGCCGCTGGCGGCGCCGTTAGGGCGGACGGGCTCGACGCCCTGGGCGGCCTGCTGGCCGGGCGGGTGGCGAGCGCCAGCTCGCCGCTGGCCTCGTCCAACGTCTACGTGTACCAGCTCTCCGATTTCACTCTCCGCAAGGTGGTCACCGACGACGACGGCGCCTTCCTGTTCCACCGGTTGCCGGCCGGGATCTACAAGGTCATCGCCTACAAGAGCGGTTTCGTGCCGGCCATCGCCCTGCTGAGCCGGGCCACCGAGCAGGCGCGCCAGTTCCTCGACTTCGAGCTGCTGGCCGAGACCGCCTTCGAGCGGGCCGGCGAGGACAGCTACTGGTCGATCCGCCAGCAGATCCCGGCCGACGTGCTGCGTGACATCGAGGGCACCGAGGCCGAGGAGGCCGCGGCCCTCGAAGAGGACCGCTCGCAGCGCCTGGCCAGCCTGGTGCGGGCCGAGATGCAGGCGGTGGCGGGCACCAGCGAAGGCCTCGACTACGGCAGCGCGATGATGGCCGGCGGCCGGTTGGGGCTGCGCGGCGCCATCCAGGACGTGAGCATCGGGCTGACCGGCGACTTCCGGGAGCTCGAAGCGGGGACTTCCGGGGCGGTGGGCGCCAGCACCTCGCTCGGGCACTCGCAGGCAGTGTCGCTGCAGGTGGACCACGGTGGCTCCACCGGCGTTCAGCTGACCTCGCTCAACAACCGGCTGCGGCCGACCGAGGCGAACGCGGTGGACTTCGAGCGCCACCGGGTGAGCTGGTCGCAGGCGGTGGGCGAGAGCGGGCGCTCGGACTTCCTGGCCCAGTACACGGCAGAGTCCAACTTCTACCGGCAGGGAGCCTTCGCGCCGCTGGGCCTGCCCGCCGCCTCGCGGTCCTGGCGGGTGGAGGGCTCCTACACCAGCACCCCCAGCGAGCGCTCGACGGTGCAGGCGGGGGTCCGCTACCGCGAGCGCGAAAGCGAGTACCTGCGAAGCGATCTGCCGGTCGAGGAGCTGCTGCCCGAGGAGCGCATGGACCTCTACGGCCGCGGCGGTCTGCAGGTCAAGCCCGCGGTCCTGGTGGAGTTCGGGCTCTACTCGACCCTCCGGGACGGCAGCCTGTCGCTGGCACCCCGCAGCGGCTTCGTTCTCCAGCTGGCGCCCAACTGGCGGGCCTACACCGCGGCCAGCTACCAGATCCACGACCGGCGGATCGACGAGCTCGAGCACCGTCCCGACTTCATGGCCGCCCACTACAACGAGCTGAACACCTGCGAGCTGACCGACGAATACTGCTACCGGGTGCTGCTGGCCCGCGAGGTCGGCGGCCAGGAGACCTTCAGCATCGGGGCGGTCCACCGGCGTCTCGCCGAGACCCTGCGGCTCTACTTCAACGACGACTTCTTCAACCACCTGGAGAGCCTCTACCTGGTCGAGGGCGACAGCCTCCCCGAGGTGCAGCTGGCGCTCACCCGGCGGCTGGCGCCCAAGGTGCTGGCCCGGCTCGAGTCGAGCCTGGCGGCGGGCGGCGGCGGCGTGCTCTACGCCACCGACGACTCCTCGTACGAGAACCGAATCCGTTATCTGGTGACCTCGCTGGACACCCGCTTCGAGCAGACCTCGACCGGGGTCTTCGTGGCCTTCCATCACCTGGCCCAGGAGCTGGAGCCGCTCGACCGGCAGGAGGAGACGCCGGACATGGAGCTGGAGCGGCTGCAGCTCATGCTGACCCAGGACCTCGACGTGCTCAGCCGGGTCACCACCGACCTGGCCTTGCACCTCAACATGGAAGTCTCCCGCGGCGCCTCCTCGGTCACCGGCCGCACCGCCCACGACACCGAGGACCTCCGCAAGCGGGTCACCGGCGGCATCGCCGTCCGGTTCTAGCCGCCAACCTGCCGGCCTCCCTCGGCGCGGCCTTCCGCCGCCGGGCGTCACCTGTCAAGGAATTGAATCCAAAAAATTGGACAGGCATCATCCTCTTGGAGATCTGCCCTAAGTCCTCCTGAAAAAAGGCCTTAGGGCCGGTTCAATGAACCGTGTCGGTGGCATGGATCGTGCTGATCCGATCGGCGTTGATCGACTTCGGCAGGGGAGGGGCCAGTCCGTGAGGAGTCCGAAGATCAGGCGCACGACGTTGCTCACCGCCGCGCTGCTGGCGGCGGCGGTGGCGATCGCCGGCGGCGTCAGCTTCTATCGCAAGGCGGAGACCTTCCAGCCGCTGGGCCTGGAGGCCGAGCAGCGGGCCGGGCACTGGCTGGTCGCCCAGGTCGCGGCGCCGGGGTCGGGCCTGCGCGCCGGCGACCGCATCGTGCTGGTCAACGGTCGCGCCCTCGGCGAGGTCGCCGAGCTGGGCGAGGCGCTGCGCCGGCGGCCGGTCAGCGAGCTGGTGGTGCTCCGCGGCGAGCGGATGACCACCGTCAGCCACCCGCTGCCGCCGCTCCGGATCGACTTCCCATACCTGATCCTGGCCCTCATCGGCACCGGCTATCTGCTGATCGGCGCCTATACGCTGCTGCGCGACGGACGGCGGCCGGCGGCGCTGTTCTTCGTCTGGTGCCTGACCTCGGCTCTGCTCTATCTGGTCACCGCGACGCCGCCGTTCGACGGCGTCGACCGCCTGCTGTTCGGTCTCGACCAGCTGGCCCGGGTCCTGTTGGCGCCGCTCACCCTGCACCTGTTCACGGTCTTCCCGCGACCCCCACAGCGCCGCGAGCTGGTCCAGCGGGCCGTGCCGTTCCTCTACCTGCCGGCGGCCTTCCTGCTGCTGCTCCAGACCGACCTCGCCTTCTTCGACGGCGGCTGGCTGTTCGGCGGCCGGGTGGGACCGGCGCTGCGGGTGCTCGACCAGCTGGAGCTGTTCCACCTGGTCGGCTTCTCGGCGGCGGCGGCGGCGGTGCTCGGCTGGCGTTTGCGGCGGACGCCGGGCGGCGAGCCGGCCCGCCAGACAGCCTGGATAGCCATCGGCGCCGGGGTCGGCTACCTGCCGTTCGCGGCCCTCTACCTGGTGCCCCGGGCGCTGGGCTGGACCCCGTCGATGCCGGTGGCGTCGGCCGCGGTGCTGCCGCTGGCGCTGGTACCGCTCACCTTCGCCTACGCCATCCTGCGCTACAAGCTGTGGGACATCGGCGGCATCGTCCGCCACACCACCTCGCTGGCGCTCACCGCGCTGGTCGGGGTGGTCGGGTTCTCACTCGCCAACCTGGTGATCAACCGGGCGCTCCCCGACCAGGCGGCCTTCGCGCGCACCCTGCTGTCCTTCGTCTCCGGGCTGGGCATCGCCGGGCTGCTGATCCCCACCCGGCGGGGGGTGAGCGCCTCGCTCGAGCGGTTGCAGTACGGCAGCGACTGGGCCAAGCGGCGGGCGCTGTCCGACTTCGGCCGCGAGGTGCTCCGCGAGCGGAGCCTGGGCCGACTGTGCACGGCGCTGCTCGAGCGGCTGAGAGCCGGGCTGGGGCTGCGGCCCGCCACCCTGCTGCTGGCCCACGGCGACCGGCTGCTCCCCTTCCAGCCGCATCGCACCCTGCCCGCCGAGCTGACCACCGGGGATTTCGAAGAGGGCTTCTGGGACGCCGAGGTGGAGATCCTGACCGGGGTGGAGTTCCCGGCCGAGCGGCTCGAGCCGCTGGCGCGGCTGTTCACCGCCGGCTACCGCTACGCCTTCCCGCTGCGGGTCCGCGAGCAGCGGATCGGGGTCCTGCTGACCGGCTACAAGGAGGGTCAGACCCCGCTGTCGAGCGACGATGAGGACCTGGTCCGCGGTCTCCTCAACCAGGCGTCCCTGGCGATGGAGAACGCGCAGCTCCTCGAACAGGTGCAGCAGCAGCTCGACGAGGTGGTCCGCCTGCAGCGCTACAGCCAGGGGATCATCGAGTCCTCGCCGGCCGGCATCGCCGTCACCGACCCGAACGGGCGGGTGCTGTCGGCCAACGCCGCGCTGGCCGCCCTGGCCGGGATCGAGCCGGCGGCGGCGATCGGCCGGCCGCTGACCGAGCTGCTGCCGCTCGACCGGCTGCCCGAGCCCGGCCAGGGTCTGAGCGAGGTGAAGCTGACCGGCGGCGGCGGCGACCGTTATCTTCAGGTCAGCGCCGCCCCTCTCCAGGAGGAGGCCGACGAGCGCCGGGTGGTGGTGGTCCAGGACGTCACCGAGCGGGTGGAGATGGAGAACACCCTCAAGGAGAAGGAGCGGCTGGCCTCGCTCGGCATGCTCGCCGCCGGCGTCGCCCACGAGGTCAACACCCCGATCACCGGCATCTCGAGCTACGCCCAGATGCTGCTCGCCGACACCCCCGAAGGGGACCCGCGGCGGGAGCTGCTCCACAAGGTGGAGCGGCAGACCTTCCGGGCGGCACAGATCGTCAACAACCTGCTGGAGTTCGCCCGCGACCGGCAGCGCGAGCGGCGCCCGCTGTCGCTCGCCCCGCTGCTCAGCGAGTGTCTGGAGCTGTTGGCGGAGCGCCTGGCCGAGGGTCGCGCCACGCTCGAGTGGCAACCGCCTCAGGAGCCCGTTCAGGTGGTGGGCAACGAGGTCGAGCTCCAGCAGGTGTTCACCAACCTGGTGCTCAACGCGGTCGACGCGCTGCAGGCCGGCGGCGGCGGGCGGCTCGCGGTCGACCTCGAGGCCGACGGCGACCGGGTGCGGGTGGCGATCGAGGACGACGGTCCCGGCATCGCCGAGACCGAGCTGGCGAAGATCTTCCAGCCGTTCTATTCGACCAAGCTGGCGCGCGGCGGCACCGGACTGGGGCTGTCGATCAGCTACAGCATCGCGCGACGCCACGGCGGCGACCTGCGGGTCGAGAGCCGGCCCGGGGAAGGTAGCCGCTTCATCGTAGAAATGCCGCGCTTCCAGCCGTCCCGCGAACAGCCGCCGTCTCCGGAGCAGTGATGAACCTGCTCATCGTCGACGACGAGGAGGTCCTGCAGGACGTCCTCACCTCACTGCTGCGCAAAGAGGGCTACCGGACGGTCAGCGCCCGCACCGGCGAGGAGGGGCTGCAGCTTCTGCGCCGCGAGGAGATCGACCTGGTGCTCCTCGACCTCATGCTCCCCGGCATGAGCGGCATGGAGGTGCTCAAGCAGATCCGCGCCCAGCATCCCGAGCAGGTGGTGGTCGTGATCACCGCCTTCTCCTCGATCGAGGGCGCCATCGACGCCATGCGCGAGGGGGCCTTCCACTACATCCCCAAGCCGTTCAAGAACGAGGAGGTGTTGCTCACCATCCGGCAGGGGCTCAAGCAGCGGCAGCTGGCGACCGAGAACCGCTCGCTCAAGGAGGAGCTGCGCGGCCGCTACGCCTTCGACAAGATCATCGGCAAGTCCAAGCCGATGCTGGAGGTCTTCGAGCTGATCCGGCTGGCGGCGCCGGCCAAGAGCAACATCCTGATCCTCGGCGAGAGCGGCACCGGCAAGGAGCTGGTGGCCAAGGCGATACACCACCACTCCAAACGGGCCGACGGTCCGTTCGTCACCGTCAACTCGGGGTCGATGCCGGCCGATCTGCTGGAGAGCAACCTGTTCGGCCACGAGAAGGGGTCGTTCACCGGCGCGGTGGCCGCCAAGAAGGGGCTCTTCGAGGTCGCCGACGAAGGGTCGATCTTCTTCGACGAGATCGGCAACATCCCGCCCGACACCCAGTCGAAGCTGCTGCGGGTGATCCAGGAGAAGGAGTTCATGCGGCTGGGCGGCGTCGACGTGCTGCGCGCCGATGTGCGCATCATCGCCGCCACCAACGCCGAGCTGGAGGAGGCGGTGGAGAAGGGCGCCTTCCGCGAGGACCTCTACTACCGGCTCAACGTCATCACCCTGGCGCTGCCCACCCTGCGCGAGCGCACCGAGGACATCCCGCTGCTGGTCCAGCACTTCCTGTCGCTCTACGCCCGAGAGAACGACAAGCCGCTGGCCGAGGTCTCGCCCGCCGCCATGGAGCTGCTGCTCGACTATCCTTGGCCCGGCAACGTGCGCGAGCTGGAGAACGTGATCGAGCGGGCGGTGGTGCTGTCGACCGGCTCCGTGCTCGACGTCGACCTGCTGCCGCCGGTGGTCCGCGAGCCGGCCGGCGAGAAGCTGCTGGCGGTCTCGCTGCCGGCCAACGGCCAGTCGTTCAAACAGGCGGTGAGCGCCTACGAGCGACAGCTCATCGTCAAGGCGCTGCGCGCCGCCGGCGGGGTCCAGAAACGGGCCGCCGAGATGCTGCGGCTCAAGCCCACGACGCTCCACGAGATGATGAAGCGGCTCGACATCTCGGTGGACCGCGTCGCCAGCTAGCAGCTCACCGCTTTTCGCCGCGGCGGTGGAGCGCCTGCTCCAGCGGGGTCTCGTCCATCGCCGGGCTGTAGCAGAGATAGCCGTCGCCACCGGCCCGCTTGACCCGCCGCATGGCGGCCTCGGCCTTCTTGAGCAGGCGCTCGACATCCGCGTCGTCCTCCGGAAAGAACGCGATCCCGATGCTGGCGCTGATCATCGAACTTCTCCTGGCTGTCCGGAGGACGGATTCCGGCGTCAAGAGTCGGAACTTGAAGGGAGCAACGCGGATGCCATTGTGCGATGGCTATGCGTCGATAGCACCCGGAGAGCAATCTACAGCTCTAAGTCAAATGAGATCAATGATTTAGGGCCCCTTCGGCCTTCACCCTGCCGCTGCCCACCGGTGCTCCCCCCACCGAGTTTGTGGCGGTCTCCCGGCAAGGAACGGCAAAACTCCCGGTTTTCGCCGGGCAGCACCCGGGGAGTTCTTGCCCGTGGCGCGGAGAAGCGCTATCATCTACCGTTCACGCCCGGCCGCCGGCCCGCGGCCGCACTCTCGAGGTACAGGCCATGAAACCCGACATCCATCCGCAGATGTACCGCGTCACAGCGGTCTGCGCTTGCGGCAACTCGTTCGAGACCCTCTCCTCCAAGCGGGAGCTGCGCCTGGAGATCTGCAACGAGTGCCACCCGTTCTTCACCGGCAAGCAGAAGTTCGTGGACACCGCCGGGCGCGTCGAGCGCTTCAAGCGGCGGTACGGCACCGGGTAGCGAGAGCAGCCACGGTCGGCGCGCCGGCCCCCGCCCTCGGCCGCCTGGGGGCCGGGCGTTGACCCCGCTTCACTCCCCGACCCCGGCCAACACGTTACGCGGCTGCCAACCCCCCGGCCTGGCGGCGGCCTCCCGCCCGATGGCGGTGGGCTGGCGCGGGGTGCGGAGGGTCCGCGGCCTGCGGTGGTTCCCGCCCGATGGTGGTGGGCGGGCGCGGGGGACAGCGCCATAAGATCTACCAGCTCGATGCCTTCACCGGCGAGCCCTTCGCCGGCAACCCGGCGGCCGTGTGCCTGAGGACCGGACCGGCCGCCGCCGACTGGATGCAGGCGGTGGCCGGCGAGATGAACTTGTCGGAGACCGCCTTTCTGTGGCCGGAAGAGGGCGGCTACCGGCTCCGCTGGTTCACCCCTGCCACCGAGGTGTACCTGTGTGGGCATGCCACCCTGGCCAGCGCCCACGTGCTGTGGGAGACGGGGCGGCTGGCGGCGGCGCAACCGGCGATGTTCCACACCCGAAGCGGGCGGCTGCGCGCCGAGCGCTCGGGTGACGAGATCCTGATGGACCTGCCGGGGCCGCCGGCCGAGCCGGTGGCCGAGCCGGCCGGCCTCGGCCAGGCGCTAGGGACCCCGATCGTGTGGCTCGGGCACAACCGATCCCACTACCTAGTGGAGCTGGAGAGCGAGGGGCGGCTGCGTGGCCTGAGGCCGGACTTCAGGGCCCTCGCCCAGTTGGACGGGGGCGTGATTGTCACCGCCGCTTCGGACAGCGAGGAGTTCGACTTCGTCTCCCGTTTCTTCGGTCCAGCGGTAGGGATCGACGAGGACCCGGTCACCGGCTCGGCCCACTGCTGCCTGGGGCCTTTCTGGAGCGCTCGCCTGGGCCGCAGCGAGCTGACGGGCTACCAGGCCTCGGCCAGGGGCGGCCGGGTGCGGCTGCGGGTCGCGGGCGACCGGGTGAGCGTGGGCGGGCGGGCGGTCACCGTCCTGCGCGGTGAGCTGCTGGTGGGCCCGCCGTAGCGGTCGCGTTCGGCTCGACCGTCTCGTCTCGGCCCTACGACGCGGTTCGTGGCGCGCCGCCTCTGCCGCGGCACCGGTATGTCCCCAGGCAGCGCCTCCACAGGTCCCTAGAAGCTCATCGCCGAATCCGCCTGATCCTGGGGCCTCGCGTCTCTCCGGCGTCTGGAGCTCGGGGGGCCGTGTCCGCGCCCCGACCGTTCTTAGCGGCCCCCCGGAGGTTCGCGTCCCTCACCGGGCAAATCCGGCGACGCTCGAGGACGCTCGGCCCTCGGCTGGCCCTTCACCCCAGCCAGGGGAGCCCTCGTTCAGCCACCCCGCGGCCCCTGACCAACCAGCGTAGAAAAGCAATTTCCCACCCCCCCGGTCTACGAGCGGCTGGCGGACCTCCTGCGGCTGCTCGAAGCCGAGCGGGCCCGCTATCTCGTGATTCCCGCCGCGCTTTCCCCACCCATTCGGGAGGCACTGGGCGGGCGGGTCGAACGCTGCACGGCGACGGGCGACCTCGAGCTGCTCGTGCTCGCGAGCCGGCGGAGTAGCGCTGCGCTCGCAGGCGCCGCCCGCCGCCTACCCTGCCGGGTGGCGCACGTCGGCGAAGCGCCACTGTAACCTACGCCCGGTCAACACTTTGGAAAGGTGAGCCGGATGACCGCGAGCCGACACGAGCACGCCAAGGAGCTCTTCTTGGCGGCGTGCGGCCTGCCGCCCGAGTCGGTGCGCGCGCTCCTGGAGTCGGCCTGCGACGGCGATGTCGACCTCCGCCGCGAGGTCGAGTCGCTGCTCGCCTTCGACACCCCGGGAGATCTCGACGGCGGCAGCACCCCCGAGCCCGCAGCCAGGGTGGCTGGTCCCGCCGCGGGCGGCGCCGAGCCGCAGCGCATCGGCAGCTACCGGCTGCTGCACAAGCTCGGCGAGGGAGGGATGGGCGAGGTGTTCGAGGCCGAGCAGCGATCGCCGGTGGAGCGCCGCGTGGCGCTCAAGGTCATCAAACCGGGGCTCGGATTGGAGGGGGTGCTGGCCCGCTTCGAGTCCGAGCGCCAGGCCATGGCGATGATGAACCACCCGTCGATCGCCGCGATCCTCGACGCCGGGTCGACCGACGACGGCCGCCCCTTCTTCGCCATGGAGCTGGTGCGCGGCCCGCCAATCACCGAGCATTGTGACAGCGCCCGGCTCGACACCCGTCAGCGCCTCGAGCTCTTCGCCGAGGTCTGTGACGCGGTTTGCCATGCGCACCAGAAGGGAATCCTGCACCGCGACCTCAAGCCGTCGAACGTGCTGGTGACGATGCGCGACGGCAAGGCCGTCCCGAAGATCATCGACTTCGGCGTCGCCAAGGCCACCGCCCGGAAGCTGACCGAGCACACGCTCTTCACCCGTCTCGGCCAGTGGATCGGCACCCCGGAGTACATGAGCCCGGAGCAGGCCGAGGGCTCGTCCTTGGACGTCGACACGCGAACCGACGTCTACTCGCTCGGCGTGATCCTCTACGAGCTGCTGGTCGGCGTGCCGCCGTTCGAGGGTCGCAATCTTTGGGAGGCGGGCCTCGACGAGATCCGCCGTAAGATCCGCGACGAGGATCCGCCGCGGCCGAGCACGCGGGCGAGCGCCCTCGGCGAGGCCTCGGATGCCGTGGCGCGGCTCCGCCGCACGGACCCGCCGGCGCTCATCAAGCAGTTGCGCGGCGACCTCGACTGGATCGTCCTCAAGGCGCTCGAGAAGGACCGCGAGCGGCGCTACGGATCGGCGGCCGAGCTGGCCGACGATCTCCGGCGGCATCTGCGCCACGAGCCGGTGGTCGCCGGCCCGCCCGGCGTCGCCTACCGGCTGGGCAAGTTCGTGCGCCGCCATCGTGTCGGCGTCGCGGCGGGCGCGCTGGTTGGGCTGGCCCTCGTGGTGGGCGCGGCGCTCGCCGGCGTCGGGCTCATCCGCGCGCGGGAGGCCGAGCGGGTCGCGCGCGAAGAGGCTGTGGCCGCGCGCCAGGTTTCCGACTATCTCGTGGGCATGTTCGACCTGCTCAACCCCTGGGACGCCGAGGAGTCCCGTGGCTCCGTACGGCAGCTCCTGCGGCTCGGCGCGGCGCGCTTGGAGACGGAGCTCGCGGGCCAGCCACTCGTCCAGGCCCGGCTGCTCGAATCGATGGGCGGCGCCAGCCTCCATTTGGGCTACTACGACGACTCGGCACCGCTGCTCGAACGGGCGCTGTCCATTCGTCTGGCACAGCTCGGCGCGAACCACGAGGACGTGGCGCGCAGCTATCACCATCTCGGCGCCCACTACCACACCATCGGCGACTATGAGACGGCCGCCGAGCGGTACGAGAGATCGCTCGCGATCTTCGACGACCTGCCGGACGGCGGCGGGCTGGCGGTCACCGCGGTGCTCAACGACCTCGCGGGCGTCAGGTCGCGGAGCTCGCGCTACGCGGAGGCACGCCGGCTGCTCGACCGCGCTCTCGCACTCTACGAGGCCCACCCCGAGCGACAGGTGCAAAGCGCCATCTGGACGCGACTCCACGAGGCGCGTCTGGCCTGGGCGGCGGCGGACTGGGGAGCGGCACGGACGGCCCTCAGGCACGCCCGCGACGCCCAGCGACACACGGTCGGACCCGACCATCCGGCGGCCGGCATCCTCGATCTCGTGCTCGCCGGCGTGCTCGTCGAGGAGCGTCGCTACGACGAGGCGCTACTCCTCGTCGAGCGCACCCGGCCACTCATCGCGGAGCACCTCGGAGCCCGGCATCCCGTCCACGCCCTGGCCCTCGTCCAGATGGCCGTCGTCGAGGGGCGCACGGGCAATCACGAACGGGCACGCGAGCTCCACGCCGAAGGGCTGAAGATGTTGGAGGTGGCCTACGGCCCGTCCCATGACGAGGTCGGGCTCAGCTTGCGCGAGTACGGTGGTTTGCTCGCCGAGACCGGCGAGCCCGCGCTCGGACGTGATCTCCTGGAGCGGGCCCTGGCGATTCACGCGCGCGTACGTGGCGGCAACACCCTCGCCGTAGCGCTCGACCTGTCCGTCCTGGGCGGCCTCGAGGAGCGGGCCGGAAACCTGGACCGGGCACGCTCCCATCACGAACGCTCGCTCGCCATTCGCCGCGAGATTTTTGGCAACGGTGCGCGCCGCGTGGGCGAGGCACTTTTCGATCTCGCCCGTGTCGCGGCCGCCGGGGGGAAGGACCAGACGGCGCTCGAGCTTCTCGGCGAAGCGACGGCCACCGGCTGGGTCGAGCCGGGCGACCTCGACGACCCCGCCTTCGCCCGTCTCGGCGAGCAGTTCGAGCTTCAGGGCGCAGAAACCACGGCGGCTCAGCCCGGAGCCGGAGGCGGCAGGCCGTGAAACAGGTCGACCGGCGCGCCCACACCACCGCTCTGCTCACCGACCTCGAGGCGCGCGGCGGCACGGCGAGGGGCCACACCGACGAGCTCATGGCGGCGGTCTACGACGAGCTACGCGCGCTGGCCAGTCGCACCATGCGGCGCGAGCGAACCGGCCACACCCTGCAGCCGACCGCCCTGGTCCACGAAGCCTACGGACGGCTGGTCGACCAGACGAGGGTGAGCTGGCGGGGGCGAACCCACTTCTTTTCCGTCGCCGCGATCGTCATGCGGCGCATCCTGATCGACCACGCCAGGCGGCGCTCGCGTCAGCGGCGCGGCGGCTCCTGGAACCGCGTCACCCTCTCCGAGGCCCTGGTGGGCAATCCCGAGGACGGGCTCGAGCCCGAGGAGCTTCTGGCGCTCGAACAAGCGCTTCGCGGCCTGGCCGCGCACGATCGGCGCGCAGCCCGCGTGGTCGAGCTGCGCGCGTTCGGCGGTCTCACCGCGGCCGAGGTCGCCGCCCTGCTCGAGGTGTCAAAAACGACCGTCGAAGGTGACTGGCGGCATGCACGTGCCTGGCTGCGGCGCGAGCTCGCCTCGAGCGGCTCCGCTTCCGCCTCGCGTCACCAGGCCAGCGCCTCATAGGTCTCGCCCCAGACGAGACCGCCGCGCTCGTCCGTCGGCCCGCCGGCGTTGCGGAAGCTCACCGGCAGGCTGTCGAAGCTCGCGGTGCTCCGGTAGAGCTCGAAGTGGAGGTGGGGCGAGCCGTACACGATGCCGGTGTCTCCCGAGGCGGCGATCGTCTGCCCGGCCGTCACCCGCTCGCCCACCCGCACCAGGAAGCTCCCGTGCTGGAGATGAGCATACTGCGTCACCCGCCCGTCGGCGTGCTCGATGAAGAGCGTGTTGGAGTGCTCCGGCGCGAGATCGCCGTCTTCGTACTCGTCCTGCACGAGCCAGACGACGCCGGCGGCGGCGGCCGCGACCGGGCTGCCGATCGGCATGTTGAAATCGTAGGCAAAGCTGTCGCGATGGCTACCCCGGGAATCGCAGTAGGCCTGGCCGAGGGGGTATGCGTCGCCGACCGGGAAGGGCAGCACGAACGGGGCATTCGCCGGCGCGACAAAACGCGCCCGCCGGACGCACTGCATCGCCGTCCACTGGTACGACAGCTCTTTGTACTCGCGCGCCAGCCGCCGGCACTCGCGCCGCTTGGCCTGGGTGCCGGCCAAAGACAGGTTGCTCTCGGCACCGATGTCGTCCGCCGCCAGCCGGGCGACGCCGCCAATCGAGCTGCCCTTGCCACGGCTGTCGATCCGCAGGTGGCCGTCGACCCCCAGCGTCACGGCACCCGTGTCCCAATCGATGTCGATCGCCACGCCGCGCTCCTCCGAAGAAAGGTCGTCGGTCAGCTCCCAGGTGCCACAGAAGAGGGGATCCGTCGGATCGACGGTGTCCAGGCAGACCCGGGTCGCCATGAAGCGAAGGCACCCTGCGTCGAGATCCATGGGCCCGCCGGCACCCAGGGTGGTGATGAAGTAGGTGCGACCCGCGGGCGGTGGCGCGGCGGTCGCGGGTGGCGCCGCGAGCGAGAAGACCGCAAGCGCCAGGATCGTCCTGTAAAAGGTCATCGAGTTTCTCCTTTCCAGACCGTGATGTCGGCCTCACCCTGTACCGCGACATCGGGGGCCGAAAACCTCAGCGGTGCGCCAACACCTCGACGCTCGTCCTGACCAGCCAGCGGCAAGGCAGACACTCGAGCAGATGAACCGCCACCCGTGCTCGCCGGTGCCGTCCCAGGCTCCCGTCGATCAGCGCGGCGAGCACTTCCGGCGCGGCACACGCGATCCTCGCGATTCTCATCCGAGCTCCCTACCCCGGTACTCGCCGCGCCTTAAACCCTGGAGCCGCCGCCGGCGTCCAATCGGGTGTGAGAGAGTCGTCTGCCTCCGTGCCCGTCAGCAATTGGAGCGCCGGCCTTGCGGTGGCGCTCGTTGAGGCCGTGTCCGACATAGAACTGGCGTTCCAGGCACAGCGCGGCGACGTCGCCGCCTTCGAGGAGCTCTACCGGACCCACTGCAGTCGGATCTACGCCCTCTGCTTGCGGATGGTGGCGGACCGGTCCCGGGCCGAGGACCTCACGCAGGAGGCCTTCGTGCGCGCCTGGGAGAAGCTGGCCTCGTTTCGCGGCGAGAGCGCCTTTCTCAGTTGGCTGTACCGGCTCGCCGTGAACGTCGTGCTGAGTGACGTCAGGAGCCGCCGCCGCCGGGAAGGCGATGTGGCAGGGCTAGAGGAGAGCCGGCTTCCCGACCCGCGTGCCGTACCGCATCGGGTGGGTGCCTGTATCGATCTCGAGAGGGCCATCGAGTCGCTGCCGCCTCAGGCGCGCATGGTCTTCGTGCTGCACGACGTCCAGGGCTATCGCCACCGGGAGATCGCCGGGCTGATGGGACTGGCGGTGGGCACCTCCAAGGCGCAACTGCACCACGCCAGGAGACGGCTCCGGGAGGCACTGCGGAAATGAGCTGCGAGGAGATTCGGCGTCACCTGGATGACTACGTGGACGGAGAGCTGGCATCTGATGCCCGGGAGGAGGTGGAGCGCCACCTGCGCCAGTGCCTCTCCTGCCGCCGGGAGCTGAACGAGCTGCGCGCCCTGGTGCGCTCGGCGAGCGAGCTGCCGGCAGAGCTCGACCCCGGGCGGGAGCTGTGGCCGGAGATCTCGGCTCGGATCGCTCCGGACCGATCGGTCCCGGCCTCGCCGCTCCGGCGCGGGCGGAGCAGCGGGCGATCCCGATGGCTCTACCGCGCCGCCGCCGCGGCGGCGCTGCTGGCGCTTGCGGTGCCGCTGTCGCTGTGGTGGGCGGGTCGCCAGGCCACGGAGGGCCCCGCGGTGGCGCCGCGGGCCGCGGCCCCGAGATTCCCGCGGTACGCCGCCGGAGCGGAGCTCGCCCGCTCGGAGGACGGCGTGCTACTGGCTCGACGGGACCTGCTCACGGTCGTCGAGCGGGGGCGAGACCTGCTCGATCCCGAGACCATGGCGGTGGTGGAAGCGAACATGGCCTTGCTTGATGAGGCGATCGGCGAGCTTCGCGGGGCGCTGGAGGAGGAGCCGGTCAATCGTCGTCTTCGTCTTCTCCTGGCGGCCCGATATCAACAGGAAGTCAGGCTATTGCAACGAGTCAGCCGGGTCTGAGCGACCCGGCCGAGGAGGACAGCGTGATGAACAAGCACATTCCGATACTGCTCGGCTTGGCGGTCATCCCGGGCGCCGCCCTCGCGGTCCAGAACGTGGACGAGTCGCGTCCGGCGGCCCCGGACGTGCGGCTGGAGATCGAGATCATCTCGGGCTCCGTCGACGTCACCGCCTGGAATCGGGAGGAGGTCCGGGTGACCGGGACCCTGGGTGACGACGTCGAGGAGCTGGAGTTTGCGGGCGGCCGAGACAGCCTCTCCATCGAGGTGGATGTTCCGGAGGGCTGGGGCCGCAGGAACCGCGAGGTGGACGCCCATCTGGAGATCTCGGTACCCGAGGGCGCCCGCTTGAGCGTCGAGACCGTGAGCGCCGCCATCGCCGTCTCGGGCCTCACGGGGACGGCGTCGCTCGACTCGGTGAGCGGGGAGGTGACGCTGACCGGTCGGCCCTCCCGAGCCGAAGTGGAGACCGTCAGCGGCGCCATCCGCGTCTCCGGTGGGCAGACCCAGGTCAGTGCCGAATCGGTCAGCGGTTCGGTGGTCCTCGAGGGCGTCGCGCAGAGCGTCGACGTCGCCACCGTGAGCGGCCGCATCGAGGTCAATGCGGGTGAGATCGAGCGCGGGCAGTTCGAGTCGGTGGCCGGCTCCATCCATTTCCGGGGGGGCCTGGCACCGGGAGCCCGGCTCGACGCCGAGATCCACAGCGGCAACGTGGTGCTGGCGCTGCCCGGCGACGTCTCGGCCACTTTCGAGATCGAGACCTTCGGCGGCAGCATCGAGAACGACTTCGGCCCGCAGCCGGAGAGCACCGGCGGATTCATGCCGGGCAAGCGGCTCGAGTTCGCCACCGGCTCCGGCGACGCGCGGGTCAGGGTGGAGAGCTTCAGCGGCACGGTGACGCTGCGGAGGATCTAGCCTGCACTTCCAGCGCTCACCGCTTGCGCAGCACGAGGAAGGTGACGTCGTCCCCCGGCGGCTCGCCGCCGGTCCACTCTTCGGCCGCCCGGGCGAGAACTTCGGTGATCCGGGCGGGCGGGCGGCTCACGGTCTCTTCGAAGAGGGAGCGCGCGCGCTGATAGCCCAGCACCTCTCCGTTCCGGTTGAGGAGCTCCGGAAAGCCATCGGTCATCATCAGTAGCGTGTCGCCCGGCGTCAGCTCGGCCGACCACTGATCGTAGGTGGCATCTGCGATCCCGCCGAGCGGGGTGCCCGGCAGCAGGATCTCCTCGATCGACCCGGTCTGGCTGCGGTAGAGGAGCACCGGCGGCATACCCGCCGCCGAGATCGTCACCGTGCGGTCGTGGATCCTGGCCAGGGTCACCGCCATGTTCATCCGCCCGAGGTTCATCCGCTTGATGGCTCGGCTGGCGTCGGTCAGCAACGAGGCGAGATGGGCCTCCGCCGCTCCGGCCGTCAGCAGGCCCTTGACGACGGTGACCAGCGTCCCTGCCCGGGCGCCGTGACCGGCGGCGTCGCCGACGACCGCGGTCATCGCGCCGTGCTGCGAGGGAAAGAAGTCGTAATAGTCGCCTCCTACCTCGGCCGCCGTCTTCATGAAGACCGCTACCTCCACCTCCGGGTGGTCCGGCAGTCGCTCGGGTAGCAGTGAGAGCTGGAACTGACGCGCCTCCTCGAGTTCGCGACTCTTGCGCTCGTTCTCGGCCTCGAGCAGCCGCCGCCGGACCTCCTCCTCGCGCCGGCTCCGCTCCTCGTCGAGCAGTCGCACCTGTTTCTCTCGCAGCTCGGCGGCCATTCGATTGAAGGTCCGCGCCAGGGCGCCGAACTCGTTGCGCGAGGTGACCGGCACCCGCGCCTCCAGGTCGCCGCCCGCCAGGCGCTCGGCGCCGTCGGTCAACAGCACCAGATTGCGGGTCATGCGGCCCGACAGCCAGAGCACCCCGGCCATCGCCAGCGCCACCAGGGCCAGCCCGTAGCCCAGGTTGCGCACTGCGGTCCGGCGGATCTCGCGCAGCGGCTCCGCGATCGGCCGCGCGATGCCGAAAATGAGTCCCGACTCCTGGTCGGGGGTCTCCACCACGATCCAGTCCGGCGAAACGGCTGTCCTCCCGCTCCCCGCGCCCGCCTCGGCTAGCGCCACGCCGACCTCCTCGAGGAGAAGCTCGTCCTGCGGCCGGTCGACGTAGAGGTGGCCGTCAGCGTCGCGCGCGAACGGCACCTCGCCCCGGTCACGCGGGGTGCGGGCAAGTACCTGGAGCAGGAGTTTCATGGCCGGAACGAAGGCCTTCAGTTCCCCCACGACGTCGTCGCCACGCAGCACCGGGCTGGTGAACTCGGTTCCCAACAGGGCCTCTATCTCGGCGCCCCGGGCCTCCACGGCCCTGAGCTCCGGCTCGGCGAGCAGCTCGCGTCCGCGGACGGCCTGCTGGATGATCGACTCGAGGTACTCGGGCGAGAGCCCAGAGTCCGCAAGGCTCGACTCGCGCTCAAGAAGCCTTCGCAGTGCCTTGGTCAGGGTCGCCGACGGGTAGATCAAGAGAGGTTCTTGGCTGCCGGCCTCTGCCGCGGGCGAGAACTCGAACCAGTCCACCAGTTCCGGTGCCGCTCCCATGCCGGACAGCAGGTCGGTGTAGACCTGGATCGCCTCGCCGCCCGCGACACCGCCGGGAAGGAGCGAGCGCTTCGGCAGCACGGCTATGCGGCCGAGCCGCTGGCTGATCTCCTCCCGCACTCCGTCCAGCCGGTCACCCATCTCGACGGCGAGGCTCGTCGACTCGGCCGCCACGGCCCGGCGGATGGCATCCTGCGAGGTTTGGTACGAGAAGACCACGATCCCCGCCAGGGGAACCACCGCCAGCAGAAGGAAAGCGAGGACAAGCTGGGTTCGGACCCTCATGCCGGCCACGGGCGCTCGCTCGGAGCCCTCCTACTCTACGCGCTGGCGAAGGGCCTGTTCCCCCGCCCCGCGCCGGATCTGGGCCAGCTTCTCGAGAGCCTCGGTCCGCGCTTCGTGGAGCGTCAGCGGGCCGAAGCGCCCGAGGGTGTGGACACCCTGCCGTCCGCTCGCCCGGTAGGCGACGACGAAGGACTTCCGGCCCGAGGGGTAGATCCGTACCCCCAGGCCGGTGATCTCGTCGTCCCACAGGTAGCAGGCGGGCCCGATGCGGCCGTGGTGCCGGGCCTTGTCGATCGCCCGCTTGGTGAGCCTCACGGCGCCCCTACCGGGCCGCGCGAGCAACCAGGAAGCAAACACCTGGAATCGCAATCGAGGGGGAACGGGCGCTGTCCATGCACCCAAGCTAAGGCCGTAAGTCTCGTGTTGTTCACCAGTTAGCGTCAACGAGCGGCAACCGTCGCCAACGGTCGAAAACCAGCGCAGAAGTCCCGGTCTGAACCCCGCTTCACTCCCCCATCCTGGCCTACACGTTACGCGGCTGCCAGCCCCCGGCCTGGCGGCGGCCTCCCGCCCGATGGCGGTGGGCGGGCGCGGGGTGCGGAGGGGTCGCTGGCTGCGGTGGTTGCCGCCCGCCGGGGCGGCGGCTTGCCGGGGCGCGGGCCCCGGAGGCATACTGGATGGGTGGCGCCCTGGGAGGTACTTCGCGTGAGGCTGCGGGAACCATGATCGAACAGCTTGCAGAGCTCGAGAGGACCCACGAGGAGTTGACCGCGCGGCTGGCCGACCCGGCCACCGTGGGCGATCAGCGTCTGTTCCGCGACACCGGCAAGAAGCTGGCCGAGATCTCGCCGGTCGTCGAGCTGTATCGCCGTTACAAGCAGCTCGACCGGGAGCGGCGCGACACCGAGGAGCTACTGGCCGGGCTCTCCGCCGACGACGAGCTGTACCAGATGGCGAGCGAGGAGCGCGATCGGCTCGCCGAGCAGACGGCCGAGCTCGAGGAGCGGATCAAGGTCGAGCTGACCCCCAAGGACCCCAACGACGAGCGCAACGTGGTGCTGGAGATCCGCGCCGGGACTGGTGGCGACGAGGCCACCTTGTTCGCCGCCGAGCTGTTCCGGATGTACAGCCGCTACGCCGAGGAGCGTCGCTGGCGGGTCGAGATCATCGACCTGTCGGAGTCCGGCATCCGCGGCGTCAAGGAGGTCTCGGCGATCATCGAGGGGCGCGACGCCTACAGCCGGCTGAAGTACGAAGCCGGCGTCCACCGGGTGCAGCGGGTGCCCGAGACCGAGGCCTCGGGGCGCATCCACACCTCGGCGGTGACCGTCGCGGTGCTGCCCGAGGCCGAGGACGTCGAGGTCGAGGTCGACGAGAAGGACCTGCGGATCGATCGCTACTGCTCGTCGGGGCCCGGCGGGCAGGGCGTCAACACCACCTACTCGGCGGTGCGGCTCACCCACCTTCCGACCGGGCTGGTGGTGACCTGTCAGGACGAGCGCAGCCAGATCAAGAACCGGGCCAAGGCGATGCGGGTGCTCAAGGCGCGGCTGCTCGAGATCGAGCGCGAGAAGGCCGAGTCGGAGATCAGCGCCGAGCGCCGCAAGATGGTGGGCAGCGGCGACCGCTCCGAGAAGATCCGCACCTACAACTTCCCCCAGAACCGGGTGACCGACCACCGCATCGGGCTCACCCTGCACCAGCTTCCCTCGATCCTCGAAGGCAACCTGGACCCGCTGATCGAGCCCCTGGCCACCCACTACCAGGCCCAGCGGGTGCAGCAGGCCGCCGCGGCGGCTCGCTGACCATCGAAGCCCTCCTCGCCGGCGCCCGGCGGCGGCTGGCGGCCGCCCCCTTCCGCCCCCCGACCCGCGAAGCGGCGCTGCTGCTGGCCCGGGTGCTGGGCCTCACCGAGGCGCAGCTCCTCGCCCGCTCGCGCCAGCCGGTTCGCGAGACCGACCGGCAGCGCTTCGAGGCGCTCCTGGCCCGCCGCCTGACCGGCGAGCCGGTGGCCTACCTGCTGGGCGAGAAGGAGTTCTTCGGGCGCCCTTTCGTCGTCGACCGCCGGGTGCTGGTTCCCCGGCCCGAGACCGAGCACCTCGTGGAGGCCGCGCTCGCACAGCGGCTGCCCCCTGCTCCCCGCGTTCTCGACCTGGGGACCGGCTCCGGCTGCCTGGCGGTGACCCTGGCCCTGGAGCTGCCCGCCGGCCTGGTGGTGGCCACCGACCGCTCGCCCGCGGCGCTGTCGGTGGCGGCGCTCAACGCCCGCCGCCACGGCGTTGGCCAGACCGTGCGGCTCGTGGCCTCCGATCTCGCTTCGGCATTCGATCAGGTAGGAGACCGCCAGCTTCCCTTTGACCTGGTGGTGAGCAACCCCCCCTATGTCGATCCCGCCGACGCCCAAGCGCTCTCCGCCGAGGTCCGCGAGTTCGAACCGGCGGACGCCCTCTTCCTGCCCGAGCCAGGCGACCTCTTCCTAGCCCGCCTGCTGGCTGCTCTGGCCGGCCTGCGTCCCGGGACGCCGCTGATCCTAGAACTCGGCCTCGGCCAGGCGCAGACCCTCGAGTCCGCCGCCCGCAGTTCGCCCTTCCAAGTAGAGGAGATCCGAGAGGACTACGCCGGCATTCCGCGCGCCGCCCTCCTGCGCCGCGGCCCCGACTGAACCGGCCGGGGCCCGGCGCACCAGGGCCTCGTCCGCGACCTCGGCAAACCGAGTTCTCCCTGCTGGCTTGTCTTCCGCCCGTTGGCAACGGGCTCGTGACGCCGCGATCGGTGGCGTCTGAGCCGTGCTTGCGGCCACTCCCGGCGTTTCGCCTCCTCACCAGCCCCCTTCTACCCGGAACTCGACCTCGACCAGCACAGACCGCACCGGCGTGCAGCCGAGCCCGGCAGATTCTGCTTCCGATCCCAACTCTCCGCTGCCCGGCACCACACGAGCATCGGCCATAATCCGGGCGTGGAAGTCTTTCGCATCCACGGCCCCTGCCGCTTGCACGGCACGGTGCGGGCCGGCGGCGCCAAGAACGCGGCGCTGCCGGCGCTGGCCGCCTCGCTGCTGGCCGACGGACGGCTGCGGCTCGCCGGGCTGCCGCGGGTCCGCGACATCGCCACCATGCGGCGGCTGCTCGGGCATCTCGGGGTGGAGAGCCATGAGCAGGGCGAGACCCTCGAGCTGGTGCCGTCGGGGGTCGCCAGCCCCGACGACGCGCCCTACGAGCTGGTCAAGACGATGCGAGCCAGCGTCCTGGTGCTGGGGCCGCTGGTGGCGCGGCTCGGTCACGCCCGGGTGTCGCTTCCCGGGGGCTGCGCCATCGGCGTGCGGCCCATCGACCAGCACCTGGCCGGGCTCGAGGCGCTGGGGGCCGAGGTCCAGCTCGAGCACGGCTACGTCACCGCCCGCGCCCGCCGGCTGACCGGCGCCCGGTTCCGCTTCGCGATGCCGACCGTCACCGGCACCGAGAACCTGATGATGGCCGCCGCCCTGGCGCGCGGCACCACGGTGCTCGAGAACTGCGCCCGCGAGCCCGAGGTGGCCGACCTCGCCCGGCTGCTCGGCGCGATGGGCGCCAGGATCCAGGGCGCCGGCGAGGAGCGCCTGGAGATCGAGGGCGTCGACCGCCTGCGGGGCGCCGAGCACCAGATCATCCCCGACCGCATCGAGGGCGGGACCTACCTGGTGGCGGCGGCGCTGACCGGCGGCGACCTGGCCCTCGAGGGGGCGCGCCGGGCCGATCTGGCACCGCTGCTGGAAAAGTTGGCGGAGAGCGGCTGCCGCATCGAGGAGACCGCCGGCGGACTCCGCTTGCGCCGCCAGCGTGAGCTGCGCCCCCGCGACGTGGTCACCGCCCCCTATCCGGGCTTCCCCACCGACCTGCAGGCCCAGTACATGGTGCTGATGACCCAGGCGCGGGGCACCGCCACCGTCTGCGAGACGGTCTTCGAGAACCGCTTCCAGCACGTGCCCGAGCTCAACCGCATGGGAGCGGCCATCCAGGTGGACGGCAGCTTCGCCCGGGTCCACGGCCCGACGCCGCTGTCCGGGGCGCGGGTGATGGCCACCGACCTGCGCGCCTCGGCCTGTCTGGTGCTGGCCGGACTGGCGGCCGAGGGCGAGACCGTGGTCGATCGGATCTACCACCTGGACCGCGGGTACGAGCGCATGGAACTGAAATTGCAGCACTTGGGCGCCCGCGTCGAGAGGCAGCCGGCCGACCGATGAGTCGCTCGGGGCGGGACGTCGGCGATGCTGTGGATCCTCTCCCTCCTGCTGCTGACTTCGGGCGACCCTCGTCCGGGGCTCGTCCGGCTGCAGCTCGACGGGCGGCCCGAGGAGGCGCTGGCGGCGGCGGAGGTCGCGCAGGCCGCCGACCCGGAGCGGGCGGCGGCCGCCGGCCTCGACTACCTGCGCGGTCACCTGCTGGAGTCGCTGGGCCGCGGTCATGAGGCCCACCTGGCCTTCGTCTCCGCGCTGGGCTCGACCCCGGCGCTCACCGGCTACAGCCGTTACCGGCTGGCCGCCAACCAGATCCGGATGGACCACCCCGAGGTAGCGGCCGGCCTGCTCGCCACCCTCCTCGCCCGCCAGCCACCGGCCGCGGTGGTGCCGGCCGCCAGCCGCCTGCTGGCGCAGTCGGTTTCCGAGGGCGGCGACTGCCGGCTGCTCGCCGCCCTGAAGGCCTGGCGGCTGCCGGCCGCCGAGGACCGCCGGCTCGAGCTGGCGCGGGCCGACTGCATGCTGCGAGAGGGCGATCCGGAGGCCGCGCGCCGGCGGTACCTCGACCTGCTGCGGGCCGCCCCCGGCGACGAGATCGCGCGGCAGGCCGCCGAGCGGCTCGTCCAGACCCGCCCGGGGCCGCGCGAGGGCAGCGACGTCGCCCTGCTGCTGGGGTTGACCTTCCACCGCCACCGCCTTTTCCGGAAGGCGATCGTCTATCTGGAGCAGGGCCTCGGCGGCCGGCCGGCAGAGGGCGCGGCGGGCGGGCGTTCGGGGGCCACCGACCAGAGCCGCCGCGAGGCTCTGTACGCCCTGGCCAGGAGCTACTTCTGGCTGGGCGAGTACCGCGAGGCGGCGGTCCGCTTCGCAGAGCTGGCCGCCGAGCGCGACGGCGGCGAGGAGGCCGCCCGCGACCTCTTCCAGCAGGGGCGCTCGCTCGAGCTGGGCGGCGACTGGAGCGACGCCTCGGCCAGCTATCGCCGGGCCTTCCTGGCCGATTCCGGGAGCCGCTGGACCGGTGCCGCGCTGCTGGCGGCGCTGCGGGTGGAGTGGCGCGGCGGCAACGAGGCCGGCGCCCTCGAATTGCTCCCCCTTCTGGCGGCGCGCCCGGGCTGGCGCGAGCTGCTGGCGCGCGCCTACCTGTTCCTCGCCAGCTCGGACCTCGCCCGCGGCCGCTCCGACCGCGCCGGCGCCTGGCTGGACGCCGCAGCCCGCACCCGCGAGGCGCCGGTGGCCGAGATCGCCTACTGGCGGGGCCGGCTCGCCGAGCTGGAAGCCGGCCCGGAAGGAGCGGTCGGACGCTACCTCGAGGGTCTGATCGCGGACCCCTACCATCCCCTGTCGCTGGCCGCCCGGCAACGGCTGGACGGCGAGCTGGCCGCGGCCGCCCGACGGCACGGACTGCGGCTTGCCGCCTCCGAACGCAACCGCGATCTCTACGGCGCCTGGCTGCTGCTCGGCGGGGGCGACCCGCAGGGTCTCGAAGCCCGCCGGCACCTCGAGCGCCATCTGGTCAAGGACGACCGCGGCCGCGCTCTGCTCGAGATGCGGCGGCTCGCCCCCGGCGACTGGCCGCTCTGGCGGGCTACCCTGCGACAGCCCGAGGAGCTGCTGCTGGCCCTGGGCATCGTCGAGCACGGCACCACCGTCGTCGAGCGGCATTTCCCGGTCAGCGATCCGGCGCTGGCCCTCACCGCCAGCAGCCTGCTCCAGCACACCGGCCTGGTCCGCGCCTCGCTCTACCGGGTCGAGGTGCTGAGCCAGCGGCTGCCACCCGACCTGCCGGCCGAGTGGCTGCCGGCGGACTACCAGCGGCTGCTCTATCCGCTGGCCTACCGGCAGCTCATCGAAGCCGAAGCGGCGCGCTTCGGGGTCGATCCGCTGCTGCTCGCCTCGATCATCCGCGAGGAGAGCCGCTTCGATCCGCTGGCGATGTCGGCCGCCTCGGCGCGCGGGCTGACCCAGTTCGTGCTACCCACCGCCTTCCGGCTGCTCCCCGAGACCGGGCTGTCGAGCCTCGACGCCGAGGACCTGCACCGGCCGGAGGTGTCGATCGCCCTGGGGGCCGCCTACCTCGCCGAGCTCCAGCAGCGCTTCGCGGGCCGCACCCCGCTCATGGTGGCCGCCTACAACGCCGGCGAGGACCAGGCGCAGTTGTGGCGCAGCTACTGCTACGGCCTCGACGGGGCCGAGTACTACAGCAAGGTCGGCTTCAGCGAGACCCGGAACTACCTGCGCAAGGTGCTGGCCAGCCGGGCCCGTTACGGGGAGCTCTACGCAGCGCCGGTCGAGTAGAGCCCCGGCCTGCTCAGCCCTCCGAGGAGACCACCAGCGGCGGCAGCTCGGTCCGCTCGCTGTCGATGTAGATCTCGACGTCGGCCTCGCGCCGCAGCTCCTCGGTCCAGCGCTCGAGCTCCTCGTTGAGACGCAGCTCGCGCAGCACCCGGCGGACGTCCTCGCGCACCGCGGCCAGCTGGGGCACCGCCGCGCCGCGCGCCTCGAGCTCGGGGACCAGGGTCTCCTCGTAGTAGGCGCGGATGTCCTCGAGGTCGACGAAGACCCGCGCCCCGAGCCGCTCCTCGACGTAGAGCAGGACCATGATCTGGCGGGCCAGGATCTGGCGCAGCCCGTCCTCGTCGAGCCCCAGCCGCTCGAGGCGGTGGGCGAACTCCTCGTCACTCCGGTGCGCTTCGCGCAGCCGCTCGAGCTGCTCCTCGACCTCCTCGAGCGGCACCTCGGCGAATCCGAAGCGGTCGATCTCGTGGAAGCGCAGCTTGCGCTCGATGAGCTGGTCGAGGACGCGGCGCCGCAGCCCCTCCCCGGTCTCGCCGGGCAGTCGCTCCACCAGCTCGAGACCGATCACCTGGTCGACCTCGGAGGCCAGGATGGGGTCGTCGTCGACCACCGCCAGGATGCGGTCGGTCGCGCCCGCCGCGGGGACCCCTTCGGCGACCGCCGGCGGGGTCTCCTGGGCGGCCGCCACCGGCCCCCACCCGAGCCCGCAGGCGAGCCCCAAGCAACTGAGAAGCAAGCCACTTAGCCGGTTTCGC
This sequence comes from Thermoanaerobaculia bacterium, assembly GCA_041567315.1. GTDB lineage: Bacteria > Acidobacteriota > Thermoanaerobaculia > Multivoradales > JAHEKO01. The sequence continues at coordinate 19,150 of JBFGCA010000015.1, read as the reverse complement.
ATCGGCCGCGCATGCTAGCATGGCGGGGATTTCTCCCCGGCCCCGCGCCCTCGACCTCCCATGTCCTCGCAGCTGACCGTCGGCCTGGCGCAGATCGACTCCCGGCTGGGAGCGGTCGAGGAGAACCTGGAGCGCCACCTGGAGTGGATCGAGCGCGCCCGCGGTCGCGGGGTCGAGCTGCTGCTGTTCCCGGAGCTGTCGCTGACCGGCTACCGATTGCTCCACCTGACCAGCCAGATGGCGCTCCGCCCGGCCGGCTCGCCGCTGGTCGGCCACCTCGCCGAGGCCGCCGCCGGCATGTCGGTGGTCGTCGGGCTGGTCGAGGAGGACGAGCAGGGGGTGCTCTACAACAGCGCCCTGCTGCTCCGCGACGGGGCGATCGTCCACGTCCACCGCAAGCTCTACCTGCCGACCTACGGCATCTTCCAGGAGGGCCGGTTCTTCGGTCCCGGCACCCGGCTCGAGCTGGCAGCGATCGACGGGCGGCATCTCGGGCTTCTCATCTGCGAGGACCTCTGGCACCCGGAGCTGGCGCGGCGGCTGGCTATCGGCGGCGGCAAGCTGCTGGCGGTGATCTCGGCCAGCCCGGGCCGGGTGGGCGGTGGGCCGGTCCCCGACAGCCACGAGGCCTGGGAGTCGCTGACCCGCTCCACCGCCCTGGTCAACACCTGCTGGGTGCTCTATTGCAATCGGGTGGGCTGGGAGGAGGGCTCCTTCTACACCGGCGGCAGCCACGTGGTGCGGCCGGGCGGCGAGGTGCTGGCGCGGGCGCCGTTCCTGGACGAGGAGCTGCTGGTCGCTACCCTCGACCTGCGCGAGGTCGACCGCCTGCGCTGGCGGCTGCCGCTGGTGCGGGCGGTACGCGACGACATCGAGGGGCCGTCGTGAGCGCTCGGCCGGCAAGCCCCCGCGACTACGTCGGCCGCCGGCTCCGGCTCGACGACGAGCTGGCGGTCCGCGTCCTGACCTCGTTCATCGACGACGCGGTGCGCTCGACCGGCGCCGACGGGGTGGTCCTGGGTCTGAGCGGCGGGGTCGACTCGGCGCTGGCGGCGGCGCTGGCAGTGCAGGCGCTGGGTGGCGATAGGGTCCACCCCTTCATGCTGCCCCACCGCACGTCGAGCCCCGACTCGCGGGCCGACGCCGAGCGGGTGGCGGCAACGCTGGGTCTCGAGGCGCCGGTGCTGGACATCTCGGCGATGGTCGACGCCTACTTCTCCGCCCACGATCCGGCGGCCGGCAAGGTGCGCCAGGGCAACATGATGGCGCGGGTGCGGATGGCGGTGCTCTTCGACCAGGCCAAGAAGCTCCGCTGCCTGGTGCTCGGCACCTCCAACAAGACCGAGATCCTGCTCGGCTACTCGACGATCTTCGGCGACAACGCCAGCTCGATCAATCCGCTCGGCGACCTCTACAAGCAGCAGGTCTGGCAGCTCGCCCGCCATCTCGAGCTGCCGGCCGAGGTGGTGGAGAAGAAGCCCTCGGCCGACCTCTGGCCGGGCCAGACCGACGAGGAGGAGCTGGGCTTCGACTACGCCACCGCCGACGAGGTGCTCTATCTGCTGTTCGACCGCGGCTTCGCGCCGGCCGAGGTGGTGGAGCGCGGCTACCCGGCCGAGGTGGTGGAGCGGATCACTCGCATGGAGCGGGCCAACCGCTTCAAGCGGCGGCTGATGCTGGTGGCGCGCCTCTCCGACGCGGCCGTCAACCTCGACCGCGAGATCCCGCGCGACTGAGCGGCACGGTGGTCCGGCCGATGCCCGCAACGGGCCCGAGCGGCACCCTGACCGTGGTCGCCACCCCGATCGGCAATCTCGACGACCTCTCGCCCCGCGCTCGGCGGGCGCTCGAGGAGGCCGAGCTGGTGGCCTGCGAGGACACCCGGCGGACCGGCCGGCTGCTCGCCGGCCTGGGTCTGAGGAAGCGCCTCGTCTCGCTCCACGAGCACAACGAGCGCCAGCGGGTCCCGAAGCTGCTCGAGCGACTGGCCGGCGGCGCCCGGGTGGCGCTCGCCACCGACGCCGGCACCCCGCTGGTCTCCGACCCCGGGTTCGTGCTGGTCCGCGAGGCGGTGGCGGCCGGGGTGACGGTGGAGCACGTGCCGGGGCCCTCGGCGGTCCTGGCCGCGCTGGTGGTCTCCGGGCTGCCGCCCCAGCCGTTCACCTTCGCCGGCTTCCCGCCGCCCAAGCGGGGGCGGCGGCGGCGCGCCTTCGAGGGCTGGGCCGGGCTCGGCCACACCCTGGTCTTCTTCGAGTCCCCCCACCGTCTGCTGGTCAGCCTCGCGGACGCCCTCGAGGTGCTGGGCGACCGGCCGGCCGCCGTCGCCCGTGAGCTGACCAAGCTCCACGAGGAGGTGCTCCGCGGCCCCCTCTCCGAGCTGCTCGCCGAGCTCGAGCGGCGGCCGGCGCTCAAGGGCGAGTTCACGATCGTCGTGGGTGGCTGACGGGCCGCTGCTAGACTGCCCGCCCGCACCGTCGACTCCCCTCAGAGGCCCGCCCCTGGCCAAGCGCCCTCCGTTCACGCGACGCTTCCTCACCCGTCCCGGCGAGCTGACCCGCTGGGTCCTCGGGCTGCCCAGCAGGCGGCGGGTCAAGGTGGCGACCAGCCTGCGCTTCCTCCACGAGGTGCTGGGGCTCGAGCGGCTGCACTACGGACTCTGGAGCGGCGAGCCGCCGACCCTCGAGGGGCTCAAGGCCGCCCAGGCCCGCTACTCGGAGCTGCTGCAGAGCTGGATTCCCGAGGGCGTGCGGCGCATCCTCGACGTCGGCGCCGGGGTGGGCACCGACGCCCTGGAGCTGGCCCGGCGCGGCTACCGGGTCGAGGGGCTCTCGCCCGACCCCTATCAGCGGCAGGTGTTCGAGCAGCGGACCGGGCTGCCCTTCCACCTCTGCCGGTACCAGGAGTTCGAGACCGAAGAGCCCTACGACCTGGTGCTGATGAGCGAGTCCGCCCAGTACATCTGGCTGGGGGCGCTGTTCGAGAAGACCCGCGAGCTGGCGCCCGGCGGCCACCTGCTGATGGCCGACTACTTCCTGGCCGAAGAAGTGCCCGCCGGCGAGGCCCAGCGAGGCGCCGGCCACCCGCTGCCGCGGCTACGGGCAGCCGCCGAGGCGGCGGGCTGCCGGCTGCTGCGCGAGGAGGACCTCACCGAGCGGGTGCTGCCCACCCTCGAGCTGGGGAGGCAGTGGCTGGAGCGCTACTTCGACCCCTCGCTCGCCATCCTCGACGACAGCCTGGCGGCCCGCTGGCCGCGCCTCTGGGGCGCCGGCAAGCGGCTGCTGCGGCGGCCATTCGGCGGCCTCGCCCGGCAGCGCGAGCTGCTCGACGCCGAGGCCTTCCGCCGCCGGCAGCGCTACCTGCTGATGCTCTGGCGGGTCGGCACCTGACCTCAGGCCCTCGCCACGCAACGGCGGGACCGACACGGCCCCCGGGACGTGCTCGCGTCAGGCGAGCGGCCGTTCGATCCAGCAGCCGCCGAGCACCCGGCTGCCGCGGTAGAAGACCGCCGCCTGGCCGGGGGCGACGCCGGTCTGCGGCGTCGCGAAGCGCACCTCCGCCCGGCCGTCGCCGAGGTCGCGGATGCGGGCCACCGCCCCCGGATGGCGCGAGCGGATGCGGACCGTGGCCTCGCAATCGCCGTCCCCTTCGAGATCGTCGCCGATCCAGCGGAGCCCGCTGCCGGCGAGGCCGCCGGCCAGCAGCTCGCGCCGCTCGCCCACCACCACCCGGTTGCGCTCGCGATCCACCTCGAGCACGTAGAGCCGCTCGCCGGCCGCCACCCCGAGCCCGCGCCGCTGCCCCACGGTGTAGCGGTAGTAGGGCTCGCCGGCGCCCAGCTCGCGGCCGTCGCGGTCAACGACGCGGCTGGGCTCCGGACCCGGAGCCGCCGGGAACCGCTCGGGACGCTCGGCAAGCTGCTGCTCGATGAAGTCGCGCACCCCGCCGGCCACGAAGCACAGCTCCATGCTCTCGCCCTTGCCGGCCACCACCAGCCCGGCCTCGCGGGCCACCTCCCGCACCTCGTCCTTGGTCAGCTCGCCGAGCGGAAACCGCGAGGCGGCGAGCTGCTCCTGGGTGAGCTCGAACAGGTAGTAGCTCTGGTCCTTCTGCGGATGGCGGGCGGCGTGGAGCTCCCAGCCCCCCGGGCCGCCCCGGATCCTGGCGTAGTGACCGGTGGCGATCCGCGCCGCCCCCAGCGCCCGGGCGCGCTCGAGCAGCAGGTCGAACTTGATCCAGGTGTTGCAGCGGGTGCAGGGCACCGGCGTGCGGCCGGCCAGATAGTCGTCCACGAAAGGCTCGACCACCCGCTCGCGGAAGGCCTCCTCGAGCCGCAGCGTGTAGTGCGGGATGCCGCACTGGGCCGCCACCCGGCGGGCGTCGCCGAGGTCGAGGGCGCCGCAGCAGCGGCCGTGCCCGCCCTCGGCCGAGCGGTCCCACAGCAGCATCGACAGGCCCACCGCCCGCCCCTCGCGCGACAGCAGCCAGGCGGCGACCGAGGAGTCCAGGCCGCCGCTCATGGCGACGGCGGTGAGGCCGTTGCCGTTGGCCGTTGGGACGGCCCTGGCCGGCGGCGGGCGGTCCCGCCCGGCGCCCTGCCGGCCGTCCGCAAGCTGCTCCCGACTCATGGCGACCGCCGACTACCCGGCCACCGCAGGCGCGGCCAGCCGGCAGAGCTCGGCCAGCTCGGCGGCCAGCACGTCCAGGAACTCGTCGACCTGCTCGGCGGTGTTGGCGGCGCCAAAGCTCACCCGGAGCGAGGCCAGCGCCTCCTCGGCCGGCAGCCCGAGGGCGCGGAGCACCCGGCTGGGCTCGACCGCGCCCGAGGAGCAGGCGGCGCCGGTCGAGACCGCCCAGCCGGCGAGGTCGAGGCGGATCATCAGCGCCTCGGCGTCGACTCCCGAGAAGGCGACGTGCGAAGTGTTGGGCAGCCGGGGCGCCGCGGCACAGTGGACAATCGCCCCGGGCAGCTCCCGGACCGCCGCCTCGAAGCGGTCGCGCAGGGCGCGGCTGGCCGCGGCCCGGGTCTCGCCCTCGGCGACCGCCAGCTCGGCGGCGCGGCCCAGTCCGACCAGGGCCGGCACGTCCGGAGTGCTGGCCCGCCGCCGGCGCTCCTGGCCGCCCCCCACCAGCAGCGGCTCGAAGCGGGCCCCCGGCCGCACCCACAGCGCCGCCGCCCCCAGCGGCCCGTTGAGCTTGTGGGCACCCAGCGACAGAAAGTCGACCTCCAGCTCGCCGACCTCGACCGGCATCTTGCCGACCGCCTGGACCGCGTCGCACAGCACCGGCACCCCACGCTCCCGGCAGCCGGCCGCCACCTCCGCCACCGGCTGCAGCGTCCCCAGCTCGTTGTTGGCCAGCATCAGGCAGGCCAGCCGGGTGTCGGGCCGCAGCGCCGCCAGCATCCGCCCGGGGTCGACCCGCCCGTCAATCTCGGGCGGCACCCGGGTCACCGCCATGCCCAGCTCGCCGAGCAGCGTCGCGGCGGCGTCCACCGAGGGGTGCTCGAGGGCCGACAGCACCACGTGCCCGTCGAAGCCGGCGGCGCGGCCGGCCGACAGCATCACCGCGTTGTTGGCCTCGGTCCCCGAGGCGGTGAAGACGACCTCGGGCGGCGCCGCGCCGATCAGCTCGGCGACCGCCTGCCGGGCGCCCTCCACCGCCTCCTGGGCCGCCCGCCCCCAGGCGTGGACCGACGACGGGTTCCCCCACCGCTCCCCAAGCCAGGGCAGCATCGCCTCGCGCACCCGCGGGTCCACCGGCGTCGTCGCGTTGTGATCGAAATACCCGCCCACCCGGAGATTCTACGCTGCGGCTCTGGGGCGGTCGACGGGCCGTCGGCTCCGCCGCTGTAACGCCACCGGCTATCGGATCGCCATAGTCGTCGAAATGACGGGGAACCCCCCGCCGCACCAGCCAGACCCTCTCCGTTCGGAGAAGGAGGACGTATGAGGAGCAAGTTGCGATCGGCGTTGACGGTGCTGTCGATCTGCTGCCCGCTGGCCCCGGCGCTGGCCAGCGATCCCAGCCCCCAGCCAAACTTCTGCGCCGGGGACTCGCCCGCTTGCCGCACGCTGGCGGTCGAAGTCGCCAAACTGGACATCGCGGATCGGATCGGCAGCGCGGTCGATCTGGGCCGCGGCTACGACCTGTTGTGTCCGGAGGACAACCCGGACTGCTGCCCGCCGCCTCTGAGACCGGTCTGTTTCCAGATCCAGCGCGACCTCGTGCTCGAGGCGCGTCGCTCCTACCAGAGCACGTCGCTCACCAGCTTCGGAGGCTGTCCGTGGAGCCCGGCGGTCTGCGACTCCTTCGGGGCCTTCTACTGCGGACCCGACCAGAACTGGACACCGTGGGGGGGCTGCAGCAAGGTCTTCGATCCACCGATCAACTGCCCGCCGGGGTGGAGCCAGGTAGGCTTCACCTGCGTGCCGCCGCCCCCGTGCCCCTGCGGCTTCGAGCACAACAGCAAGGGGATCTGTATCCCCAAGGTCTGCTACCGCCTGGGCACCCGGGTTCCCTGCCTTACGCTTTGTGGCCTGGACCAGGTGTTCGTGGAGAGGACTCCCGCCCCGGCCCCCGGTTCCGGCCTCGGCCGACACCTGACGGACCCAAAGGTCCAGCTGGAGGCCGCCCGGGAGGTCCGGGCCGACCTCGAGGCCGCGCTCGAGGCGCTGGAAGCCGAGATCCAGGAGCTCTCGGGCTACTGAGGGCGGGCCGTGTCCGCGGCCCCCGTGGCCGGAGCTCCGGGCGAGGAGCCCGCTCGCGGGAGGCGTCCCTGGTCTTGGCAAGACGCGCCACGGCCGTGGGGGCCGCACTGGTCCATTCGCCGACGGTGGGTTCGCCTCGGGCAAGCGCCCGCCGACAGTGTCGAGCAGGCCGCGGACATCCTGCCGTCGGCGCTCTGCGCGGCCTCCCGCGGCGGCCCCTCGGGGGGTTCCGCCGGCCGGGTCGTCCCGGAAGCTCGTCCGGCTGTGGACTGCCAGCGGATAACATCCCGCGCATGCGCCGGATCGCGCGGGCGCTGCCCATCGCCTTGACGCTCGCCGGATGCGTGACGCCGGCACCCGCCCCGGACAGCGGCCTGCCGGGCCCTCCACCGCCGGAGGCATCGGCGGCGCCGCCGACGGCCTCGGTCGAGCGCCTTGCGGACTATCTCGGTCGGCTCGAGGCCCTGGGCTTTTCGGGGGCGGTGATCGTCGAGCAGGACGGCGAGGTGGTGCTGCGCGAGGGGTACGGCCTGGCCGACCGCGCGACGCGACGGCCCTATTCGCCTGAGACGGTCCAGACCCACGGCTCGATCACCAAACAGGTCACCGCGGCGGCCATCCTGCTGCTGGAATCGCAGGGCAAGCTGCGGGTCGAGGACCCGATCACCGCGTTCTTCGCCGAGGTCCCCGCCGACAAGCAGGGGATCACCCTGCATCAGCTGCTGACCCACTCGGCGGGCTTGCCGGACGCCATCGGGCCCGACCGCGAGCCGATCGGCGCCGAGGAGTTCGCCGCCCGGGCCTTCTCGCAGCCGCTCCAGTTCGAGCCGGGCACCGGCCAGTCCTACTCGAACGTCGGCTATTCGCTGCTCGGGATCGTGGTCGAGCGGGTGAGCGGCCGGGGCTACGAGGCCTTCCTGCGCGACGAGCTGTTCCTGCCGGCGGGGCTGCGCGACACCGGCTATCTGCTGCCCGGCTGGGACGAGGATCGGCTCGCCTTCGGCTACGAGGACGGCGAGCTGTGGGGCCGCGTCTACCGCCGCGAGTGGCGCGACGACGGTCCCGGCTGGAACCTGCGGGCCAACGGCGGGCTCCACACCACCGTCGACGACATGCACCGCTGGCTGGCCGTGCTCCGCGGCAAGGGGCCGCTGCCGCCGGCCGCGGTCGCCAAGTGGACCGCGCCCCACGTCGAGGAGCCGGGCGCCGACCACTACGGCTACGGCTGGGAGGTGGCTCAGACCGAGCTGGGTCGCTTTGTCGGGCACAACGGCGGCAACGGCATCTTCTCGGCCGATTTCCTCTGGCTTCCGGACGCCGGGCTCTTTGTCTACATCCAGGGCAACACCTCGCTGATCCTGGCCTCGCAGCTCCGCGAGGCGCTGTTCGGGGCCCTCTTCGATCCCGACTTCACCATGCCGCCCGCGGTCGCCACCGACGACAGCCTCGACGGGGCCGCAGCAGCAGCGGCCGCCGCCGCCCGCGAGGGCGTGTACGGGGTCGAGGGCGGCGCCATCGCCCTGACCGCCGACGACCTGCGGCTGGTCGCGGCGCTCTCCGGCCAGCCGGTGCTGGACGCGGCGCTCGGCCGGGACCCCGCGCTCGGCGAGCGGTTCGCAGAGCTCAACGCCCGCGCCGCCGCGGCCATGCGGCGGATCGAAGCCGGCCGTGACGACGCCTTCGAGGGCCTGGTCCAACTGGACGAGGATCCCGCCGCCCGCGCCGGTCGGCTGCTCGCCAGGCTCGAGCGCGCCGGGGGCCGTGTCTCGCTCACCCTGGTGGGGAGCGTCGAGAACCTGCCGGGCACGCGCTTCGTCGACTTCGGGCCCTGGGCCACCTTCTTCCGGGCCGAGCTGCCCGAGCAGGTCCAGACCTGGACCGTCCTGTGGCGCGCCGACGGCACCTACCGCGGCACCGCCATCGGCCCGCCCTCAGACCTGCCGAGCTTCGTCCTGGTGCCCACCGGGGCCGGCGCCTACGACGCCGTCGGGCGCGAGCCGCCCTGGCGGCGAACGGAGTTCCGCTTCAGGGGAGACTGCGTCGTGGTCGGCGGGCTCGAGGGCTGCCGCTAGGAGTCGGGCGCGATTCCCGCCGTGGCTTCGAGACGACTGCTGCGGGCGGTCGGCCTGCTGGCGTTCCAGGTCGTTGCCGCGCTGCTTCTGCTGGAGGCGACCCTGCGGCTGGTCGGGCGGCATCACCCCGACCTCGCCACGCTGCTCTACATGCCGTCGGTGCGGCACGACTTCGACCGTTTCGACGACCTCGAGACGCTGATGGGCCAGACGGTGGTCGGCTTTCGCCCCGGCCAGCCGCGCGCCGGCTTCCGGCTCAACTCGCGCTCCTTCCGCACCCGCGAGTACACCGCGCCGCGCCGGCCGGGTGACCTGCGGATCATGGCGCTGGGCGACTCGTTTACCGACGCCTCGGGGGGCGTCCCCTTCGAGCGGATGTGGACCGCCCGGCTCGAGAGCCGGCTGCGCGGCGCCCTCCGGCGCCCGGTCGACGTCTTCGGGCTCGGCGTGCCGGGCGTCGGTCCGATGTTCCTGCTCCGGCTGTTCGAGCTCGAGCAGCGGCTGCTGCGGCCCGACCTGGTGGTGCTGGCCTTTTTCGTGGGCAACGACTTCCTGGACGAGCAGGACCGCCCCGTGGAGCCGTGGAGCGGCGACGCCGCGGCGCGCTACAGCTTCGCCTACCGCGCCCTGCGCAACCTGGCGCGCGAGCTCGGGGCCGAGCGGGCGGCGCGGCGCGCGGCCGAGCGGGCGGGGGCACAGCCCACCGACGCGTTCGGAGTGGACCTGGGCAGCGATTCGGCGCCCACGAGCGAGCTGCGCACCCGGACCCCGGAGCGCTTCCTCGAGATCGAGGCCAACCGCTTCGAGATCTGCCGGCGGGACAGTCAGCCGTTCCACGAGCAGGCGGCGGCGATCGGCAAGATCCTGCGACGCCTCGACCGGCAGGTGCGGGCCGCCGGCGCCCAGCTGGTGGTCATGCTCATCCCCGACGAGTTCCAGGTGGATTCCGCCCTGGCCGCGACCCTGGTCACCCGTCTGGGGCTCGAGCCGTCGATGGTCGACGTCGATCAGCCCCAGGCCGTCCTCGGCCGGATCCTCGACGAGGCGGGCATCGCCACCCTCGACCTGCTGCCGGCCTTCCGCGCCCGCTCGGCGAGCGAGCGCCTCTACTGGCCGCGCAACACCCACTGGAACCCGCGCGGGCACGACTTCGCCGCCGAGCTGCTGTCCGAGTTCCTGCTCTCCGGCGCCCTCGGCGACGCCCACCGGAAGGCCTCGTAGCCGGCAAGCCCGCCGGTTGCCGCCCCGATCTCCCGGCCCGGCCGCGGCGCCCCCGGGGCGACCGCGCCCCGCGGGGGCTGGCCCGGGGATTGCTAGGATCTCGTCCGCCACCATGCGGGTTTCCCAACCGACGGCCGCCCCCCGGACCGCCCCGGCCTATGGGCCCCGGATCGCGCTGCTGGCCGTCCTGCTCGTCGGGCTGCCGCTCCTCTCGACCGACGCCGCGGCCGCCAAGGAGAAGAAGTCCGGCGGCAAGCTCAAGGAGCGGATCGCCGCGCTGCCAGCGCCCTACCGGGACTTCGTGGAGAGCGTCGAGCTGCTGCTCGGCAAGGACGAGCTCGAAGTGTTCCTGGAGATCGAGAAGGACTACCAGCGCGACGCCTTCATCGAGCGCTTCTGGCGCTCGCGCGACCCCTACCCGCAGACCGCCCGCAACGAGTTCCGTGACAACTGGCTGGCGCGGGTGGCGCTGGCCCGCGAGCTCTACGGCGACCTCGACGAGGACCGCTCGCGGGTGCTGCTGCTCAACGGCCAGCCCGACGCGCTGGTGCCGATCGACTGCGTGGACCTGTGGCCGGCCGAGGTCTGGTACTACCAGCGGGCCGAGAACGTCGGCATGGAGCTGGCGATTCTCTTCTACCAGCCGGGTGGGCTGGGAGCCTACCGGTTGTGGTATCCGGACCGCGGCACCCGCGAGCTGGTCAAGTTCCCGTTCTCCGACTTCGATCCCAACTGCTCGCAGCGCGAGCTGGACGCCATCGGCGCGGTGCTCAGCGTCGCCCGCGCCCAGGGGCCGATGGGCTTCACCACCCTGGCGGCCGAGCTGATGTCGCCGCCCAAGCCGCCGTCCGGCGAGTGGGTGGCGACCTTCCAGGCCTACGACACCGACCTGCCGGAGGACGCCGCCACCTTCGAGGCGGCGGTCGAGATCTCCTACCCCAGCCGCTACCAGAGCCGCACCCTGGTGCAGGTGGTGCTGGGGGTGGGCCGCGCCGATGCCGGCCTCTCGCAGCTCTCGACCAGCGGCTCCTACAACTTCCGGCTGGTCGGCGAGGTGGTCCGCGAGGACAAGCTGTTCGACAACTTCCAGTACCGCTTCAACCTGCCGGCGCCCGAGGTCGAGGGCGAGACCATCCCGCTGGTCTTCGAGCGACCCTTGAGGGCCGGGGACTACCTGCTGATCTTGAAGCTCGAGGACCTCAACGGCGGGCGGCTGTTCCGCGCGGAACGCGAGCTGGCGGTGCCGGCGGTGGAGCCGGCCCCGGCGACGCCCGCCGACCCCGAGACCGCGCGTCTGCTGGCCGAGGCCAACGCCGCCATCTCGAGCGGCGACACCACCCTCCAGCTGGTCGAGCCGCGGGGCCAGCTGCAGACCGGGATGGTGCGCCTCGACACCCTGACCACCGGGGCCGACATCGCCGAGGTGACCTTCGAGCTCGACGGCCGGCCGGTGCTCACCAAGCGCAGCCCGCCGTTCAGCGTCGAGCTGGATCTCGGCTCGCTGCCGCGGATGAGGACGGTCAGCGCCGCGGCCCGCGACGCCGCCGGCCGCGAGGTGGCCCGCGACGAGCTGCTGCTCAACGCCGGCTCCCATCGCTTCGACGTGCGGCTGGTGGAGCCGCGGCCGGGCGGCCGCTACCGCCGCAGCGTCCGCGCCGAGACCGAGGTGCTGGTGCCCGAGGGCGGCACCGTCGAGCGGGTCGAGTTCTATCTCGACGAAAGCCTGGTGGCGGCCCTCTACCAGCCGCCCTGGAGCCAGCCGATCGTGCTGCCCCCCACCGAGGAGATGGCCTACGTGCGGGCGGTGGCCTACCAGCCCGACGGCAACTACGTCGAGGACACGGTGTTCATCAACGCCCCCGACTATCTGGAGAACCTCGAGGTCCAGTTCGTCGAGCTGTACATTTCGGTGCTGGATCAGAACAAGCGGCCGGTCGCCGGGCTGACCGCCGCCGACTTCACCGTTCTCGAGGACGGCGTCGAGCAGGAACCGCGGCGCTTCGACGTGGTCACCAACCTGCCGATCCACGCCGGCATCCTGCTCGACGTCTCGGCCTCGATGGAGGCAGACCTCGAGCTCGCCCAGCTCGCCGCCCTCGAGTTCTTCCGCCAGGTGGTCACCCCGCGCGACCGGGCCACCCTGGTGACCTTCAACGACCACCCCAACCTGGCGGTCAAGTTCACCAACGATCTGGACTCCCTGGCCGGCGGGCTGGCCGGGCTCAAGGCCGAGCGCGGCACCGCCCTCTACGACAGCGTGATCTTCGCGCTCTACTACTTCAACGGCATCAAGGGGCAGCGGGCGCTGATCCTGCTCTCCGACGGCCGCGACGAGCACAGCTCCTTCGGCTGGGAGGACACCCTGGAGTACGCCCGGCGGGCCGGGGTGGCGATCTACTCGATCGGTCTAAACCTGCCCCGCAAGCAGCTCGACCAGCGCCGCAAGCTGACGCGGCTCGCCGAGGAGACCGGCGGGCGCAGCTTTTTCGTCGACGGCGCCGGCGAGCTGGGAGCGGTCTACGACGAGATCCAGCGCGAGCTGAGGTCGCGCTATTATCTGGCCTACCAGTCCACCAACACCGCCGACGACGAGGCCTTCCGGACCATCGACGTCGAAGTGGCGGGTCGCGGGCTGGAGGCCAAGACCCTGCGTGGTTATTACCCGTAGATCCGGCGGACCCCTGATCATCCGGCCGAGGCGCGGCGTGGCGACGCTGCTGACCGCCGCCGCGCTGCTGGCCGCCGCCGCGCCGGCGCCGGGCGGCGACCCCTCGCCCGTCGAGCCGCCGGCGGAGACGCAGCTCGAAGCCGCCTCCCAGCCGACGGTCGAGCCCCCCGCGGCCCAGCTCGCCTGGCTCGAAGAGGTCGGGCCGCTGCTCGGCGACGAGGAGCGCGAGGTGTTCCTCGCCCTCGGCCGCGACTACCAGCGCGAGGCCTTCATCGAGCGCTTCTGGGAGCTGCGCGACCCCTTCCCCGGCACCGGCCGCAACGAGTTCCGCGAGACCTGGGAGGCGCGGCTCGAGCTGGCCCGCAGCCGCTACCGGCGGCTCGACGGGGACCGCGCGAAGACCCTGCTGCTGGCCGGTCCGCCGCGCCGGACCTTCACCGACCCCTGCCCCGGCGAGCTGCGGCCGGTCGAGATCTGGCTCTACGACCGCGTCGAGGGCCTGGCCGGCGGCTTCGCGTTGTTCTTCGTGCGCGGCGCCGGCGGCTCGCCCGACGGCTGGTCGCACTGGAGCCCGCTGCGCGGTCTGCCGCTCAGCTTCGGCCGGCAGGGCAGCCCGCTGCCCAGCGAGCCGGCGGCGATGGCGCGGCTGGCCACCGACTGCCCGCGGGGCCGCGACGTCGTCGACGCCTTCGCCCAGGCGGTGGACTGGCGGATGCTCAACACCCGGGTCGACCTGGTGCCCCGGCCGTCCGGCGAGTGGGCGCGCGCCTTCCTGGCCCGCACCACCGACCTGCCGGAGGGCGCCGAGCTGCTGCCGGCCAGCGTCACCCTGGCCTTCCCGGGCCGCCACCAGAGCCGCACGGTGGTCCAGGGCCTGATCACCGTGCCGCGTGAAGCCGCCGCCACCGGGGCGCTCGGCGAGCGCCCCACCCACAGCTTCATCGTCGATGGCGAGGTGCTGCGCGAGGGGCGGCTGTTCGAGCGCTTCCGCTACCGCTTCGACCTGCCGGCCGACGAGGCCGCCGGCGAGCTGCCGCTGGCGGTGCAGCGCTTTCTCAGACCCGGCGAGTACGACCTGATCTTCAGGGTGCGCGACGTCAACTCCCAGCACGGCTTCAGGATCGAGTTCCCGGTCCACGTACCGGCGGTGCCGCGGGCCGCAGAGGCGACCGCCGTCGCCGAGGCGCCGCCGCCGGCCGCCGCGTCGGGGGCGGTGGCGGCGCCGGCGGCCAACCGGGAGGGAGCGGCCGGGCCCCGCCTCGCCGAGGCCAACGCCACCGGCGGCGACTGGCTGCTGGCCATCCAGCCGCTGCCCGAGGAGCTCCTCACCGGCCGGGTGCGGGTCGAGGCCCGGGCCGAGGGTGACGGCATCGAGCGGGTCGCCTTCCTGCTCGACGGCCAGCCGGTGATGGCCAAGACCCGGCCGCCCTACAGCGTCGAGCTGGACCTCGGGCAGGCGCCACGGCTCCGCACCCTCGAGGCGGTGGCCTTCGGCGCCGGCGGGCGCGAGCTGGCACGCGACCGGGTGCCGGTCAACGCCGGCCCCCACCGCTTCGGCGTGCGGCTGCTCGAGCCGCAGCCCGGGTCGCGCCACTCGACCAGCCTCAGGGCGCGCGCCGAAGTCGACTTGCCGCGCGGCCAGAAGCTCGACCGGCTGGAGTTCTTTCTCAACGAGACCCGGCTGGCGAGCCTCTACCAGCCGCCCTTCGTGCAGCCCATCCTGCTTCCCCCGAGCCGCGACATCACCTACGTCCGCGCCGTCGCCTACCTCGCCGACGGCAACGCCACCGAGGACCTGGTGTTCATCAACGCGCCGCCGGGGATGGACCGGCTGCGGATCAACTTCGTGGAGCTGTTCACCAGCGTCCTCGATTCCAAGGGACAGCCCGTCCAGGGGCTCGAGCGCGAGGAGTTCACCGTCCTCGAGGAGGGCCGGGAGCAGACCATCGCCCGCTTCGAGCTGGTCCGCGACCTGCCGATCCACGCCGGGGTGCTGCTCGACGCCTCGACCTCGATGCTGGAGGAGCTGCCGGAGGCGATTCGCGGCGCCCTGCGGTTCTTCGAGGGGGTGATCAAGCCGAAGGACCGGGCGGCGGTGGTGGTGTTCAACGACGCTCCGCGGCTGACGGTGCCGTTCACCAACCGCCACGACGTGCTGGCCGGCGGGCTGTCCGGACTCGAGGCCGAGGGCGAGACCGCGCTCTACGACAGCCTGGTCTTCACCTTCCACTACTTCGCCGGGCTGCGCGGCAAGCGGGTGGTGATCCTGCTCTCCGACGGCGAGGACTCGCACAGCCGGCACAGCTTCGACGAGGCGCTCGACTTCGCCAAGCGCACCGGGGTCGCGGTCTACGCCATCGGCATCAACCTGCCGCGCCGCGACACCCTGGTGCGGAGCCGGCTGGCGCGGCTCGCCCGTGAGACCGGCGGCCGCCCCTTTTTCATCCAGCGCGCGGTCGAGCTCAAGAAGATCTACGAATCGATCGAGACCGAGCTCCGCTCCCAGTACCTGCTGGCCTACCAGTCCACCCACGAGTCCGGCGGCGACTTCCGAGAGGTCGAGGTGCGGGTCGCCCGCCAGGGCCTCGAGGCCAAGACCGTCCCCGGCTACTACCCGTGAGCGCCCCGGCGACGCCGCGCCCGGCCCGCCTGGTGCTGGCCTCGGCCTCCCCCCGCCGCCGGCGGCTGCTGACCGGCCTGGGGCTCGATTTCGAGGTGCGGCCGGTGGAGGCCGACGAGTCGCCGCTGCCGGGCGAGGGGCCCCGCGAGATGGTGGTGCGGCTGGCGCGGCTCAAGGCGGCCACGGCGGCTGATCCCGGAGGCGCCGGCGAGCTGATCCTCGCCGCCGACACCGTGGTGGTGCTGGACGGTGAGCTGCTGGGCAAGCCGGCCGACCCGGACGACGCCGCCCGGATGCTCGGCCGGCTCGCCGGCCGCGTCCACCAGGTGCTGACCGGCGTGGCCGTGCTCGACCCCGGCCTGAGGGAAGAGGCCTACGGCGTCGAGACCTCCGAGGTCCGCATCGCCCGCCTCTCGCCCGCCGAGATCGACTGGTACGTGGCCACCGGCGAGCCCCTCGACAAGGCCGGCGCCTACGCCATCCAGGGCCTCGGCGCGCTCTTCGTCGAGACGGTCGCCGGCAACTACACCAACGTCGTCGGCCTGCCCCTGCCCCTCACCCGGCGGCTCTTCGCCGAGCTCGAGAGCGACCTCCTGACCTTCCGCGCCGACGGCGGCGTCAGCTAGTGGCCTCGCCTACCCGCGCTTGATCGGGTCGCCGAGCTCGTTGAGCGAGAAGTTGGCCATGATCTGGTGACCGTTGAAGTCCAAGACGCGGATGTCCTCGACCCCGCGCAGGTCGTCGGCGATGCTGTCGTAGGACTCGGAGTAGCGCTCGCGGACCGCCCCGCCGTCCACCTCGTAGGCGATGAACCGCCCGATCCCCTTGTAGCGCAGCTTCTCCACCAGCCGCGCGTCCTCAAGGTCCGGGTAGGTGGTCAGCACCAGGATCGGCCCGGTGCCGGTGAAGATGATGTAGGCGCGGGGATTCTCTGCCATCTGGTCCTCCGGAGCGGCGCCCTGCCGGCCGACGCCGGCGCCGCGGCCGACCGCCACACAAGCTAGCGTCGGCCCCCGGACCTGTCAAGGCGGCGTGGCAACCGCGTCATTATCGGCGCGAGCGCACGGCGTCCCACGGGGCAAGCCCGGTCGTCCGGAACGGTTCTTGCGGCCGTGGTTGAGGAGCGCAGCATGAGTGGCTTCAAGAGACGCCGACAGCCCACGAGTCCTGGCGAGATTCTCCGCGAGGAGTTCCTCGGTCCGCTGCACCTGACGCAGAAACGGCTCGCCCAGCATCTCGGCTGCGACGTCAAGGTGATCAACCGGATCGTCAACGGCCGCGCCGCGGTGAGCACCTCGATGGCAATAAAGCTGGGCGCGGCGTTCCGCACGACGCCCGCCTTCTGGCTCAACGCTCAGCAGGCGGTGGATCTCTACAGAGCGTCGAAGGAATTTCTCGAACTGCCACCGCCTCTGGTGCGCGCCAGCTAGAGAACGGCCGGCATCGTCGAAGATCATCTCTACATGTTCGATCGAGAAGGGCAACGTGGTCAGATCCAATCGATGGCTGCCGCGGCCTGCACGGTGGCCGCCCTGGCATTTCTCTGGGTGCTGCCGGCAGCGTCCGCTGGTGATCCGGCGGCGCGCGTCGAGCAGGCGCGAGAGCTGATCGGCCAGGGGCAGCTGGCCAAGGCTCGAAAGCTGCTGGAGCAGGTCGTCAGGGACGATCCGGGGTTCGCACCGGGGCTCGTCGAGCTCTCGAAGCTCGCCAATCACCACGGCGATCACGCCGAGGCGGTCGAGCTCGCCAACCGGGCCTCGGGCGCCGCGTCCACCGACGAGGAGCGTCTGGTCGCCCTGGCCGAGCAGACTTTCGGCCTCGCCCATGGAGGGCCGGACGCCGTCTCGGCCGCTAGGCAGCGCCTGGCCGAAGCGACCGAGCCCCTTCGCGAGCAGCCGCCAGGCATGAGCTTGACCCAAGCCAGGATTCGGATCTGCCGCACCAAAGAGCTGTTGCCGATAGCGTGACCACCAGCTTCTCGCCGCACGGCTAGGCCGCCGGAGCTGCCGGCCAGCTCCCACTCCCGCTGGCCACTCCACCGTTCGACGGACAAGAACCTACTGACCACCCACCGGCCAGGGCCGCCGGGGTTACTCTCAGTAGCCGAGGACTCTCAGGTCGGGGATGCGCTCGAAGTGGGTCGCGTTCCTGGTCGCCAGGGGTACGCCGTCGACGAGCGCGCTCACACCGATCAGCGCGTCCATCGTCGCGATGGTCTCCCCACGCCGCTGGAGTCCCGCCAGGACGCGGCCGTAGGCCGGCGCGAGCGCCGGGGTCGGCATCGTAAGCGGGACGGCCGACAGGATCTCCTCGACTCGCCGGCGCTCTTCGGTGCCGCGATCGGATCTTTCGACGCCGAGCATCAACTCACAGGCCGCGAACAGGGACATCCGGAGCTCGTCGTCCAGGTGGCGGGCCAGGAAACCGGAAGCCGGTCCCGAGTCGCCTCGTGCCTTCTCCCGGATCAGGTCGACCAGGACGCTCGTGTCCAGGTGGACGATCAAAGGTCCACCGGCCGGGCGAGGTCACGCCGCCGCTCGTCGATGACCTCGTCGATCGCGTCCAGCGTCTGCTCGGACAGCGTGACGCGGCCCAGCGCCTCCGCCAGGTCACGGCCCGTCGGCCGGCGAGAGAAGTGCTTCTTGATGACCTGCGAGAACGACTGCCCGGGCCCCTTGTGGCGCGACAGCGCCTCGTAGGCCTCCAAGTCTATGGTGATCGTCTTGACGGCCATGCACTTAGCATGCACTTACATGATGGCACTGTCAAGGGCGATCCGAAAGGCGACGTGCTCCGGCGCCCCACCAAAGGCAGCTACTTGCCCGGGCAGACGCAGGGGGGCTGATGGCGGCACCAGTCGTCGAAGATCTCGACAAGCCGCTGGCGCAGGCCGGAGATGCCGAGCTGGTTCTCGTAGCCGTCGACGTGCTGCCACAGGGCCTGGGCCAAGAAGTTCGGGGCCCCGTGATCCTTCAGCTCGTCGAGCGTCACCAGGCCCGCGCCGCTCGCGTGGTACTGGGCAAAGTGGAGACCGGCCACCTTGATGAGGCCGACCAGCGCGTCGATGGCGCCGCGCTCCGGGAGGTTCGGGGCCACCGGGTGGTCGATGTCGTCGTAGACGTGCTTCATGGCTTCGAGGGTGTCGACGTTCCAGGCCATGGGCACGAGGTCGAGCGGATTGACGACCCGCCGGGCGACGGCGCCGATCCGCTGGTCCAGGTAGGTGGCGAAGTCGGCGTTGCCCGGGGTCGGACCGGCAAAGGCGACGCTGGCGAGCTGCGTCACGCCGCGCGGGTCCCAGCCGCCCTCGCGGCCCCGGGTGTCGGCCAGGTAGAGGGCGAGCGCCGGTGCCAGGGCGCCGCCCAGGCTGTGACCGGTGACGGTGACCGTGGCGCTCGACCTGCCGGCCAGCTGGCCGGCGAAGAAATCCACCAGATGGGTGCCGCTGCCGGGCACCCGACCCTGGATCGGGGTCCTGAGCAGGCGCTGGAGGCCGAGGTTGGTGCCGGCGCTGATCGCCGGGTGGAGCCCGGCCGGCCGCTTGACGCGGACGACCTTGCTCCAGGGCTCCTCGGGCACCACCCAGAAGTCCTCGAACAGCCAGTCGAGCGGGGCGGTGCTGTTGGTCCCCCTTACTGCTACCACGTATTCGCCGTCCCGGCGGGCGACGAACATGAAGTTGTCGTACTGGCGGCTCGGAGGGAAGCGATAGGCCAGCGGCCCCCAGGCGAGCTGCCAGTCCGGAGCGAGGTCCAACGCTTTCATGCCCTCCCCGAGCAGCTCCGCCTCGTACTCGGAGATCTCCGGCTGGCAGGAGGTCAAAGTCTCCCCGACATAGGTCAGGAAGGCGAAGGTGGCGGCG
>JBFGCA010000014.1:0-57937 GCA_041567315.1 Thermoanaerobaculia bacterium | reverse complement strand
CCGACGAGCTGTTCCTGCCGCTGCTCTGTCTGGGCGAGGTCGACTCGCTCGACGATGCGCTGGAGCTGGCCAACCGGACCGAGTACGGGCTCACCGCCGGCGTCTTCTCGCAGGACGAGGCCGAGGTCGAGCGCTTCTTCGACGTGATCGAGGCCGGGGTCGCCTACGCCAACCGCCGCAGCGGCGCCACCACCGGCGCCTGGCCCGGGGTCAACCCGTTCTGCGGCTGGAAGGCGAGCGGCTCGACCGGCAAGGGAGTGTGCGGCCCCTATTACGTCCAGCAGTTCCTGCGCGAGCAGAGCCGCACGGTGATGCTGTAGGGCGCGCGCGCCGCGCGCCCGAGGAGGAGTCATGGCCGCACCCGAACCGATGCCGACGACCGCCGAGCGGCCCGGCCCCCGGGCCCGCGCCCTGCTCGAGCGCGAGCGGGCCTGGGTGTCGCAGAACTACGTGAAGGACTACCCGCTGGTGGTCGATCGCGCCGCCGGCATGGTGCTGACCGACGTCGACGGCAACGAGTACCTCGACTTCGCTGCCGGCATCGCGGTCTGCACCACCGGCCACTGCCACCCGCGGGTGGTCGAGGCGGTCCGCGCCCAGGCCGGGCGGCTGATGCACCTGTGCGCCATCGACTTCTCCTACCCCCAGGTGGTGGAGCTGGCCGAGCGGCTGGCGCGCCTCGCCCCCGGCGCCGCCCCCAAGAAGGTCTACTTCGCCAACTCCGGCGCCGAGGGGGTCGAGACCGCCATCAAGCTGGCCCGGCTGCGCACCGGCCGGCCCAAGGTGGTGGCCTTCTACGGCGCCTTCCACGGCCGCACCATGGGGGCGCTGACGCTGACCGCCAGCAAGGCCGAGCAGCGCCGCGGCTACGCGCCGTTCCTGCCCGAGGTGCACCACACCCACTACGCCACCTGCTACCGCTGCCCGGTGGACCGCCAGCCGGCGACCTGCGAGATCGAGTGCCTCGACCTCCTGGAGAAGACGCTGTTCCGGACCATCGCGCCGCCCGAGGAGATCGCCGCCATCGTCGTCGAACCGGTGCAGGGCGAGGGCGGCTACCACGTCCCCAAGGCCGGCTTCCTGGAGCGGCTGGCCGAGCTGGCGCGCCGGCACGGCATCGTGCTGGTGGCCGACGAGGTCCAGACCGGCTTCGGGCGCACCGGCAAGATGTTCGCCTGCGAGCACTTCGGGCTCGAGCCCGACGTCATCGTGCTGGCCAAGGGAATCGCCTCGGGCCTGCCGCTGTCGGCGGTGATCGCCACCGAGGACCTGATGCAGTGGCGCTCGGGTGGCCACGGCAGCACCTTCGGCGGCAACCCGGTGGCCTGCGAGGCGGCGCTGGCGACCCTCGACCTGCTCGAGGAGGGGCTGATCGACAACGCGGCCCGGATCGGCGCGCATCTCAAGTCGCGGCTCGAGGGTCTCCAGGGGCGCCACCACTGCATCGGCGACGTCCGCGGTCTGGGACTGATGCTGGCCGCCGACCTGGTCAAGGACCGGGCCAGCCGCGAGCCCGACCACGAGCTGCTCGGGCGGGTGCTCTACCGGGCCTTCGAAAAGGGGCTGGTGATGCTGGGCTGCGGCCAGAGCGCGGTGCGCATCGCGCCGCCGCTCGTCGTCACCCGCGAGGAGGCCGACCGGGCGGTGGCCATCCTCGACGAGGTGCTGGCCGAGGTGTGCCCTGCCGGCTGATCGCGGGGCCGCCGGAGGCGAACCGTTGACAGCGCACCGCTTCCCGGACAGCCCGGTCTTTTACCGCCGCCTCGACCGCGCCTTCCCGTGCGCGGTCGCGGCCGAGGGCTCCTACGTCGTCGACGAGAACGGCAAGCGCTACCTCGACGCCTCGGGCGGCGCCATGGTCGCCAGCCTCGGCCACGGCCTCCCGGAGCTGGTCGAGGCGGTGGCCGCGGCGGCAGCGCTCGGCTACCTCAACGGCACCCAGTTCACCCACCGGCCGGTCGAGGAGCTGGCCGCCGCGCTCCGCGAGGTCCTGCCCGCCGGGCTCGACTACAGCTACTTCCTGACCAGCGGCTCGGAGGCGGTGGAGGCGGCGGTCAAGCTCGCCCGCCAGTACTGGTGCGAGCGCGGCCGCAGCGACAAGTGGAGGGACTCCGCGAGCTCCCGCGGGTCGGCGACGTCCGCGGCAAGGGGCTGCTGGCGGCGATCGAGTTCGTGGCCGACCGCGAGACCAAAGAGCCGCTGCCGCGCGCCGAGCGCTTCGCCGAGCGCTTCGCCGAGCGCGCCTTCGAGCGCGGCCTGGTGGTGTGGCCGAGCGTGGGTCACGTCGATGGCACGCGCGGCGATCTGGTGATGCTGGCCCCGCCGCTGACCGTCAGCGAGGAGGAGATCGCGACCATCGCGCGGCTCTGCCGGGCGGTGCTGGAGGAGCTGGCGTGACGCGCGACACCGAGCGCAGCCAGGCCCCGGCGGCGGCCCCCACCAAGCTGCTGTCGATGGCGGAGGCCGTACGCCGCTTCGTGGCCGACGGCGACACCGTGGTCATCGAGGGCTTCACCCACCTCATCTGCTTCGCCGCCGGCCACGAGATCATCCGCCAGCGGCGGAGCGAGCTCACCCTCTGCCGGCTCACCCCGGACCTGATCTACGACCAGATGATCGGCGCCGGCTGCGCCCGCAAGCTGGTCTTCTCCTGGGCCGGCAACCCGGGGGCGGGACCGCTCTACGCCTTCCGCCGGGCGGTCGAGAACGGCGTCCCGGGGCCCCTCGAGCTCGAGGAGTACACCCACTTCGGGATGACCGCGCGGCTGATGGCCGGCGCCGCGCGGCTGCCCTTCATGCCCTTCCGCGAGGGCGGCAGCGACCTGCCGGGCGTCAACCCGCGGATCCGGCTGGTGACCTGCCCCTTCACCAGCGAGGAGCTGACCGCGGTGCCGGCCCTGAACCCCGACGTCGCCATCGTCCACGTCCAGCGCTCGGACGCCCAGGGCAACTGCCAGGTCTGGGGCATCCAGGGGATGCAGAAAGAGGCGGCCCTGGCCTCGCGCCGGGTGGTGGTGGTGGCCGAGGAGATCGTCGACGAGAGCCTGATCCGCGCCGACCCCAACCGCACCCTGCTCCCCGGCTTCGTCGTCGACGCCGTGGTCCACGAGCCCTGGGGCTGCCACCCCTCCTACGCCCAGGGCCACTACGACCGCGACAACGATTTCTACGTCGGCTGGCGCGAGGTCTCCAAGGACCGGGCCCGCTTCGAGGCCTATCTCGACGAATGGGTCCACGGGGTCGCCGATCGGGCGGAGTACGCCCGTCGACTCGGCGGCGAGCTCGAGCTGCTGCGCGCCCGGCCGCGGCCCAGCCCGCCGGTGGACTACGGCTACTGATGAGCGACGCCGGCTACACCCCCTCCGAGCTGATGGTCTGCGAGGCGGCGCGCCAGCTCCGCGACGGCGAAGTGGTCTTCGTCGGCATCGGGCTGCCCAACCTGGCCTGCAACCTGGCGCGGCGCAGCCACGCCCCGGGGCTGGTCCTGGTCTACGAGTCGGGCGCCCTCGGCGCCGTCCCCGAGCGGGTGCCGGTCTCGATCGGCGACCCGGCGCTGGTCGGCGGCGCCCTCGGCGTCTGCCCGATGACCGAAGTCTTCTACTACTACCTGCAGGGCGGGCGGATCGACGTCGGCTTCCTGCAGGGGGCGCAGATCGACCGCCACGGCAGCCTCAACACCACGGTGATCGGCGACTACGAACGCCCCTCGGTGCGCCTCCCCGGCAGCGGCGGCGCCAGCGAGATCGCGCTCCACGCCAAGAAAGTCCTGATCATCGCCCGCCAGAGCCGGCGCAGCTTCCCCGAGCGGCTCGACTTCGTGACCTCGGCCGGGCACGGAGGTGTCGGAAGGAGGGGCGCCGGCAGGGGCGTCGGCAGGCCCGGCCGGCGCAAGGCCGGCGAGGGCGGCCCGGCGATGGTGATCACAGACCTCGCCTGCTACGGCTTCGAGGACGGCGAGATGGTCCTCGCCTCGCTGCACCCGGGAGTCACCGAGGAGCAGGTCCGCGACAACCTGGGCTGGGAGCCGCGCGTCGCCGCGAGCCTCCGCGAGACACCGCCGCCGACGGCCGCCGAGCTGCGCCTGCTGCGCGAGGAGCTGGACCCGCAGCGCCTCTATCTCTGAGGCCGCCCGGACCCGCCGGGTCAGCCTGGACTGACCTACAATGCCTGACGAGCTTGAGCGATGACACTCGAGGAAGTCAGGGCCGTACTGGCGGCGCTCGCCAGCCCCCGAATGCTCTATCGGATGAAGCGGGATACCGTTCGGCCGCAAGACCGGGCAGATGCCGCGAGGATCCGCGAGGCTTTCGACTTAGAGGACGAGGAGTCGTAGGTGCCGGTCACCAGGTACCGCTCGGTGGCCGAGATGCCCGGGCCCCGACCGCTCGAGCCGCTGGATCCGGAGAATCTGCGGATCGCGTGCGAGTTGAGTGAGCTCGCATACGGCCTTCGCCCCTGGCGACTGGAGGCCGGAGTGCACAAGTTCGCTTCCGCCGAGGAAGCGTCCGCGGCCCGCCGCAGGCTCCGGCAGACCTAGGGACAGGAACCGCCGGGCGTAAAGACGCCCGTCCAACGGAGAATCCGATTCTCGGCGCCGCTGCCCGTTCCCCTTACCGCGATCAGGTCTCCGGCCGCGAAGGAGACGCAGTGGGTCAGGTCCTCGCAAGAGAGAGTCGCGGTCGCCACCACGCAAGTCAGCGCCTCCGCCGCGCCGTTCTCCATCACGTGGAACGTGTAGGTGCCCGAGGGACTCGCTTCGTTGAGCGCGGCGGAGACATGTGAAGCGGCTCTCTCACCTTCCGCCGCCGCAGTCGCGCTCGCTGCGGCCCCCGAATCTCACGAGAACTCGCGATTCGACCATCTGAACCCCATTCAGATTCGGGGCAGGCGCGGTCAGTACGGCTCGGTACGATTCATGACCCTAAGTTACTGAAATAGATGGGCTTACCCATCTGTTGGCCTCCAGTAGGTTGCGGGAACCTACGGCTCGTTTCTGAGTTCGCGGTGTACCGGAAATGTACCCCCCGCAGTCAGGAGGCCCAGTGCCCATCGTCCCCCAGCTCACCGCGAAGATCGTCAGAGAAGCCCGCTTCGCCAACGGCAGCTCGTACTACGTCATGGAGGGCAAGAGCCGCCGGAGCCTCCGCGGCTTCGGCATCCGCGTCTTCCGCACCAAGAAGGAGTACGTCGTCCGCTACCGCGGGAAGCCCTACCCCCTCGGCCGCACTGACCTGATCCCGCTGCAGACCGCTCGGGAGGAAGCCCGGAAGCTCCTCCTGGGGCTCCTCCGCGGCCAGCAGCTCGCCTTCTCGCGCAAGACCGTGGAGGAGCTGAGCGCCGAGTACCTGAGGCGCCACGCACGGCCTCACAAGGCGCCTCGGAGCGCCAAAGAGTGGCGCCTCTACGTCCTGCCCGCAGTCGGCGACCGCCTGGTCCACGAGGTGACGCCCGAGCAGGTCCAGGACCTCCACGTGGCGATGGCCAAGACCCCCTTCGCCGCCAACCGCGTCCTGGCGCTTCTCTCCAAGGCCTTCAACCTCGCCGAACTCTGGGGCTGGCGCGAGCGCGGCTCGAACCCCACCCGCGGCATCCAGCGCTACCCGGAGCCCTCCCGGCGCCGCCACCTGACGAGCGACGAGTACCGCCGCCTGGGCGCCGCCCTCGCCCGAGCCCGCCACGAGCAGACCCTCCCCGAGCCCGCCCTGGCTGCCATCGAGCTCCTGATCTTCACCGGCTGCCGGCCCGGGGAGATCCTCGGTCTCCGGTGGGAGTGGGTCTACCTCGAAGCGAAGCAGATCCGCCTGCCCAAGGCCAAGGCCGATCGACCCGGCAAGCGAGACCGCGGGCGGGTGATCTGGCTCAACGAGGCGGCCATTGAGGTGCTTGCCGGTGTCGAGCGAGGGGCCGGCAACCCCCATGTCTTCGCCGGCGCCCAGCCCGGTGAGCCCCTCAAGTGCATCCGGCGCACCTGGATCGCCCTGTGCCAGACGGCGAAGATCGAGAACGCGATGCCCTACACGTTGCGTCACTCCTTCGTCAGCGAAGGCGTCCCGGCCGGCGTGCCCCTCGAGGTGGTCGCCGATCTCGCCGGCCACCAGGACGTCGAGACCACCGACCGGGTCTACCGAGCGCGCCGAGACGACGTCCAGAGCGCCGCCTCCGAAGCCCTCGGCCGACACCTCCGCGAGCTGACGGCGGGTCACGCTACGGAGCGCCATCCATGAGGCGCGTCAGCAGCAAAGGTGGTGTTGCTGGCCACGTCGGTGACCGTTACCCGCCTCGTGGATTCTCGGAGCAGCAAGCAATGTGCTCGCCCCCGCAAACGTAATACGTTTGCGTCTGCGAGCACGCAGAATCCGCCCCTTCGCCGCCGTCGCCGGCTTCGGTCTCGCACCCTGACGGGTGCTCGGAGCGGGCAGACCCAGAGTCCGGTTTCGCGGGCGAAACCCGGCAACAGATTCGTCATCATTCGGCGGCGTCGCCCAGTCCTCGAGGCCTACAGCACGGCCCCGTCTACGCCGTAATGGGCGACTCCGAGGACGGGCGGGCGGGTACCTACTCCTCAGCCGGCGGGCGCAGGATCATGTCGTGCTCCATGGCGATACTCCCGAACTCCTCCGGGCTCAGCGTCGCCGGCGGCTCCTGACCAGGTTTGGCCGAGATCTGCCTGAAGAAGGAGAGCAGCCCCTTCTTCTCGTTCGGGATCGTCGCGAACACCATCGCGAGCGGCTCTTCGCCCGTGTTGGTGACCGCGTGCCAGACACCCGGAGGGTTGTACCAGACGTATCCCGGGCCGACAGGGATCTCCTGGGTCTCGCCTCCGTGCACCGTCCTGACGACTCCGTAGCCCGAGATGAAGTAGGCGATCTCCTCCGTCTTGTCGTGCCGGTGCTCGGGGAGCGCGCCGCCAACGCCGAGGCTGAACTTGGCAAAGCTAGCCTTGGCCTGAGGGTGGGTCTCAGGATCGACGTAGATATGAAACTCCCCTCCGGCGCCGAGCTCGTCCTTGCTCTCGGCGAAGACCCAAAGCCGGTCTCCTTCGTCCGGTCCCCAGACCTGGCCGGGGAGCCTCTTTGGCAGCTCCGTACTTCCCGGGTCGGTTTCTCCGACCGACCCAGTCTCAGCGGCGACGTTCTGCGTGTCGCAGGCCGCCAGGACAACCTGGCACGCCAGTGCAGCCGCCAAGCAGATCCCCTTACCCAGTGTGATGCGCATGGTCACCCTCCTCGGAGTCATGTGCTGCCGCCGTACTCGGCGCGGCCAACTACTTCAAATGGATCGAGAGAGTATAGCGGCTGCCCTGCGAGGTCGAGTCCGGCCGGTTCGGCCTCGAGGCGGTCCCGCGCGGAACTCCAAGTGAGATCTCCTGAAGGAACATAGGGCCGGTGCCCAAGACCTGCCCGATTCCCAGGACCATGATTCTCGCCGGACATGCGCGGCCCTCGGACCAGA
Source organism: Thermoanaerobaculia bacterium (assembly GCA_041567315.1). Taxonomy (GTDB): domain Bacteria; phylum Acidobacteriota; class Thermoanaerobaculia; order Multivoradales; family JAHEKO01. The sequence goes on along the minus strand of JBFGCA010000014.1, from coordinate 50,485 downwards.
CGCCTGAGTTCGCTCGCTACTGATCGCCTGTCAGTTGTCCCACGAAGCCCATGGTCTGGGAAGTTTCCGGACTCGCTCCTTGCCGTGACCGCTGCCTGCTTCCGGCCCTCACACAGACTCAGTGAACGGAAGTTCAGCGCCGTATGCGGTATCCTGCACTCTCAAACCTTCCCCCCGGCCTGGCCGCCAGCCTACGGGAGTTGACCCTACCTGCTGGGCAGCGGCAGCGCCACTCGTGGGCCGACCTCATCGGTCCGAACATCCCAAGCGTCGTCGAGCTGTAGGATTGAGGCGCGTTTCCCGTATTCTCCGTCTCGCAGGAAGAAAGTCTAAGTGGTCGGAGCGTGAGGATCCCAGATCGTGAAGATCGACGAGTTGGCGCGGCGTATCGTCGTTGATGGTCCCGGTAAGGCAAACCTGCATCTGAAGACATTGCTGCGAGCTGTCAGCGGGCAGTCTCGCAAGGTCGAGAGCGTTCGGTGTGAGCTGAAGGGTCGGTTTGAGCCTTCCGACGCATCCTGGCCTGGCATGGCGAAGGACATAGTGGCCATGTCCAATTCGGGGGGAGGCTTCTTGGTTCTCGGTGTCGAGGATAGCGGCGCAAGGGTTGGCCTTGGAAAGTCGTTAGTTCGCGAGTTCGACCCGGCCCGCGTCAACGGGAAGATCGAGCCTAGGGCGCCTGGTGCGCGGATAGAAGTGTCGTACAGCGAGTTGAGCTACTACTCACGGCTCTACGGATTCGTTGTAGTCGCCCCGAGCGATGCGCTCATCGTGTTCGATAGGCAGTGGGGTTTTAGCCCCGGCCCGGGAGAGAAGCAGAAGATAGTCATTCGTCCGGGCGTGTTGTACGTTCGCGGAGTCGGTGAAACGCGACCCACACGTCAGGGGGATCTAGCTCGGGTCGTGCAGAACTTGGTCGAGTTGGGATCTCAGAAGTTCCTGGCTAGGATCGAGAAGCTCGCCGCAGTTCCCCTCTCAGCGGAGCTCGTCGCGTACGATCCTGTGACGGCCAGCCAGGGTGTCCGGCTGGTAGCAAGAGGCGAGGGGCAACCCGTCACGATCGTAGATCAGCAGACCGGTGCTGTGCCCATTCACGAAGTTCTGAGCTCTGAGGTCCCGTTCTCGTCAACGCAGGCTGAGTTCACGAGTCAACTCCGCCTCTGGAAAACCAGCGACGACAAGCACCGAGTCCGCCGAGAGACACTGGCGGCTTGGTATCTCAAGCGCAGGGAGTTAGATCTCAGCGATGACATGGCTGAGTTTGCGTTCCGTTCTGCTGGGGACCATCGCGGTTTCATTATGTTCTGGGCCCGTGCAATGAGTACTGATCGTCTCGATGCGGTCCTCGAAGACGAGCTAGGAAGGGCGAACTACCCGATGCGGCAGGAGTTGCCCTGGGTGGTAGCCAGTTTTCGGTGGAGCAAGAGACGTTCCCTGCTCGAGCCGCATCTCGACCGGTTGTGCGGAACGCGCACGGTCGCAGAGAGGGTAATCAGGGCGCGTAAGTTCGGTCGTTTTGTGCGATCTGGTAGATATCCTGGCCGGACGTTCCGCTTCGGTGGTGAAGTCCACGCCATGGAGTCGATAGCGAGCGAGCCCTCGAAGGCCGCGGAACTCTTCGAGACGATGCTCGCTGCAGAGCGCGAGGGCACGCTCAGGGACCGAGGGCCGGGGCATCAACTCGACATACTGCTTCACGCGAGACAGAGCTGACATTCAGAAGTCTGCAAGGCCTTGCGAGCCCGTTAGCCTCGGCTTGGTTTCCTTGGATCTCGCCCGTGTGTGAGCCGCACACCAGGCTTGCCCACTACTCGGCGGATGTCGGGGCGTATCAGCAGCTCGTCGGGACCGCGTTCACCTCACACAGGCCTTCGGCTATCATGCAAGCGCGTCGTCGGACCACCGCCCGAAGCAGGTACGCCGTAAACGGAGGTGAGGGACTCAAGGCCGAAGAAGTAGTACCGGAAATGTACTAGCCCGCTCGGACCGACCGTAAGTGCCTCTAGAAGAGAAACTTGCGATTCAGGGGATCTGAACCCCATTCAGTCGGCCGGCTACTCGACCATGCCCTACGAGGGAGGGGAAGCCGGCGCCAGCCCCTCTCCGCGAGCGGCCGCGGCCAGGCGGCTGTCGAAGGTGATCAGCTCGAGGCCAGGCAGCTCCGCGGCGAGGGTTGCCGCGGCGGCGACGTGCCAGAGGTCCGCTCCCCGGAGCAGGTGGCGCACAGCGAGGTCGGCGGCGAGTCGGCGGTCGGGCTCGATGTGCAGAGCAGACCACGGCCGAGCTCGAAGGCTGGCGATCGCCAGACGGCGCTGCCGTGCCCTCAGGTGACCTTCCTTCATCAGGCGGGTCAACACGGCGCAGACCTCGGCGTAGGCCAGCGACGAGACGAGGTGGGGTGCCTGCGCGTCCAAGCGGCGCCGCGCGAGCTTCGAGTGCCGGTCCTCGGCGAGCACCGACAGGATCGCCGAAGCGTCCCAATAGAGAGCGACCGCCACCGCGGCCTACCCGGCTTCGCGATCTTCGCGCAGGTACTGCTGAGCCAGATCCCCTTCCACGACCAGCTTGGGAAGGGCTACCGGCGCGTCGGTCTGATCCTCGATCCAGCCGCGCCTCTTGAGCTCTTCGATTCGGGCTTCGACGCTCTTGTCGGTCTCGGTGATAGGGACGATCCTCGCGACCGGTTGACCGCGGTGGGTGAGGGTGACGCTGTCGCCTCGGAGCGCGCGACGGACAAGCCGGCTGAGCTGCGCTTTTGCCTGACGGATTCCGACGGTTTCCGGCATGAGACCACTGTAGTCACCATTGTCGAGGCTGTCAAGTCGTCGCCTCCGGCTGGGCCTTGCGTTCGTGCGGGTGGAAGGTGCTACGGCGCGGGAGCACTTCCCGATCTTCGAGTCCGCCTACGGAAACCCGGAGAGCCACGACGTCTACACCTGGGAGACGGTCGAGCTGACCGAGGTGCCGGTGAGCGGTCCCGAAGAACTGGAGCACTTCGACAACTGCTGCTACCCGCCGTCGGGCCGGCGCTGGCACGCTCAGTAACGGTGTGCGGATCGACTCGTCCCTGGTGCCTACCGGCTTCCGAGCCGGCCGTCGAGCCGCAGGAGTGGTGTTGACGGTGCCCATTCTCTAGGCTATACTGTACTAGTACACATAGTGCACGACGAGAGAGCAAGCCCGTGCCCCACATGGTCATCGACACGCGGAAGGACACACCGGTCTACGTCCAGATCATGGATCAGGTGCGCGCGCGGGTCCGCGACGGCGAGCTCGAGCCCGGATCGCCGCTGCCCTCCGTGCGGCAGCTCGCCGCGGAGCTGGAGCTGAACCCCAACACCGTGGCCAAGGCCTACTCCCTGCTCGAGCGCGAGGGCATCATCCGGACCCGTCGCCGGCGCGGGACCTTCGTTGCCGCCTCGGCGCTGGAAAGCGCCGCCGAGGCGCTCGAGCGCCGGCTGGACCGCGTGGTCGGCCGGGTAATCGAGGAGACGGAGCACCTGGGGGTGGAGACCGGAGAGTTGATCCGGGCGCTGAGGCACCGGCTCGACGCGAGCCCGGACAGCGCGGAGCGCCGCAGCAAAGGAGTTGTGTGATGGACAACCACGTGCTGTTCGCGGTCATCATGGTCCAGGTGCTCGTGTTCCAGTTCCTCGCGCTGCGGCTCACGCGGGCCCTGCCCGACTCCCTCGTCGGTCGCGACGGACTTCCGCACGAGGCGGCGCGGGCGGTCGCGACCTTCAAGCGCGGCGCTGGGCGACTGCGCAACGCCGCCGGTGGCGTGCTCTGGATCGCGGCCATCCTGGCGACCTATGTCCTGCCCCTCGCGCGCACCGAGGCCAAACTGACGCTGGCCGTGATCTCGTTGCTCTCAAGCGCGGTCCTCGCCGTGGGGCTGGCTCTCGACCACCGTGCGGTCCGCGCAATCACGGCCGCGCTCCCGGAGCCGGCCGTTCGCTCAGCCAGCCTGACCAAGCCGTCCCTCGCCCACCATTACCCGGCGGTCTGGGAAACCGCGCCGGTGGCGCTGTTTCTGGTGACCCTGCTGTCCACGCTGTGGGCGGTGGTGCGGGTCTCCGGCGAGCACGCGGTCCTTTCGCTTTACCTTCTCCCGACGGTTCAGGCGGTCTTCGTCTTCGGTGCACTGTTCTGGTCGCTGCACTCGGCGCGCCTGGGGCGAGTGCTGCCTCAGCGCTCGCGGCAGTTCCTGGGATCGGTGGCGGACGGGTCGGCCGTGGCCGAAGTGCTGATCGGTCTGGAGCTGCGGTTCTTCCTGGCGGCGAAGATCGGCGTCACCCTGATGCTCGGCTTGATGCAGGCAAAGGAAATCGTCGCCGCGACCGGGCACGCAGTGCCGCGGTGGCTGGCTCTGGCCCCCTGGGTGATGGTCCTCGTGCTGCTCGCCCTGTTCATCGGCTACGGCTCGAAGCTGTCCAGCGTGAAGCTGACAAAAGGGGTCAGACTATGAATCATCAGATCGTCTGAATGGGGGTCCACCTCTGCTTCCTTCGACGCCGGCCCGGTGGCGACCACGGTCGAGACCGATGGCGGCCGCGTGCTAGCTGAGTGAGCTCGCTTGCCGCCTGCGCCCCTGGCGACTGAAGGCCGGAGTCCACAAGTTCGCTTCCGCCGAGGAAGCGTCCGCGGCCCGCCGCAGGCTCCGCCAGACCTAGGGACAGGAACCGCCGGGCGTAAAGACGCCCGTCCACCGGAGAATTCGATTCTCGGCGCCGCTGCCCGTTCCTCTCACCGCGATCAGATCTCCGGCCGCGAAGGACACGCAGTGGGTCAGGTCCTCCGCGCCAGCCGGAGCCGCTTCGCCTGGTGCTACTTGTCCTTTCTCGGGAACTCCATCACCAGACTGCGCCCTAGAGCCCCGACCCATTCTTCGATGAACTTCACCGTCGGGTTGGCGTCCCAGCGCTCTGCCCGAGCCACCGCCTGCTGGGAACAGCCCAGGCGAAGCGCCAGAGCCTCCTGGGTCAGTCCCGAGTCCTCGCGCACCTTGCGCAGCAGGTAGCCCGGGGGATCGCTCGCCCAGACCGGCAGCTTCCCCCAGTCGCGCAGCGTCTTCCACTCGACGTACGACCTTGGTTTGCGTCTCTTGAGGCCGCTCGGGAGGCTCAGCGCACGGGCTCGCTCGGCCTCCGGGATTCTCAGGACTCGGCGCGCTCGGCCCATGCTGCTAGCTCCTCGGGCGTGGGATCGACGCTGTCGTGTCGACGCGCGAAGGTGCGCAAGCTCTTCCATGCGTTTCCGACGTCACGTCGCTTCACAAGACGGCGGAGAGTGGCCATGTCGAGGCGATCGCCGACAGCTCTGAGTACCAGGTAGGCGTTGACGCCATCCGTCGGGGAATCCCAGAACTCCCAGCCGGCCATGCAGTCGACGAGGAGGGCCTCGGGCGCGAGCACGCGAACGGTCTTGCCGGCTACCTCGAAATCGATGCTGCCTTCGTCAGGCTCGAGGTGGTCACTCGGGAACTCCAGGAAGACCTGTCCTCGAGGGTGGACCCAATGACGGCCTCTCTTCTCGAAACCGGCCGCCTCGAGCTTCCGCGCGACCGCTCTGGGTACCGAGCCGGCGAAGTCGAAGTCACCGGTCGTGTAGGCACCTCCCGTAAGAAGCTCGACGACCGCGCCACCGACCAGCACCGGCTCCTCCTCTTCCGCACCCCAAAGACCCTGTACCCACGCCACCAGCGCCGCGGTCTTGCCAAGGCCGTCCGGCAGCCGGAGAATCCTCGCCAAGGACACAACTCATAGATTGTATTCTTCAACGCGGTCGCGGTCAAGCTGGTCAGGTCGGAGCCAGCCCCTGCGGCCTGGAATCTCAAGCAGACTCGCGATTTCAGCCAACTGAACCCCATTCAGTGGACCGCTCAGTAGACTGGGGCGGTCTGAAGGCGGGCGAGAGACTTGAGAATCCCACTCCCGGCGCGGCGGCAGGGCAGCCAGGCGGTGGTGAGAGCGGCCGGGGCGCGAAGGTCTGGCGGCCCTAGCCGCTAGCGCAGTCCACCGCTCGATCCCCACGACCTAGAGGCCCGGGCCGCCGGGCTGACGCCCTGCCGGTCGAGGAGCGTCAGCCGGGTCGCGGCGCGCCGGCCATCCCGCGCGGGCTCCCGGGGCGCTGCGGTTAGGATCACGCCGATGGAGCTCCCCGAGCGCTTCAACATCGCCGACCACTTCCTCGGCGACCGCCTCCGCGAGGGTCGCGGCGAGCGGATCGCGCTGCGCCTCGACGACGGCGAGCTGACCTACGGCGAGGTCGAGCGGCTGGCCGGGCGCTTCGCCGAGGCGCTCTGCGGGCTGGGGGTGCGCGGTGAGGAGCGGGTGCTGATCGCGCTCCCCGACGGCGCCGAGTTCGTCGGCGCGCTCTTCGGCGTCCTCAAGCTGGGCGCGGTCGTGGTGATGGTCAACCCGGGGCGCCCGACGGCCGAGCTGGCGGCGCTGATCGACTACAGTCGCGCCGGCGCCGTGGTGGTCGACGCCGCCTCGCTCGAGTCCTTCGAGGCGGCGGTGGCGGGGGCCGCGTCGAGGCCGCCGCTCCTGGTTGCCGGCGGCGACGCGGGCTCGCACGCTGCCTTCGTCGACGACGGTAGCAGCGCGGCCGTGGCGAGCGCCCCCACCCACCCCGACGACCCCGCCATCTGGCTCTTCTCCGGCGGCACCACCGGGCGGCCCAAGGCGGTCGTCCAGACCCACCGCTCGTTCGCCAACACGACCGAGTGCTATGCCAGGAGGGCCCTCGGCTACCGCGAGAGCGACGTCACGATCTCGGTGCCGAAGCTCTACTTCGGCTACGCCACCGGCTCCAACCTCTTCTTCCCGTTCGCGGTCGGCGCGTCGGCGGTGCTCTTCTCCGAGCACCCGACGGCCGACGTGCTGTTCGAGAAGATCCGCCGCCACCGCCCGACGATCCTCGTCAACGTGCCGACGATGATCAACCAGATGGTGAGCCACCCCGCGGCGGCGGCGCAGGATCTCTCCTGCCTGCGTTTCGCCACCTCGGCCGGCGAAGCGCTGCCCGTGCCGCTCTACGAGCGCTGGCGCGAGACCTTCGGCGTCGAGCTCCTGGACGGGCTCGGCACGGCCGAGATGTGGCACATCTTCCTCTCGAATCTGCCCGGCGCGGTCAAGCCCGGCACCCTCGGGCGGGCCGTGCCCGGCTTCGAGGTCCGGGTCTGCGACGACGACGGCCGTGAGCTGCCCGACGGCGAGGTGGGCCGGCTCTGGGTGCGCGGCGATTCGCGCGCCCTCGGCTACTGGCAGAACGCCGCCACGACGGCCGCCGCCTTCCGCGGCGAGTGGTTCGTCGGCGGCGATCTCGTCCGCCGCGACGCCGAGGGGTACGTCACCTACTGCGGCCGCTCGGACGACGTCCTGAAGGTCGGCGGCAAGTGGCTGGCGCCGCAGGAGGTCGAGAGCTGCCTCCTCGAGCACCCGGCGGTGGCCGAGTGCGCGGTCGTCGGCGTCGAGAACGAGGCCGGGCTCACCAAGCCGGTGGCGTTCGTCGTCGTCAAGGGGAACGCGGCGGACCTCGAGCAGGAGCTCCAGCGCCACGTCCTCGAGCACCTCGAGCCCTACAAGCACCCGCGCCGCGTGCTGCGCGTCGACGAGATGCCGCGCACGCACCTCGGCAAGATCGACCGCGGCAAGCTCAAGGAGATCGCAGGCGCTCCCCGAGCCAGGCGGGAAGCGCCCGCTTCTCCCCGGCCTTCAGGTCCAGGTTGACGGTGACCAGCCGCGCCTCCGCGGCGGGCCCGGGCTCGGGCGAGCGATACAGCCGGTAGCGCCAGGTGATCGAGGTCCGCCCGACCTTCTCCACCTCGACCTCGATCGCCACCTCGTCGCCGAACCGGAGCGGCCGGTGGAAGTCGACCTCGAGGCGCACGGTCGGAAGCCCCATGCCGTGCTCCCCGAGGTAGTCGGCGTAGCGCACGCCGACGATCTCGGCGAAGAACGCCTCCATCGCGACGTGGATCCAGTCGAGGAGCCGCGGGTAGTAGACCATCCCCGCCGGGTCGACATCGCCGAACCGCACGCTGCGCTGGGTGCGAAAGGGGCGGCGGGTGCGAAAGGGCCGGCCGCCGCTCACTCGTCTCTCCGCCGGACCGGCGGCCGCGGCGGCCGCGGCCTCGCCGGGTCGTACTGGCCCGGCCACGGGTGGTCCCAGACCTGGTAGCGCCCGGCGGCGCGCAGCGTCAGGTACGGGTCGCGCAGGTGCGGCCGCGCCATCACCGCCAGATCGGCCCGGCCGGCCGCCAGCACCGTGTTGGCGTGATCGGCACCCAGCAGCGCCCCCACCGCCATCACCGGGATGCCGACCTCGTGGCGGATGCGGTCGGCGAAGGGCACCTGGTACATGCGGCCGTACTCGGGCCTGGAGTCGGGAGAGTTGCCGGCCGACGAGACGTCGATGGCGTCGCAGCCCGCCTCCCGGAGCAGCCGCGCCACCGCCACGGCCTCGTCGGCGGTGGTGCCGCGGCCCTCCTCCTCCATCCAGTCGGTGGCCGAGATCCGCACCGAGATCGGCCGCTCCTCGGGCCAGACGGCGCGCATCGCCCGGAAGACCTCGAGCGGATAGCGCATGCGGTTCTCGAGCGGGCCGCCGTGCTCGTCGTCGCGCCGGTTCGAGAGCGGCGAGATGAAGCTCGACAGCAGATAGCCGTGCGCCATGTGGAGCTCGATCCAGTCGAACCCGGCCTCGACCGCACGGCGGGTGGCGGCGACGAATGCCTCGCGCACCCGGTCCATCGCCGCCCGGTCCATCGCCCGGGGCGCCGGCCAGCCCGGCGCGAAGGGCAGCGGCGACGGCCCGATGGTCTCCCAGCCGCCTTCGCCCGGGCCGAGCGGCACGTCGTCGCCCTCCCACGGATGACGCGCCGAGCCCTTGCGGCCGGCGTGGGCGAGCTGGATGCCGATCTTCGCCCGCGAGTTGGAGTGGACGAACTCGGTGATCCGCCGCCAGGCCGCGACGTGCTCGTCGGCGTAGAGCCCGGCGCAGGCGAGCGAGATGCGGCCGTCGGCCGACACGTCGGTCATCTCGGTGATGAGCAGTCCGGCGCCGCCGACCGCGCGGCTCCCGAGATGCACCAGGTGCCAGTCGTTCGGCGTGCCGTCGGACGCCGAGTACTGGCACATCGGGCTGACCACGATGCGGTTTACGAGCTCGAGACCCCGCAGCCGGATCGGCGTGAAGATCGGCGGCGCCGGCTTCGCCGGCCGCGCCGGCGCCCCCACCCAGCACGGGTAGGCCGCGTCCACCCGGGCGACCAGCGCCGGGTCGCGCTCGCGCAGGTTGTCGTAGGTGATCCGCTTCGAGCGGGTCATCAGGTTGAAGGTGAACTGCAGCGGGTCCTGGCCGAGGTAGCGGGCCGAGTTCTCGAACCACTCGAGGCTGGTCTGCGCCGCCTTCTGGAGCTTGACGACGTCGACCCAGCGGCGGTCCTCGTAGGCCTGGAGCACGGCCGGAACGTCGGCGGTGCCCAGCTCGGCGAAGGTCTGGGCCAGGATCATGGCGTCCTCCATCGCCATCTTGGTGCCCGAGCCGATCGAGAAGTGCGCGGTGTGGGCGGCGTCGCCGAGGAGCACCAGGTTGCCACGCTCCGGGTCCGACAGGTGCCAGGTCTCGCAGCGCACCGTCGGGAAGCGGCGCCAGAGCGAGCGGTTGGTCAACAGCCGGTGGCCGCCGAGCTCCTCGGCGAAGAGCTCCTCGGCGAAGGCGACCGTGTCGGCCTCGCTCGCCGTGTCGAGCCCGGCGTGGCGCCAGACGTCGTCCTGGCACTCGAGGATCCAGGTGCTCAGGCCCGCCTCGAACGGATAGGCGTGCACCTGGAACAGCCCCCACGGGCTCTCCTTGAACAGGAAGGTGAACGCCTCGAGCGGCTGGTCGGTCCCGAGCCAGCAGAACCGGCACTGCCGCCAGTCGAGCCGCGGCTCGAAGTGGGCGGCGTGGGCGGCGCGCACCGCCGAGTTGATGCCGTCGGCCCCGACCACGAGATCGGCGCCGGCAAAGGCCTCAGCGCCGCCGAGCTCGCGCTCGAAGACCAGCTCCACGCCCAGCTCGCGGCAGCGTCGCTGGAGGATGAGGAGCAGGGTCTTGCGCGACAGGGCCGAGAAGCCGTGCCCGGTGGAGACGACGCAGGTGCCGCCGCAGTAGGTCTCGATGTCGCGCCAGGTACGGAAGCTGGCGGTGATCGCGGCGTAGCTCTCGGGGTCGGCGCGCTCGAAGTTCTCGAGCGTCTCGTCCGAGAAGACCACACCCCAGCCGAAGGTGTCGTCCGGCCGGTTGCGCTCGTAGACCGTGATCGTCGCTCCCGGCAGGTCCTTCTTCATCAGGATCGCGAGATAGAGCCCGGCCGGGCCGCCGCCGATGACGGTGAGCTTCATTGGTGGGAGCGCGCCGGCACCCAGCCCGGCGGCACCAGCCGCCGCTTGCCGTCGGCGGTCAGCATGGCACCCGGCTCGTCGAGACCCTCGCGGTCCCAGAGCTGGCAGGTGACCTGCTTGTGCTTCTGGTCGAGGCCCTCGCAGTAGTTGGTGTAGACGCAGCGGCGGATCTCGCCTCCCCGTCCGAGGCGCATCTTGCGGTACCAGTCGGGGTCGGCGAGCGACTGGCGGGCGGCGGCGACGAGATCGGCCTCGCCGCGCTGCAGGATCCCCTCGGCCTGGTCGAAGGTGGAGATGCCGCCGGCCACGACGACCGGTGTCTCGTGACCGGCCCCGCGCACCGCCGCGCGGATCCGCGCCACCGCCGAGACGTTGCGCCCGAACGGCCCCCGCTGGTCGGAGATCGCCGTCGGCATGCACTCGTAGCCGCTCGGCCCGGTGTAGGGGTAGGCGGCCCAGCCGATGCGCGGCTGCCTGGCGTCCTCGAACTTGCCGCCGCGCGACAGCGACAGGAAGTCGATGCCGGCGCGGGCCAGCTCGACGCCGTAGTAGGCGGCGTCCTCGACGGTGCTGCCGCCTTCGAGACAGTCGCGCGACAGGTAGCGGCAGCCGACGGCGAAGCCCGGGCCGACGCGGTCGCGCACCCGGCGGTAGACCTCGAGCGGCAAGCGGACGCGGTTCTCGCGCGAGCCGCCGTAGCCGTCGTCCCGGTCGTTGAGCGCCGACAGAAACGAGGCCATGGTGTAGGCATGGGCGTAGTGCAGCTCGACGCCGTCGAAGCCGGCCTCGCGGGCGCGCCAGGCGGCCTCCGCGAACAGCTCGGGGAGGACGCGCGGCAGGTCGCGGACGTGCGGAAGATGCGTGTCGGTGACCCGCTCGCGGTAGCCGTAGCGCAGCGACTCGAGCTCGCGGTCGTCGAGGATCTCGTCGAGGGCCTCGTCGGGAAGCGCGGCGAGGCGGCGGCGGATCTCTTCGTCGGGCAAGCCGGCTCCGACCGCCTCGCGGTGGCGGTCGGTCAGCTCGAGGTAGCGGTGGAAGTACTTCTCGGGGTCCGGACGGCGGCGGATGGTGAGGAAGTCGATGATCTGGATCAGCAGCCGCGTGCGGCCCCCGCTGGCGCCGCGCACGGTCTCGACGAGCTCGGCGAGCCCGGGGAGAAAGCGGTCGTGGCCGATCCTGAGCAGCGGGCCGCTGGGGACGTCGCGGATGCCGGTCGCCTCGACCACGAGCACCCCGGGCCGGCCGCGGGCGAAGCGCTCGTACCAGGCGAGGATCTCGGGCGTGACGTGGCCGTCCTCGGTGGCGCGCCACGGGACCATGGCCGGAACCCAGGTACGCTCGCGCACCGCCAGCGGGCCGACCCGGATCGGGGTGAAGAGCAGGCTGCCGGCAGCCTCCTCGGCCGTCGGCCAGCGGGCCTCGAGAAGCGGGTGCTTGATGCGCTCCGGCGGCTTCCACATCGCCGCCGGCATTCTAGTGGCCTGCTAGCGACGGCTGGTGCTCCGGCTCCTAGCCGCCGGCGTCCGCCAGCAGCCCGCGGGCGATGATCAGGTGCTGGATCTCGGTGGCGCCTTCGTAGATCCTGAGGGCGCGGACCGAGCGGTAGAGGTGGTCGACCGGGTGGTCGGCGAGGACGCCGCGGCCGCCGACGATCTGAACGGCGCCGTCAACGATCCGCTGGGCGGCCTCGGTGGCGTAGGCCTTGGCCATGGCCGACTCGTGGGTGACGCGCGGCGCGCCGCGGTCGGCCTCCCAGGCGGCACGGTAGACGAGCAGGCGCGCGGCGGTGAGCTCGGTGGCCATCTCGGCGAGCTTGGCGCGGGTGAGCTGGAACTCCGCCAGCGGCTTGCCGAACAGGCGGCGCGCGCGGGCGTGGGCGACGGCCTCCTCGAGGGCGCGGGCCGCCATGCCGCAGGCGGCGGCGGCGACGGTGGCGCGGAGGCGGTCGAGGACCTGCATGCCGAGCTTGAAGCCGCTGCCCTCCTCGCCCAGGCGCGCCGCGGCCGGCACGCGGGCGGCCTCGAACGCGATCTCGCCGAGAGGGTGCGGCGCGCTCATCACCTGGGGAGCGACGAGGCGGAGGCCCGGCGTGTCCGCCGGGACGACGAAGGCCGAGATCGCCCGCGGCTCGGCGTCGGGATCGGTGACCGCGAAGACGGTGTAGAAGTCGGCGATGCCGGCGTTCGAGATGAGGTGCTTGGTGCCGTCGAGCACGTAGGCGTCGCCGTCGCGCACGGCGCGGGTCTGCATGCCGCCGACGTCGGAGCCGGCCCCTGGCTCGGTCATCGCGAAGGCCGCCATGGCACGGCCGGCGGCGACCTCGGGCAGCCAGCGGCGGCCGAGCTCGCCGGCGCCCGCGAACGCGATCGGCAGTGAGCCGAGGCACTGGAGCGCGAAGACCGCGTCGGCGAGCGGCGAGGCCGCGGCCAGCGCCTCGCGGACCAGGCAGCAGGCACGAAAGTCGATCGCGGGCGCGGCGCCGCCGAACTCGGCGGGCACGGCCCAGCGCGACCAGCCCGCCGCCCCGAGGAGACCGAGGATCTCGCGAGCCCGGCGGCGGGCGGTCTGGTCGTCCTCGGCCGCCGGGAGCGGGCGCAGGCTGTCGGTCGCGAAGCGATCGACCTCCGCGGCAAGGCCGAGGTGCGCATCGTCGAGGAACGCACGAATCGGAGCGGCGTCGGGCATCGCGGCTCAGGCGAAGCGCGGCTCGCGCTTCTCTCGGAACGCCTCGTAGGCCTCGCGGAAGTCGGAGTGCTCCATGCAGGCGGCCTGGATCTCGACCTCGGCGGCCAGAGCGGACTCCATGTCCATCGCGGTCTCGCGCAGGACGAGCTTCTTGGTCACCTCGAGCCCGAAGGCCGGGCCACGCGCCAGCTTCACCGCCCAGCGGCGGGCCTCCGCCGCCAGCTCGCCGTCCCCCACGACCCGGTTGTAGAGGCCGATCCGGTGCGCCTCGCCGGCGTCGAGGAAGTCGCCGGTCATGAGGATCTCCATGGCGCGGCCCAGGCCGACGATCCTGGGCAGCAGCCACGAGGCGCCCATGTCGGCGCCCGAGAGGCCCACCTTGGTGAACAGATACGCGATCTTGGCCTTCTCCGAGGCGATGCGGACGTCACAGGCCGCGGCGATGACCGCGCCCGCCCCGGCGACGGTGCCGTTGAGCGCCCCCACGATCGGCCGCCGGCAGCGCAGCATGGCGAGGATGAGCGCCCCGGTGTCGCGCGTGAACTCCAGCAGCCCGCGGTAGTCGCGGCCGAAGAGGGCGCCGATGATCTCCTCGACGTCGCCGCCCGAGCAGAACGCCTTGCCCGCCCCGGTCAGCAGGATCGAGCGCACGCCGGGCTCGGTGTCGAGCGCCAGGAAGGTGTCGCGGAGCTCGCGGTAGACCTCGAAGGTGAGCGCGTTGAGGCGCTCGGGGCGGTTGAGGGTGATCGTCGCGACGCCGGCGTCGGCGTCGAGGGCGTAGAGGAAGCTCTTGGGCTCGATGGGCATGAAACGCTCCGCAGGGTGGACGGGCCAAGCGTACCGGAACCCGTCCCCTTCCGGCCTACCCGGGCAGCGCCGCCAGCGCCTCGATCTCCACCCTGGCCCCCGGGTCGAGGAGCGCCGCCACCTGCACGAGGGCCATCGCCGGGAAGTGGCGCCCCATGACGGCGCGGTAGGCGGCGCCGACCTCGGCGAGCTGGCCGAGGTACTCGTCGCGGTCGGTGACGTAGATGGTCAGCCGGATCACGTGCTCCGGCCGGCCACCGGCCTCGCGCACGACGGCGACCACGTTGGCGAGGGCGCGGCCGAACTGCTCGAAGAAGCGGTCGGAGACGATCCGCCGATCCTCGTCCCAGGCGATCTGGCCGGCGACCGCGAGCAGCCGCGAACCGGCCGGGGCGAGGGTGCCGTGCGAGTAGCCGCGCGGCGCACCGAGCTCGGCCGGGTTGATCGGCACCGGGCCGGCGCCGCGGGCGTCGCCGGCGCTCACGACTGCACCGCCCCGCCGTCGACGACCACCGCCTGGCCGTGGATGCCGCCGGCGCCGGGATCGCACAGGCTCACCACCAGGTGGGCGATCTCCTCGGGCTCGAAGAGGCGCCGCTGCGGGCTCATCGCGCGCAGCTTGGCGCGCACCGTCTCGGGGTCGGCGCCGGTCTTCTCGACGATGCGCTCGATCGAGCGCGCGGTCATGCGGGTGTCGACGTAGCCCGGGCAGACGGCGTTGACGGTGACACCGCTCGCCGCCACCTCCGCCGCCACCGCGCGGGTGAAACCGATGACGGCGTGCTTGGCGGCGGTGTAGGCGGCGACGTAGGGCGCTCCCACCTTGCCGGCGACCGAGGCGATGTTGACCACCCGGCCCCAGCCGCGCGCCACCATCGCCGGCAGCAGCGCCCGGGTGCACAGGAAGGTGCTGGTGGCGTTGGCCGCGAACAGGCGGTTCCACTCCTCGAGCGTGAGGTCCGCGAGCTTGGCCGACGAGGAGGCGCCGGCGCTGTTGACCAGCACGTCGACGCTGCCGAGCAGCTCGCCCGCCTGGCGTGCGAGCTCGGCGACGGCTTCCTCGCGCGTGACGTCGCAGGGAATCGCGAAGGCGGTGCGGCCGCCGCGCGCGAGCGAGCCGGCGACGCCGTCGATCTCGCGCTCGCTGCGGGCGCTCACGACCACCGCCGCGCCGCGCTCGGCGAGGGCGTGCGCCACCGCGGCGCCGATGCCGCGGCCGCCGCCGGTGACCACCGCCCCCCTGCCCGCGAGGCTCACGCCGGCGCCGTCCCGCTCCCGGGCCGGACGGCGGCGGCGTCGAGCTCCGCCAGCACCGACTCCTCCAGGATCTTGCCGAGCTCGCCGATCGTCGCCTCGCCCTCCGCGACGCTGGCCGCCGCCGGGTCGCCGAAGTAGGCGCGTGGCCCGCCGGCCTCGGCGAATGTCCGCTTGCCGTCCCGGATCGCCGCCGCCAGCGACGCCGGCACAGCCGGCAGGCGGGCCGCCACCTCCGTGCGCACCAGGTCCGGCCGCCGCGCCAGCACCACCGAGCCCTCGTAGCGCCCGGCGTGACAGGCGCCGGAACGGAACTCGTCGCCGAGGCGAGCCGCCCACGGCCGGCGGGTGAGGTCGGCGAAGGCGACGCGCGGCGCCCCGGCCTCGCGGATCCGGGCGACCGCCGCGTGGACCGCGCCCAGATGGGCGGGATCGAGGTGGGCGTTGGCGATCGCCAGCACCGGGACGCCCCAGCGCGCCACCGCCGCCGCCACCTCCACCAGCAGCTCGGTGACGGTCTCCGGCCGCAGCGAGACGGTGCCGGGGAAAGCGTCCGCGAACGGTGCCGCCGTGTACTCCACCGCCGGCAGCTCCAGCACCGCCCAGCCGCGCGCCGTGAGCCGCTCGGCCGCCGCCGCCGCCATCGCCGCGGCGATCACCCCGTCCGTCGACAGCGGCAGGTGGGGCCCATGCGCCTCCACCGCCCCCAGCGCCAGGATGGCGACGACCCGCGACCGCTCCAGCGCCTCGACCTCGGTCCAGGTCATCTCCGCCAGCCGCAGCGTCTCCGGCATCGCCGGCAGCGTAGCACCGGCGGCGGGCGACACGCCGGGACCTGCCGCCGCGGCCCGGGTGTTCTACGATCCCCCTATGCCGTTCAGCAAAGCCAGCCCCAAGGCCCTCACCTACGCCAGCTACCTCAAGATCGACGAGCTCCTCCGCCTCCAGCAGCCGCTGAGCGAGGACCCCGAGCACGACGAGATGCTGTTCATCATCATCCACCAGGTCTATGAGCTCTGGTTCAAGCAGATCGTCCACGAGCTGATGAAGCTGCAGGAGGAGCTCGAGCGCGGCAACACGATCGCGGTGCTGGTGATCCTCAAGCGGGTCCTGACGATCCTCAAGACCCTGGTCGCCCAGGTCGACGTCCTCGAGACCATGACGCCGATCTCGTTCAACGCCTTCCGCGACCGCCTCGAGTCGGCGAGCGGCTTCCAGTCGGCGCAGTTCCGCGAGATCGAGTTCCTGCTCGGCTACAAGAACCCCCGCATCCTGCGTCACCACCCGCCGGAGAGCCCGGGCCGGCGGCGGCTCGAGGCCCTGCTCGCCCGGCCGGCGCTCCAGGACTCGCTGGCGCGCTACCTCGCCGGGGCGGGCTACGACGTGCCGCAGGATCTGCTCGAGCGCGACGTCAACCGCCCGACCGAGCCGTCGCCCGCGATGCAGCGGGTGCTGCTGCGGCTCTACCGCGAGGAGCCGCTGCACCAGATGGTCTGCGAGCGGCTGGTGGATCTCGACGAAGGGCTGCAGGAGTGGCGCTACCGCCACGTCAAGATGGTAGAGCGGACGATCGGAGGCAAGCCGGGGACCGGGGGATCGGCGGGCACCGACTACCTCAAGACGACGCTGTTCAAGCCGTTCTTCCCGGACCTCTGGGCGATTCGCTCCGAACTCTAGTGCCGTTCACCTTCGACGAGCTGACGGCCGACCCCAACCCGCTGGCCACCCACTACCGGCGCTTCCGGGTGGCGGAGCGGCTGCTGCTGACCGGGCACTCGCATCAGGCGTGGCCGGACGCGGGGTTCGAGGGGCAGCGGCGGGCATGGCTCGACGCCGCGGAGCGGGTGGACGGCAAGTGGGAGGCGGCGTTCGAGCGGGCGGAGCGGGTGCGGCGCGGGTTTCGCGCCCTGATGGGCGACCCGGACGGGCGCTACTCGCTCGGCGCCAACACCCACGAGCTCCTGGTGCGGCTGCTGTCGGCGCTGCCGCTCGGCGAGCGACCGGTGCTGGTGACCACCGACGGCGAGTTCCACTCGCTGCGCCGCCAGCTCGACCGGCTCGAGGAGGAGGGGATCGAGGTCCGGCGGGTGGCGGCGCGGCCGGCCGCCTCGGTCGGCGAGCGGCTCGCCGCGCAGGTCGACGACCGGACGGCGGCGGCCTTCGTCTCGACGGTCTTCTTCACCACCGCGGAGATCGCCGGCGAGCTCGACCGCGCCGCCGACGCCTGCCGACGCCACGGCGCCGTCCTCGTGCTCGACACCTACCACCAGCTCAACGCGGTGCCCTTCTCGCTGCGCGACGCCGGGCTCGAAGACGCCTACGCGGTGGGCGGGGGGTACAAGTACTGCCAGCTCGGCGAGGGCAACGCCTTTCTGCGCTACCCCGCCGCCTGCGAGCTGCGGCCCGTGGTGACCGGCTGGTTCGCCGAGTTCGGCGACCTCGAGCGGCCGCCCGCCGGCGGCGTCGCCTACAACGCCGGCGACGACCGCTTCGCCGGCGCCACCTACGATCCGACGAGCCACTACCGGGCGGCCGAGGTGTTCGACTTCTTCGCCGCGCACGGCCTCGACCCGGCGCTCCTGCGCCGGGTGAGCCAGTGGCAGATCGGCCGGCTCTGCGAGCGGTTCGACGCGCTGGCGCTCGACCCCGCGCTGCTCGACCGCGACCGCGACACGCCGCTCGCGCGTCTCGGCGGCTTTCTCGCCCTGCGCACGCCGCGCGCCGCCGACCTCCACGCCGCCCTCCGGCAAGCGGGCGTCGCGACCGACTACCGTGGCGAGCTCCTGCGGCTCGGCCCGGCGCCCTACCTCAGCCCGCGCCAGCTCGACGAGAGCGTCGAGATCCTCGGCCGCGTGGCGCGCACCCTGGCCGCCTGAGCCGGCGCGGCTTCGCCTACAGGTCCCCGAGCCCGACGAAGCCTCGAGTGAACGTAGGCGCCCTTCCCAGCCTCACGACCCCCGGCTCGCTGGAATGTCAGGTGGGTGATGTATGCTCGGTGCATCCCACTCCTTGTTTTTCCAGCATCAACCTCGGGTGACTGGGCGACCGGCGGCGCCCTGTTGGCGGCAGCGGAGCGGCCATCCAATCAGGCGGCAGCAAGGTGACTGGGATTAGTTTCCCAAAAAAAACCGCAAAGACGGAGGGTAGAGAATGTCAGAGCAACACTTTGACAAGGCGTACGGCGGAGAACTATCGGTCAACTACGAGCGTTTCTTTGTGCCAGCGATCGGCGCGCCTCTGGCAACTGATCTCGTTCGCTTCGCGGCGCTTCAAGTAGGCGACCGGGTGTTGGACGTTGCCTGTGGCACTGGTGTTGTCGCGCGGCTAGCATCGCAGCAGGTCGGCGCGACCGGGACCGTCGCCGGGTTGGACGTCAATCCTGGCATGCTGGCGGTCGCGCGCTCCGCAACGCCGTCCGGTATGGCCATCGAGTGGCACGAGGCGAGCGCCGAGGCAATGCCACTCCCGGATAGGTCGTTCGACATCGTGCTGTGCCAGATGGGCCTTCAGTTCATGCCGGACAAACACGCAGCCCTGCGCGAGATGCGGCGAGTTCTGGTCCGTGGAGGCCGCCTCATAATTAATCTGCCCGGACCCACACCGCGCCTATTTGCAATCATGGGAGAGGCGCTCGAGCGTCACCTCGGCGCAGAATCAGCCGGGTTCGTAAATCTTGTCTTCTCGCTCCACGACACGGCAGAGATTCAGAACCTGGTTAGCGGCTCCGGCTTCCACGATGTCTCCGTCCAGTCCGACACCAAGTCACTGCGCCTCCCGGCACCGAAGGAGTTTCTCTGGCAGTATGTGCACAGCACCCCGCTGGCGGGCGCCGTGGCGCAGCTGGATGACGACCGTCGCAGCTCGCTGGAGCGCGACATCGTCGCCAACTGGCGGGAATTCGTAGAGGATCGCACCCTGATGCTTCGGGTGCGCCTCGTGGTCGCGACTGCCCGGAAGTGAGAGCCGACCGAAATCCGCCCGCCGCCCAAGAACGGCATCCAGCTGACCGCGTTGAGTGCCGCAGCGGATGCCGGCGCCGTCAGACGCCCCGAGCACGGTAGGTGCTCCACAGAGGCAGCCGAAGCAAGAGCTTCTAGCGATCTAGAGGTTGAACCCCTCAGTGGGCCGCTCTGCGGACCGGGCCCGCCCGCTGCCTGGCAAGAGGTTCAGGCGTCCGGCTCTCAGGGCGGCGCCAGAGCAGCCAGACGGGTCAGGAGATCGGCCAGCAGGTGGCGGAGGAGGCGCCGCTCGGTCTGGCGCCGCAGGGGGATCAGGTCCAGATCCGTCGTGACGCTGAGACAGCCCGCGACGAAGAGGCTGTCCTGGCCGAGGCGACCCTTGTTGGTGAGCAGAATCTGCGGGAAGACCGCGGCGCCGGCCGACGTCGCGTAGATCTCCGCCAGCGTGGTGCCGTCGGCGGTCCGATTCCACTCGAGGGGGCGTCGGAGCGTCCGGAGGACGTAGTCGAACTCCGGGAACTCGTCGTCGAAGCCGGGGTAGACGTCGTTCGGATCCAGCGGGCCCCACCGCGCCCGGCGCTGCGCCAGATCGTAGGTCTGCTCCTGGGTCACCAGGAAGCCGCTGCCACGGCTGTTCCGGAGCTGTCCCGCGGTGCCCTCCGGTCGCGCGTGGAGCGCCTGGCAGACGATCTCCCCGAACGGCCGTCCGGGGTCGAAGTCGAAGGCATAGGCGATCCAGTGGCCGTCGTTGTTGTGGTTGACGGCCCCGGCCTCGCCCGGTCCGACCGCGAAACCGATGCCGCTGAGGCTCCCCTGGAGCGCTCTCTCCCGGTCGCCCGCGGCGGAGGCCGCCGGGGCGGCGAGCAGGAGGATGGCGAGCGCGGTGCTGGCGTGACGGATCGCTGTCATCTTTCACCTCCCTGTGAGGAGCAGTCTACGTCTCTTTCTGCAGGCTCCTGGGGAGAAGGTCCTTGGCTCGAAGCGTCTTGAGGCCGTGGCCGCACGGCGGCGGGGAGACCCACGGTCCGGTCTGGCCCGTCATTGCGATCTCCCGCCGACGGGCGAGGCGAGGAGGGCCACGGCCTCTTCGCTGTCGGCGTTCATCAAGATCTGCAGGAGGTTCCCCTCGGCCCGCTCGGCCACGTCGATGACGCGCACGACGTCTCTGAGATTCTCGTACCTGGGAAGCAAGCGGTCCAAGGCATTGGGAGAGCCGGTGAAGAACTCCTCGCGGAAGACGATCCCCTTGTCGTCCGGGTACAGTGGCAGATACCGGATGTCGGCCTCTACCAGATCCTGGAAGAAGTGGGTGCCGAACGAGAGCTCGGGCAGATAGCTCCCTTTGCGGCGCGCCACCTCGATCAGCATCGCCGCGTTGTTGATCTCGGAATAGGTCACGGCCACGCCCAGCTTGATGTCGCCGCGGCTACCCCAGCGGCAGGGACCGATGAGCACGAAGCGTCGGCGGGGCAGCAACGAGTTGAGCTGTCCGATCGCGCGCGCGACGGCGGTCAGCTCTGCATGGCTCGGGAGCCGTGAGTACGCCTCCGGATCAACATAAACCACGTACGCGATGTCTTCGACGCGGCCGTTGGGTACATGACGGGTCGCCGTGAAGACGATTCGGTCCCGCGGCAGATCGTGGGGAATGACGGCCGGCGTATGGAATTCCGACGGGCTCTGGCTGCGGCACTGGACGAGATAGAGATGACGTCCGTCGTGGGCAAACTCGAGGTCGACCGGCACGCCCATCCGATCTTCCAGGACGCCGAGAGCGACCCTGATCTGTTCGAGGAAGGGGTTGTCGCGAAGCAGACCCGCAAAGGTCACCACCAGGTGGTCGGTCTTCCAATTGGGCTCGAGCCCCAGCGGCTCCCGCAGCCGGTCGCCGTCCACCAGCGACACGAGCTGACGGGCAAGCGGGTACCGCTCTCCATGGGCGCGCAGAAGAGTCAGCGCGTCGACGGTCTCGAAGGCGTTGGTGTCCAGGTTGATGACGTCCATCTTTCTCGGGGAGTAGTGCTCGATCTCGTCGACCGTGACATTGGCCCGCAAACCCGGTTGGCCCGGGCTGACCAAGATCGGATAGTCGTCGCTCATCCGGTCCACCGCTCGCGTGCCCAGGCCGGGCACCATGCGCACCAGACCGTCCTCCCGCCGGATGCGCGGGGACCAACGATATTCGTTGTGGCTGAAGGCCACCCCGGAGAAGGCGGGCAAGAAGTAGTGGCCCACCTGCGTGCCCACGACCTCTTGGATGAGAATGGCCATCTCCTCGCGGAAATCCAGCAGTCCGCGCTCGGTGCGGTACTGAATCGGGTCGGGTCCGAACACCGACGCCCAGATCTCCGCTATGGCGTCCTGCAACGCCTCGAGCCGCTGCCGCAGCGTGCCGCGGTTGGCGAGAAACAAGCTTTTGTACTTGCCGGAGAACGATGCCCCCAAGCGGTCTTCGAGCATGCTGGAGCTGCGGACAACCAGCGGCCGGCCGGATAGACGTTCGAGTATGGCGGCCAGGCCTTTTGACACCTCGGGAGTGAAAGCGGAGTTCTTGAAGACCTGGATGATGAACGGATAGTCGCGACGCACCCGGTCGATCTCCAGGTACTTGCGGTGGTAGACCTCGTTGAGCTGGTTGGACCGGATGAAGTCGAGGATCGCGTCGGAGGCCAGGAACCAGGTAGCGGGTGTACGAATGGTCGCCAGCAGCTCGCTATGCTCGGCCTCGCGCTCGAGGACCTTGCCCGCGAGAAAGATGCCGGCCGCCTTGCCCCCGAGCTTGCCGTGACTGTGCGGCGGACAAACGATGCGAGGAGCCAGGTCGTAGAAGTCCTCGAGACCGAAATGGCGTTTGGCGATGTTGAGAAACTCGAGACGATCGAGGAAGAACCGCTGGAGCAGGCCGACCTTGAGACTGGTGCGCAGAGCGACGGAAAGGTCGGCCTCGCTGAACGACGCATTCTTGAATCGCAGGACGTCCGCGACGATCTCATTGAGCGTCGACGACTGGCTCTCCAACGATTCGACGAGAAAGATGCACTTGTCCTCGCTGATCCACGTTTGAATGTCGGCAACGATCTCAGCATCGCGGAAGTGGCGTGTAGCCAAGGCGAAGGCGCGCTGAACCAGCGTCGGCGCCGACCGCATCGCCTGGCGGCGACGGGGGCGGTTCTCGTCCCAGTCGGTCTGCGTCGCCGCCGGGCGGGGCTCGGCGTGGAGCAGCTCGCTGGCCTCCTCGATACCGTGCCAGCAGAGGTGATTGATGAGCTTGCGCGTGATGCGTTGTAGGAGCTCGCGATCCGTGCGCAGGAGGAAATCGACCAACACCTTCCACGATTGGCCATCTTGCGTCGACAGGTGCTCGACGACGCTTTCCCAGCTTTCGCGGTCCTCGCGCAGTTGTTTCTGCAGAAGGTAGAGCCCGATACGCTCGGCGAGGTGATCGATGAGCCGCCGCTCCTCCTTCAAGAAGGGACCTTCGTCGGCGGCCGGACGCTCCTGCCGGTAGGAAACAGTGAGCTCGCCTCGAGGTTCGCCGTGCACGGCGATAGCGGCCGTCAAGGACCAGGCGGTGGCCACATAGTCTGCGGGTGCGTAGAGGCGGTCACCGACGGTAATTCGGGCCTGGCAGACCTCTGGGTACTTCCAGCCGGGCGGTATGGCGTCGATCAAGGCATCGAAGGCCGATCTCTCGTCATTGCGCGCGCTCAGAATCTCGTCGACCCGATACAGGCAGTTCAGCTCCTTCGCCCGCTCTTTCAGGTCGCCGAGAAGCTGCTCGGCGGGAAGTTCCGCGCTCGTCATGACCCCGACTCCCTCAAGAGCCCGCGGCCTCGTGCCAGACGCCCCCCCGCCCGCTGCGCCCGTCGACCTTCACCAACAGTGGCTCGGCGGTGCGCACCCATCGCAGGTGGTCGGTCTCCGCGACGGCCGTGAGTTGGTCGAGCCAATGCCAGTCGATCCCGGGACGGGAGTCGTGGACGACGGCGAAGTAGGGGACGTGGAAGCTGGTGATGTTGTGAAAGAAGTGCGAGCCCTGCGAGGCATCGACCTGCAGCCCGGGACGGGTTGCCTCGACGATGGCCCGGGCGCCGCAGATCTGTCCCCATTTGACCGGGATTCCGAGCCACGGGTCGGCGCTGCCCCAGCGTCCGAAACCGATGAGCAGATAGGGTCGGTCCTCGGCCAGGAGTCGGGCGTTCAGCTCGTCGACCTGACGCGCGATGGCCTTGGTGTGACGGGCGTCGAAGGTCTCCGGCCGGACGTAGACGATGTCGTGGATGCCCTCGACGGTGCCGTTGCCCATGACCTGGTCGGACGCGAGCAGCACGGTGGAGGATGCCAGCTCGGCCGGGTCCAGGTCGACAATCTGGTCGGAGACGACCATGGGTCGAACTTGCAGGAAGCCGAGCTGTGGCACCGACCCGTCAGCCCGTGGAAAGGTCACGGCAAACTCGATCTCGACCTCGTGTCCAACCACTTCTCGGAAGCTCGCGAGCAGCAGTTGCAGCACCCGGTTCAGGGGGTAGGTCTCGAGCACCAACAGGGGGGCGAAGTCGAGCACCCGCGGACCGTCCACGCCCGTTCCCGGCACGAGGCGGTCGGACTCCGCCAAGTAGGTGGACGCCAGAAGGCGGAGGGTGTCGTCGTACTCGGCAGCGGCGAGGTCGGCGCTCACCAGATACTCGGTCTCGGCCATGGGATCGAAGGCCGGAGGCTTGCCCATGTTCACGGCCCAGAAGCTCTTCTGGGTCTTGACCAGCACATCGCGCGGTGAAGCGAACGGAGGAGGGGCCTTGGGGCGCGCCGGCGAATAGGCATAACTCACGCCGCCGTCCACCACGGTCTTGCCCAGGCCCAGAGCCAGCAGCACCACACCATCCTCGCGTCGCGCCTTGCCGAGGGGGTAGAAGTTGAACGATCGACCGACACCGGCAAGCTCGGGATAGAAGCGCGCATCGAATCGCCTGCCGAGAACTTCCTGGATCACCACCGCCATCTTCTCTTCGCCACCCGATTGTCGAGTGCCGCGCCGGTAGTCTCTGGCGGCTTTGAAGTAGGTGGACGCATAGACGAACTTGACGGCTTCGACCAACCGCCGGAAGCGGGTATTGGCGTCCGGTTGGTTGTTCGGCGTCATCTTGGTCTCGTAGACGCCGGCAAAGGGCTGCTGGAGAGCGTCCTCCAACAGACTGGAGGAGCGCACGGCCAGCGGGGTGTGCACGACGTCGGTGAGGGCGCGCAGGTCGCCCAGCATCTCGGCCGGCAGATCGGCTTGCTGGAAAGCGAGCGCAATTCGTTCGTCCGGGAGATCGGAGACGGCGACGTCGAAAAGACGGTTGCGCGACATGAAGGCGTCGAACATGTCGGTCGCGATCACCGCCAGCTTGGGAATGCGAACCTCGATCTCCGCCGTGGCCTGGTCGCCGAGCTTGGCGCGCAGAACTTCGTGGGCGAGTAAGAGCCCCTGGGCCTTGCCGCCGATCGAACCGCTGCCGATGCGGCTGAGTGGGGACTCGGACTTCAGGAAGTCACGATCGAAGGCGGGCAGCGACGAGAGGACCGGCATAGTAGGAGCGTCGGGCGAGACCGCCGCACGGTCAAATCCAACCGCGATCGCGCGACGCCCGTGCGACGCGGTCCACGGCGATCACATAGGCGGCCGTGCGCGGGTACAGGCGGCGCTGGCGAACGACTTCGCTCACCGCAACAAAGGCCGCTGTCATCTTCACGTCCAGCTTCCCCAGCACCTCGTCGCGGTCCCAGTAGTAATTGCTGTTGCTCTGGACCTGCTCGAAATAGCTCGCCGTCACGCCACCCGCGTTGGCCAGCAGGTCGGGGATGACGAAGACGTCGCGCTTTTCCAGGAGCCGGTCGGCCTCGGGTGTCGTCGGGCCGTTCGCGCCCTCGGCGATGATGCGCACGCGCTGGCTGATGCGAGGAACATCTTCTTCCGTGATCTGATTCTCGAGGGCAGCCGGGATGAGAATGTCCACGTCCTGTGCTATCCAGTCTTCTCCCGCCAAGACTTCGTATCCGAGGTCGCGAGCCTTGTCTTTGTCGATATCCCCGAATCGATTGACGATGGCGACGAGCTCGTCGAGATCTACGCCATCCTTCTTGCGGAAGGCGTAGCTCTTTCCGTCCGCCTGGTCCCAGCAGGAGACACAGACCGCTCGGCCGCCGATCTGGTGGTACAGGCGGACGGCGTTCTGCGCCACGTTGCCGAAGCCCTGCACGCTGGCCGTGGTGTCACCCGGCCTGATGCCGAGCTCTTTGAGGGCTTCACGCAGAGCGAAGACGAGCCCGAACCCGGTGGCCTCCGCCCTGCCCTGCGAGCCGCCGACGCCCACCGGCTTGCCGGTGATGAATCCGGGTTGCTTGGATCCGTGAATGGCCTCGAACTCGTCCAGCATCCACAACATGTGTTGAGCCGAGGTCATGACGTCGGGCGCCGGAACGTCCCGTTGCGGGCCCATGTTGTGGCCCATGCGACGCACATAGCCGCGGCAGATGGTCTCCTGTTCTCGGAGACTGAGATGGTGGGGGTCGCAGACCACGCCCCCCTTGGCGCCACCCAGGGGGATGTCCACCACGGCGCATTTCCAGGTCATCCACATGGCCAAGGCGCGAACGGTGTCGAGCGTTTCGAGCGGATGGAAGCGAATGCCGCCCTTGCAGGGACCCTTGGCGTCGTTGTGCTGCACCCGGAAGCCGCGAAACACCCGCACCGAGCCGTCGTCCATGCGGGCCGGGATGGCAAACGAGTACTCGCGCATTGGGTAGCGGAGCAGATCCCTGGCGGAGTCGTCGAACTCAAGAATATCGGCCGCGGCGTCGAACTGCGCCTGGGCCATGGCGAACGAGTTGAACGGCTTGGTCATCCCCGCTCCCCCCCGGTGGCATGTGGAGCGGTGCTCGCCGCTCCACCGGTGGAATGATACAAGGGCCCGATCTCGAGGGCCCCGTCGGGGGAGAAGGTCCCCGGCGCGAAGCGTCTTGCGGCCGCAGGCCCTATCGCAGCCCGCCGAGCCGCTGCCGGATCGCTTCGAGGGTGGCGAGGCGCCGCTCGAGCGCCGCGACGTGGAGGTCGGCCTCGCGGGCGGCGGTCTCGAGGTCGCCCTTGTCGAGGGCAAAGCGCAGCCCGGGCAGGGTGCTGCCCGAGACCGCCTCGAACTCGTAGCTCGAGCCGGCGAAGAGGTTGCGCTCGTGGATCGCGCCGGGGCGGCCCTCGGGGCGCTGGAAGTCGCGGGCCGCCTGGGCCAGCATCCGGCTAACGGCCGGCAGTGCGCCGGCGACGGCCGTGGCCCGCGTCTCGTCGGCCAGAAGCGCGGCGGCCTCGACGGCGAGCGCGGTGGCCGCGGTCTCCCATTGGTCGATCAGCTCTGCGAGCCGCGCCAGACGCGGTACCTCCTGGCGGCGGCGGGCCGCCACCGCCGCGAGATCCTCGAGGGCGAGCCGCCACCACCGGGCCTCGCCGGCGTAGTCGAGCGGCACCAGGTCGGCGTTGGCCAGCCGCAGAGCCGCCAGGCCCTGGATCAGCGCCATCACCCGGTGGTAGGAGAAGCCGGGATCGACCACGGTCGTCATCCAGCGGTAGTTCTCGTAGATCGAGTGGTACATGCCGTAGTCGGCGCCGTAGTACATGTCCGAGGCGGGGAGCGCCAGCAGGTGGAAGAACGGCGCCGCGTCGTCGTAGGGCACCTCGAACACCCAGGGCTCGGCCAGCTCGCGGCCCGGCTCGAGGTACGGCCCGAAGAACTCGCCCCAGCCGTCCACTCCGGGCACCAGGCGGTAGCGGTTCTGGAGGTCGCGCCAGACCTCCCAGGTGGAGCGGCCGGCCCGCGGGTCGGGCACGGCCCGGGCGACCGAGCGGAACAGCGCGTGGAGCGTGGGGTGGGCGGCGACGCTCAGCGCGCGGTCGGGGTTGAACACCGCCGAGTCCATGTTGATCGCGGCCACCGCCTTCTCGAGCAGCTCGGCGGCGTGCTCCTCCACCCATTCGGTGCTGCCCCCCAGGACCATCTCCTCGGCGTCCCAGAAGGCCACCACCAGGGTGCGCCGCGGCCGCAGCCCCTGGCGCGCCAGCTCGCCGGCAGCCCGCGCCAGCTCGAGCAGGGCGGCGGTGCCGCTCGACGGGTCGCCGGCCCCGAAGATCCAGGCGTCGTGGTGGTTGCCGGCCAGAACCCACTGGTCGGGCTCGCTCTCGCCGGCGAGGCGGCCGACGACGTCGAGCATCGGCCGGTCGCGGTTGTCCATCTGGGTGCGGATGCGGACCTTGGCCGGCCCCGGCCCCAAACGGTAGGTCAGCGGCAGGGCGCCCTGCATGTCGGGCGGCGCCACCGGCCCGCCGAGGTGGGCGAGGAGGCGCCGGGCGGTCTCGTAGGAGACCGGCAGCACCGGGATCGCTGGCAGCGGCACCTCGGCCGGGTCGAGCCGGCGGGCCCCGGGCACCGAGGCCCAGCCGGGGGACAGCGGGTCACCCTCCCAGGGGAGGAAGGCGATCGAGCGGCGCATGATGCTCCCCGGCGGGCGCCAGTTGCCGTCCGGGTACACATCGCCGAACGGGTAGCCGTCCTCGGCCGGGTCGGTGTAGAGCACCACGCCGGCCGCCCCGAAGCGCTCGACGTTGCGCACCTTGCGCCCTTCGCCGGTGCCGAAGTTCCGGAGCAGCAGCACCCGGCCGCGGAGGTCGACCCCCATCTCGGCGAGCCGTTGCAGCTCGGCCTCCGAGCCGTAGCCGCCGTAGACCACGTGGCCCGTCGCCTCGCCGGAGGGCGAGTAGCCGCTCCAGCCGGGGTGGTCGGCGGCCTGGGCGGCGAACGGGTCGCCCTCGACCGGCGGCTCGGTGGTGGGCAACGCCTCCTCGACCGGCTCGAGCAGCTCGAGCGACACCGCGACCGGCGCCGGCAGGTAGCCCACGTAGCGCTCGGTCTCGACTTGGAAGCCGTACTCGGCGAGCCGCTGGTGGAGGTACTCGGCGGTCACCCGCGCGCCCTCCGAGCCCGGGCGGTGGGGTCGGGCGCTCAGCCACTCCAGGTGCCGCCCGATCCGCTCGGCCGAGATCTCGGCCGCCAGCCGCGCCTCGTAGTCGAGCTGCCGCCGCGCCGACGCGGCCGAGAAGCCGACCAGCTCCTCTGCCGTGGCCGCGCCGGGGAGCGCCGGCAGCAGCGCCAGGACAAGCCGGATTGCCCGCCGACACCTCATCTTTGCTCGGCTCCTACTCGAGCTGACCTGCCGGGAGCCGCGAGCCGCGCGTGGTGGCACCGTCCTACTGTTTCGGGGCGAAGACGATGAACGGCGGGGTGAACTCCACCAGCAGGTCGGTGACCGGGTCGGCGACGAGGACCGAGATCTCGAACGGACCGAACGGCTGGCAGACCAGCTCCTTGTCGCGCTGGCTGCGGGCGGTGACCAGCTGCTGCGTCGAGGGGTCGCCCAGGTAGAGGGTCTGGTCGGGCCCCTGGAGCCGGTAGCTGCGCCCGAAATTCCCCTTGTCCTTGGTCATCCAGGCCTGACCCGAGCAGTCCGTGGACTCGAAATAGAGGGTCTGGCTGGTGCCGGTGCCGGTCAGGGGCAGGAACTCGGTCCGCCCGACCCGGAGGAGGATCAGCCGGTCGTTGTTGACCCGCACCACCGCGGTGGCCTCGTCGGTCCCGGTGAGGCCGAACACCTCGGTGATCAGCTTGCCGTTGACGTCGATCAGCCGTCCGTCGCTCATCGGAGTGATGACCTGCGCCGGCAGGTGAGAGGCGGCGACGCAAGTGGCGAAGAGGGCGGCGGCGATCCGTTGCATCGGCTTGGGCATGGCGATCTCCTTTCGCGGGGACCGGTCTACCTTAACCTCCCGAGCGCCGAGTCGCCGGCACGCCGCCCGGCGGGCGCCGGAACGGCCCCACGGACTCAGCGGTGAGCGAGCGGCCCGCGGCGTCGCCGATGCCTGAATCAGTCGGCCGACGGCAGCCGCGAGACCGCCTGCTCGAGCGCCCGGGTCACCGCCCGCACCCGGTCGACGAGGAGCGCGAGCTGCTCGCCGGCCAACGTCCAGTTGCCCCCCTCCGCGGCCTCGCGGACGCCGGGGAGCGACATCGCGGCGTAGGTGTAGCGCGGCGCGTAGAGCAGGTGCTTGAACCAGGGGCGGTCGGGGATGCCCTCCTCGTGCAGGAAGAGGCGCTCGACCTTCAGGAGGTCGTCGTTGAGCGCCGCGACGTCCGGGGGCGGGCCGCCCGGCGCGGCCAGGGCGCGCTCGATGGCCGCCTGCAGCCGCTCGGCGGCCGTCTGCCAGGCGGCGACCTGCGCGCGCACCGCCGTCAGGTCGAGCCGCGAGGCGGCCTCGGGCAGCTCGGCGAGGGAGTCGAGGAAGCCCGCGACGGTGGCGGCGTAGGGGCGGAAGTCGTAGGGCAGCACCTCGGCGTTGGCCAGCCGCAGGGCCATCCGGCCCCAGACTTCGACCATCGCCGTCATGTAACGGTAGCCGGGGTCGCCGAAGTGCTCCATCCAGTAGAGGTCGTCGTACTGCGAGTGGTAGACGCCGTAGGGGCCGTTGAAGGTCATGTCGACGATCGGGATGCCGAGGAAGTTGAGGAACACCGTGTAGTCCGAGCCGCTGCCCAGGTTGTTGCCGATCAGCTCGCCGTCGGGGCCCACCCGGGCCCGCCAGGCGTCGAGCACGCTGCGGCGGGTGTTGGGGTCGACAACGTCGGCCGCCACCGAGCGGATCAGGGGGTTGAGGCTGGCTACCGCGCTGGCCGAGAAGTTCGGTCCGCTGGTCGAGCTGTCGACGTTCAGGTAGGCGACGGCGCCGCGGCCCAGCTCGTCGGCGAACTGCTCGCCCCACTCGGTCGAGCCGGTGAGGTGCCACTCCTCGGCGTCCCAGCCGGCGAGCACCAGGCTGCGCCGCGGCCGCTCGCCCTGGCGGGCCAGCGAGCCCAGCACCCGGGCCGCTTCCAGCAGGCTGGCCGAGCCGCTGCTGGGGTCGACGCCGCCGTAGACCCAGGCGTCGAGGTGGTTGCCGAGGACGACGGTCTCGTCGGGCTTCTCGCTGCCGCGGATCTTGCCGGTGACCACCCAGAGCGGCCGGATGCCGCCGTCCATGTCGACCCTGACCCGCAGCTTCGCGGCGCCGGGGCCGACGTGGTACGTGAACGGCAGCCCGCCCTGCCAGCTCCAGGGGGCGACCGGCCCGCCCAGGCGCTCGAGGATCTCGCGGGCGTCGCGCCACGACATCGGCACCGCCATGATGCCCGGCACCGAGCGCGCCTCCTCGACCGGGATGCGCCGCGCCCCCTCGACCGACGGCCACCCCGGGGTCAGCGGATCGCCCGGCACGATGAAGTCGTAGGTGATCGCCCCGCGCTGGATGTGGCTCTCGGGGCCCCACGGGCCGTGCGGGAAGACCTCGCCCTGGCGGTAGCCGTCCTCCATCGGGTCGGAGTAGATGAGCAGCGCCGCCACGCCGCGGCGCTCCGCCTCCCAGGCCTTGAAGCCGCGGTAGCTGTAGGGCTGCGAGTAGCGGACGATGGCGATCTTGCCCGCCGGGTCGATCCCCTGGCTCTCCAGCCAGTCGTAGTCCTCGGGATTGCCGCTGTGGGCGTAGATCACCGGCGCGGTGACGTCGCCCGAGGCCGACATGCCGATGTAGGTCGGCCCCACCTCGGCCGCGTAGCTGTCCTTGTCGACCGGGTAGCCGTCCTCGCGCAGCGAGGCCCGCCACTCGACCGGCTCGACCATCGACACCTCGACCTCCCGCGGCCACGGCAGCAGCACGTCGTAGCGCTGGATCTGCACCTCCTCGAGCCCGTACTCCGCGAAACGGTCGCGGACGTACTCGGCCAGCTCCCGCGTCCTCTCCGACCCCGCCGGATGCGGCTCCTCGGTGAGGAACCGGAAGTGCCGCGCGACGACCGCCGGGTCCAGCCGCTCGACCAGCCGCTCTTCGAGCGCCCGCTGGGCCGCGGCGCCAGCCGGCGAAAAGCCGGGAATCGGGTCCGGCTCGGCAGCGGCGGCGCCCCATCCTCCCAGGACGACGGATGCCGCCAGCACGACCACGGCCGGGGATCGACGCCGCAGGGTTCCGAGTCCATGAGCGTCACTCACCTGTTTCCCTCCTGTCGAGTGCGGACGCGCGATCAACCGTCGGTTGCCGCCGCGTCCGCGAAGGCGCGCAAAGACTGCCAGTTGAGGATGGCGTTCCACAGCAGGCGCTGGTCGGAGCGGTTGAGGGTGCGGTGGACGGGGTTGAAGTTGTAGACCGCGATCAGGCCGGCGCCGCGGGGGACGGCAAGGATGGCCGGGCGGCCGGCGAGCTGCTCTTCGCCGACGGCGCCGCCGCTGACCACCATCGGCGCGCCCTCGTCGCCGGCCGCTCCGTCCGCGCCCCACTGCATGACCACCCAGCGGTCGTCGACCGGGCCGTCGAGACACGACGTGCAGTAGGCCATGCGCAGCCAGCGGCGCGGCGGCTCGTAGACCGGGTAGTTGGTGCGGAAGACCGAGGTGGTCTCGGGGTAGCCGTAGGCGATCGGGTGGGTGGGCTTCAGGAAGCGGGTGCGGAGCTCGACGCCGGGCGTGCGGATCCCGGCCTGGAGGCGGCGGACGAAGCGCACCAGGCCGCCCTCGAGGGCCAGGGTCGAGCCGTTGCCGAGGGTGATCAGGACGCCGCCGGCCTCGACGAAGCGCTCGAGGTTGGCGAGGCCCTCCCAGCCGGGACCGCCGGTAACGTCCTTCGAGGCGGCGGGGACGCCGTGGCTCGGGGTCTCCGGGGTGCGCTCGAAGGGCATCGGCCCGATCACCGGCTCGATGCCGTGGATCTGGGCCTGGAGGTCCAGGTCGACGCTGCCGTAGACGATGACGTCCACGCGCTCGCGCAGACCGCCGGCCCGCAGGTCCTCGTCGCGCAGGTACTCGTAGGGGACCCGCGCCTGGTCGAGGACGTAGCGCAGCCAGCCGATGGTGTCGGTGTCGGCCCACGGCACCCAGACGCCCAGCCGCGGGACGGTGGCCGGGTGGCTCGGCACCGCGGGCGCCGACTGGACGCCCATGAGGTCCAGGGCCAGCTCGGCGGCGGTCTCCGCGAGCACGGCGCGCTGCCCGGCGCCGGCCCGGACGATCCACGAGCCCGCCGGGTAGTCGGCACCGCCGGCCGCGAACGGCGCCTCGGCGATCTCGACCGGAAGCTCGGCCAGTCGGTAGCGGGCGGCGAGCAGCGCCTCCTGCCCGTCGTCGCGGAGCAGGAAGACCGGCCCTGCACCGGTCACCGCGCCGCGCGGCTCGACCTCGCCGGCGAGCGGCTCGAGCGTCGCCTCCATCACCCGCCGGTCGTCGATGCGCCGGGTCTCGACGCCGTAGTTGACCGGCAGCGCCCACGAGACGTCGTCGTAGGGCAGGTTCTCGGCATCGTCGGGGAACTCCTGGGGCAGCAGCAGGTCGACCGCGTAGTTGCGGTAGGGCTGATCGAGCCGCACCACGAAGCTGCCGGCCGGGAAGCTCCCCTCGTCGAGGGCCAGCGGTGCGGCGGCGCGGCCGACCTCGATCCCCTGCCGGCGCAGCAGATTCACCATCTGCGCCACCCGGCGGCGGTCGCCCTGCCCGGCCGGGATGACGAAGGCGTAGGGGTCGCCGGCGACGCCGCGCTGCCACGACTTGTAGCCGCGGCGGTAGAAGTTGCGGAGCAGCTCGCCGGCGTGGCCGGCCGACCAGTCGAGGATCGCCAGACAGCCGGTCTGCATGTAGTTCACGTTGTCGCGCATCGACCAGCGGAAGCGGCGCTCGGCGGGCCAGGGCCGGAACCAGCGCCGGGTGACGTCGTCGGGCTCGAGCACCCGCTCCACGGTCTCGGCGGTGGCGTTGCCCCAGGTCTCGTAGCCGCGGCCGAGGGCGTTGTGGTTCATGGCGATCGAGTCGACGTAGTGGAGGCCGAAGCCCTCGCCGAAGTCCCAGGTCCACACCCCCGGCATCCCCAGTGCGGTGAGCGTCGTCACCTCGTGGAAGCTCATCGCCAGCGCCTCGCTAGTGACGATGGGGTCGAGGTTGGGGTTGTAGGGCCCGGTGCCGTTCCAGGTCTGGAGGAGCGCGATCGCCTCGTGCAGGTCGTGGATCACCGTCGGGTGGTAGTCGAAGAACATCCGGAAGATGGCCTGCGTCGCCGCCTGGCTCTGCTGGTGGGCGTCGCGGTTGATGTCGACGAAGACGTAGCGCCCCCAGTAGGGCGGCGACTGCCGCGGCAGCGCGTCGTAGGCGGTGCGGCCTTTCAGATACCGGTAGAACCAGTCGACCATCTTGTCGCGGCCGTCGGGCTCGGCCACCGGGTTGATCAGCACCACCAGCCGCTGGCGGATGCGCCGCACCATCGGCCGCTCGGAGACCGCCAGCCGGTAGGCCAGCTCCATCGCCACCTCGGGACTGCCGGTCTCGTCCGAGTGCAGCCCGGCGTTGAAGTAGTAGATCGGCCGCGCCCCGGCGATCAGCTCCTCGGCCCGCTCGGGCGAGGTGCGTCGCGGATCGGCCAGCGCCGCGGTCGCCGCCTTGAGCTCGTCGAGCCGCCCGATCCCCTCCTCGTCGGCCACCGCCAAGAGCAGGATCTCGCGCCCCTCCTCGCTCTCGCCGATGACCTCCACCCGAACCCGCGGCGAAGACGCCGCCAGGGCCCGCAGGTAGCCGTAGATCCCCTCCGTCCGGGTCAGCTCCCCGGCCGCCCCCACCTGCCGCCCCAGGAAGTCCCCGGGCGACGGCACCGTCGCCGACTCCGGCACGTACGCCACCCACGGGCTAGAGAACCGCGGCTCGCTGGTCAGCCCGGCGATCGCCTCGACCGACCCCGGCTCCGGAATGTCGGGGGCGGACGGCGACGGAGCGGTCTCGCCCCACGCAGCCGACGGCCCGCCAGGGCCCGTCAGCATCAGCAGCACGGCAACGACCAGACGAGCCCCGATCATGCGCCGGCCGGCGACTTCTCGAACCGCTCGATGTAGCAACACCGCCGCGGATGATTCCACGTAAGAGTCCCACAGGTCCATGCCGGCACAGTGACCACGTTATCGTCATGGGTCTTGCCGGCCCCCGACGGTCGCGGGTCAATCCACACGGACCGTGAAGCCGGCCGGGGCGGGGTGCGACAGGGGCCTGGAGCCGAGCGCCTGCGCGAAGCTTCGAAGGTCGAACGCCGTCCAGCGCGAAGGCGGACAGGAGGAGCCGGCCCTCCCCCGTGAAGTTCCTCAGGGCCGGCTCCGGTCCCAGGCGGGCCCCGCCCCGGCCGGCCCCTCGCCACCGACCCTTCAGATTGACCCCACCACCACTGTCTCGCCCGGTTGAACCACCACCCGCACCGCGAGAAGATCCAGCGGTGCATCCACGAATGACCGGTGCACTGCTCAAGTCCACTCGGCAGGCTCCCGGTTGCCGCGCGGTCCTGGCATCTCTGTTCTGCCTCCTGGTCTCGATCCCCACCGACCACCTGGGCGCCCAGACCCCCTCCATCCCCCGCCCCGAGACCCGGCGCAACCTCGTCCTACTGACCCTCGACACCGTCCGCGCCGACGCCCTCGGCGTCAACGGCTCGCGGACGGCCCGCACGCCGAACCTCGACCGCCTGGCCCGCACCGGCGTCAACTTCACCCTCGCCCGGGCGCCGGCGCCGCTGACGCTGCCGTCGCACGCCTCGATCCTCACCGGTCTCTACCCGCCGGCCCACGGCGTGCGCGACAACGGCGCCTACCGGCTGGCCGACGAGCAGGTGGCGCTGGCCGAGGTCCTCCGCGAGCAGGGCTACGAGACCGCCGCCTTCGTCGGCAGTTTCGTGCTCGACCGCCGCTTCGGTCTGGCCCAGGGGTTCGACCTCTACGACGACGACGTCACCCGCGATCCTGCGATGCTGGAGCGTTACGAGGCGGAGCGCCCCGCCGGGGCGGTGTTCGAGGCCTTCGACCGGTGGCTCGGGGTGCGAGATCAGCGGTCGGGCCCGGCCAGCCCCCCGTTCTTCGCCTGGCTCCACCTCTACGACCCGCACGCGCCCTACGAGCCGCCCGAGCCCTTCGCCAGCCGCTACGCGGCCGATCCCTACGCCGGCGAGATCGCCTACGTCGACGAGATCGCCGGCCGCGTCGTCGACGCCCTCGACCGGCGGGGCCTCGCCCATCGCACGCTGCTGGCGGTGGCCGGGGACCACGGCGAGGGGCTGGGCCAGCACGGCGAGGCCACCCACGCGCTGTTCATCTACAACTCGACCCTGCACGTGCCGCTGCTGCTCCACGCTCCGGGTCTGCTGCCGGTGCGGGTCGAGGTCGACGAGGTGGTGCGGCTCATCGACCTGGCCCCCACCCTGCTCGACTACCTGGGGATCCCGGCCGCCCTCGGCGAGGGGGTGAGCCTGCGGCCGCTGGTCCGGCGCTACGGCCGCGAGGGCGAGGGCGAGCCCGTCGCCGGCGGGGAGCTCACCGCCTACGGCGAGTCGCTCTACGGCGAGCTGCACCTGCGCTGGAGCCCGCTCTACGCCCTCGAGTCGGAGGGCTTCAAGCTGATCCTCGCCCCGCAGCCCGAGCTTTACGACCTCGCCGCCGACCCCGGCGAGACCACCAACCTCTACGCCGCCCGGCCCGAGGTGGCGCGCCGGCTCCAGGGCGAGCTGGGCCGGATCGCCGACCTCGACGCGCCCCGCGACCCGGTCTTGGCCGCGCCGCCGGACGACGAGACGGCGGCCCGATTGCGGAGCCTCGGCTATCTCTCGGGCTCGCGGCCGGCAAGCAGGCCGGGTAGGGAAGGGACTGCACCCGACCCCAAGGGCAAGCTGGCGGTATGGCAACAGATCCAGCTCGCGACCGCGCACCTCGGCCGGGGCGACGACCGCACGGCGGCCCAGGTGCTTGCCGAGCTGCTTGCCGCCGAACCGGACATTCCCCTGCTCTACGACTACCTGGGAGCCGCCTACGTCCGCCTCGGAGAATGGGCCGAAGCCGAGCGCGTCTACCGCCTGGCGATCGACCGCGGTCTGGCGACCGCCGCCAACCACGCCGAGCTGGGCTTCCTCCTGGCGCGGCGCGACGACGCTGCGGCCGCCGAGCAGGCGTTCCTGACGGCCATCCAGCTAGACCCGGCGAGCGTCGTCGCCCACCACCGTCTCGGCGACCTCTATCGCCGCACTGAGCGCCACCCCGACGCCATCGAGCACTACCGCCAGGCCCTGGAAATCAACCCGGCCTACGTGTTTGCCTGGAACGGCCTCGGCATGGCCCTCGCCGCCTCGGGCGCGGACGACGCGGCCCTCGCCGCTTTCCGTCAGGCCGTCGAGGCAGCACCCGCAAACGCGCCGAGCCTCTACAACCTCGCCGTCCAGCTCGAGCGCATGGCGCGCCGCACCGAAGCTCTCGCCCTCTACCGCCGCGTCATCGACCTCGCCCGCGACGACCCCGCCCTGGACGCCGAGCTGCGCCAGGCAACCGCGGCGGCCGAGCGCCTGGTCCCCAACAACTAGCCGGGGACGGGTCAGGCTGGGTCGTTGGTAGAGTCAGCCGATGGCCAAGAGCGAGAGGCTGCTGTCGCAGATTCTCTCGGGGCGGTCCGATGCCTGATCAACCTTCAGCGCGAGGGCAGCATGGCGAAGCCCTATCAGGTACGGCAGGTTCGAAAGGTCCTGACCCGGTACGGTCTGGGAAGCGAAGACTGATGCACAAGTACGAGGTGATCATCTACTGGAGCGATGAGGATGCCGCGTTCATCGCCGAGGTACCCGAGCTGCCCGGCTGCTCCGCGCATGGGGATTCGCCGGATGCGGCCCTCGCGAACTGCCACGATGCGATCGACCTTTGGATCGACACGGCGAAGGAGTTCGGCCGGGCCGTACCGGAACCCAAAGGCCGGCGGCTTCAGTTTGCGTAAGGCCCGCTGAACACCTCAGTCGAGTCGGTTGAGGATCTCCAGCATCTCGTCGCGCTGGATGGCGCGTAGGGTGTGGGTCTTGACGTTGCCGGCGCCGGCGAGCTTGAGCATCAGCGCGCTGGCCGCGCGGGCGTCGGCGGCGTCGAAGATCAGGACGCCGTCGTGCGCGCCGAGGGTCCAGTAGACCTCGTGCACCTTGGCGCCCGTGGCGGCCGCGGTCTCGCGAAACGCGTCACTGCGCTCGACGGTGTCGCCGATCGCGGCCAGGCCCTGTGGCGTGAAGTCGACGAGGGCGATGAATCGGTGCATCCCGAACCTCCTTCCGTCTCCTCCGACGCTAGCAGCCCGTGGTGAAGTCGGCCAGGTCGGCCGGCGAGCGGGCCACGGCGAAGAGGGAGGAAATCAGGTAGTAGGATCCGTTCGGAGATTCCGGCGATGAAGATCCGCATCGAGCTTCCGCAGGTCCAGGCAGACAAGCTGCGTGGAGTCGCACGACGGCTGGGGGTGAGGCCGGACGATCTGGCGACGGCCGCCGTGCTCGACCTGCTCAACCACGAGGCCGGCGACTTCGATTCGGCCGCGCAGTACGTCCTGCAGAAGAACCGGGACCTGTATCGACGCCTCAGTTGATGCGGTATCTGAGCCTGGCGGAAGTGACCGAGCTGCATCGGCTGGTGATCGAAGCCTCCGGCGGATCTCACGGAATCCGAGATCTCGGCGCTCTCGAGTCGGCGATAGCGCAACCTCGAATGAGCTTCGGCGGCGAGGACCTCTACCCGACGCCGGTCGAGAAGGCGGCTGCGCTGGGCTTCACCCTGGTCAAGAACCACCCCTTTCTCGATGGCAACAAGCGGGTCGGCCACGCAGCCATGGAGACGTTCCTGGTCTTGAACGGCTTCGAGATCGACGCCGGCACCGACGAACAGGAGCAGCTCATGCTGGGGCTGGCTGCCGGTCGGGTAGACCGACCTGGACTGGTGGAATGGCTACGCGAGCATGTGCGCCACCGAGAGCCGGCGACCTGATCGAGGCCGCCTTCAGCCCGCCAGCGCGGCCCTCGCGCCGAGGACGCCGGGGGCGCAGGTGAGGCCGCCGCCGGGGTGGCTGCCGCTGCCGCAGAGGTAGAGGCCGGGGTAGGGGGTGCGGTAGCGGGCGGTCTCGGGGGTGGGGCGGACCAGGAGCTGGTCGATGGCGTGCTCGCCGTGGTGGAGGTGGCCGCCGGTGACGCCGTACTGCGACTCGAAGTCGCGCGGCGTGAGGACGCGGCGGCCGACGACCAGGCCCTCGATGCCGGGGGCGTAGCCGGCGAGCACCCGCATCACGGCCTGGTAGAGCCGCTCGCGCTGCTCCTCGCTCCAGCCGCGCTCGGGGTCGGCGGCAGGGTCGCTGCCGGCGGCGCCGTCGACGTCGAGCCGGTAGGGCGCGAAGTGGACCAGGATCGAGAAGACGTGGTGGCCGGTCGGCGCCAGCTCGGAGGTCGGTCCGCTGGCCTCGACGGTGGGCACCTGGACGTCGAGGATCGGCCGCTCGGAGAAGCGGCGGTACTTGACGGCGTCGAAGGCCCGCTCCTGCTCCTCGAGGCTCTCGCCGGTGCGGATCGATTCGGCCACCAGGCCCGGCCGGCAGGCGAATTCCGGATAGGCCGAGAGCGCCAGGTCGATCTTGGCGGCGGTGCCGCGGGTGCGGAGGTTGGCGACGTCGCGGCCCAGACGGTGGGTCAGCAGCTCGGGGGGCAGGTGCCGCAGGAACAGCCGCTTGGGGTCGCACGAGGCGAGGACCGCCGGGGCCTCGATCCGCTCGCCGCTGCCGAGCCGCACGCCGACGACGCGGCCGTCGCGCACCCGCAGCTGGTCGACCGGACTGCTGGTGAGGATCTCGACGCCGTGGGCCGCCGCCGCCCGCTCGAGGGCGGCGACGAGGCCCCGCGCGCCGCCGGCGACCGGCGTCCCGGCGGTGGTCTCGGCGAGCAGCAGGTTGGTGGTGCTGCCCGCCGAGCGCGGCCCGGTGTAGGTCGACCAGATGGCGGGGGCGGCGAGGGCGGCCTTGAGCAGCTCGCTCTCGAAGCGTTCGCCGAGCCAGTCGGCGACGCAGGTGGGCATCACCCGCAGCACTTCGGCGAACCGCCGCCTGCCGAGACGGCGGAGCGCGAAGGCGGGGCGGCCGAGGCTCAGCAGACCGGCGGCGCCGGGGTCGAAGAGGTCGGGCGGCGGGCCGGCGGTGAGCCGCTGGAATACCGGGTCGAGCCGGGCCACGAAGGCGCGGTAGTCGGCGTAGCGCTCGGGTGCGCCGGGTGACAGGGCGGCCAGCTCCTCGGCCGCCCGCTGCGGGTCCCGCCACAGCACCAGGCCCGGCCCCTCCCGCTGGGGCACCAGCACCGGCGGCGGGTCGGGCCGCCGGACCAGGCCGTGCTTGTCGAGCTCGAGCGCCGCGACCACCCACGGGCGCAGGCCCGAGGTGTCGTGCAGCACTCCGGAGGTGCGGTAGCCGGGGTGGAACTCCTCGCTGGCGGCCAGCCCGCCCACCATCTCGCGGCGCTCGACCACCATCGTCTTGCGGCCGCGCTTGGCGAGCAGGGCGGCGGCGGCCAGCCCGTTGGGGCCGGCCCCGATGACGACCGCGTCGTAGCGCTCGCTCATAGCTCCCCCGATCGCAGCAGGGCGGCGGCGGCGAGCTGCCCGGGGGCGCCCATGATGCCGCCGCCCGGGTGGGTCCCCGAGCCGCACATCCACAGGCTCCTGACCGGCGTCCGGTAGCGCGACCAGCCGGCGGCCGGCCGCTGGAAGAGGAGCTGCTCGAGGCTCAGCTCGCCCTGGAAGATGTTGCCCTCGGTGAGCCCGTACTCCTGCTCCAGGTCCCAGGGCGTCAGCACCTGGCGGAAGAGGATCGACTCCTCGAGCCCGGGGCAGTACTCGGCCAGGGTCTCGACCACCGCGTCGCCGAACGCCTCGCGCTGGTCGGGCCAGCTCTCGGCGCCCTCGGCCAGGTGGTAGGGCGCGTACTGCACGAACATCGAGATGATGTGCTTGCCCGGCGGCGCCACGCTGGGGTCCATGATCGACGGGATGACGACGTTGATGTAAGGGCGGCGCGAGAAGGCGCCGTACTTGGCGTCGTCGAAGGCGCGCTCCAGGTAGTCGATGCCGGGGGCGATGGCGACGTCGCCGCGCAGGTGGGCGCTCCCCTCGCGGCCGAAGAAGCGCGGCAGGCGGTCGACCGCCAGGTTGACCTTGCCGGAGCTGCCGCGCAGCTTGTAGCGCTGGATCTGGGCGGTGAACTCGGGGTCGAGGTGCTCCTCGCCCACCAGCCCGAAGAAGGTAAGACGGGGGTCGCAGCTCGAGACCACGGTCCGGGCCTCGATCTCCTCGCCGCCGGCCAGCACCACGCCGGTGGCGCGGCCGTTCCGGAGTTGCACCCGCTCGACCGTCGCCTCGGTGCGGATCTCGGCGCCAAAGCCCTCGGCGGCCCGCGCGCAGGCCAGGCTGACGCCGCCGGTGCCGCCCTTCGAGTAGCCCCAGGAGCGGAAGGCGCCGTCGATCTCGCCCATGTAGTGGTGGAGCAGCACGTAGGCGGTGCCCGGCGAGCGCACGCCCTGATAGGTGCCGATGATCCCGCTCACCGACATCGGCGCCTTGAGCACGTCGGACTCGAACCACATGTCGAGGAAGTCGACGGCGCTCATGGTCAAGAGCTTGAGGTTCAAGTGCATGGTCTCGCTGCCGCCGGAGCGGAGCTTGCGCCCCAGCCTGAGCAGCCGCAGCAGCTCGCGCGGGTCCCAGGACAGCGGATCGGGCGCCGGCGAGTCGATGACGTCGCGCACCAGCTGCGCGGCGCGGGTCATGGTCAGGCTGAACTCGGGGTAGATCTCGGCGTCGCGGGCGCTGAACCGCGAGATCTCGCGCCGGCTGCGCTCGGCGTCGGCCCAGCGGCACAGACCGCGATCGCCCGGCAGCGGGGTGAAGGCGGTCTCGAGCGGGAGGATCTCCATCCCGTGCCGCGGCAGCTCGAGGTCGCGGATGATCGACGGCCGGAACAGGCTCACCACGTACGAGCAGACCGAGAACTTGAACCCGGGGTAGAGCTCCTCGGTGACCGCCGAGCCGCCCAGCAGGTGACGGCGCTCGACGACCAGCACCTTGCGGCCGGCCCGCGCCAGATAGGCGGCGCAGATCAGCCCGTTGTGGCCGCCGCCGACGACGACCGCGTCGTAGCGCCGGCTCATTTCGCCCTCTTGCGCGGCGGGTCGAAGAACGGCGGCCTGGCGACGGTCGCCTTCACCCGGTGCCGCCGGTACTCGGCGGTGACCTCGAACCGCACCGTGGTCCCCACCGCCGCGTGGCTGCTCTGGAGCTGGGCCAGGGCCAGGTTCTTCTTGAGGGTGGGCGACCAGGCGCCGCTGGTGGCCTGGCCGATCCAGCGGCCGCCCTCGTCGTAGACCGGCCGCCCCTCGCGCCAGGCGCCGGCCGACAGCTCGGGCGGCAGCCCGTAGCGCGCGAACACCTCCTCGAGCTCGCCCCAGTCGACGTCGAGACCGACCAGCGTCCGCGCCGGGCCGCGCCCCTTCTCGCGCTCGAGCGCCGCCCGGCCCACGAACGGCGGGCGGTCGAGCTGCACGGTCCAGCCCAGGTTGAGCTCGTAGGGCGAGGACTTGCGGCCTTCGGTCAGACAGTGCGGGGCGCCGAAGTAGTCGACCCCGTTCATGATGAAGCCGGCCTCGAGCCGGGTGACGTCGAGGGCGTCGAGCCCGGCCGGCAGCAGACCGTAGGCGGCGCCGGCCTCGACGAGCGCGTCCCAGACCCGCTCGGCGCCGGCCTCCCCCACCCAGATCTCGTAGCCCAGGTCGCCGGTGTAGCCGGTGCGCGAGACCCACACCTCGACCCCCGCCAGCCGGCAGCGCAGCACCCGGAAGAACCACAGCCCGCCGACGTCGCCGTCGCAGACCTCGGCGAGGATGGCGCGCGAGTTGGGGCCCTGCAGGGCGAGGGCGCCGAGGGTGTGGCTCGAGTCCTCGATGGTCACCTGGTAGCCGTTGCGCAGGCGCTCGAACCAGGACAGCGACGGCTCGGCGGCGGTCACCCGGTAGAAGTCCTCGTCGAGACGCGACACCGTGCCGTCGTCGACGATCTTGCCGTCGTCGTCGCACCAGCACAGGTAGGTGACCTGCCCGACCTTGAGCTTGGCGATGTTCTTGACCGTCACCCGCGACAGGAAGGCGGCGGCGTCGCGGCCCCGGACCTCGTACTTGCACAGCGGGCTGACGTCGATCAGCCCCGCCGAGTGGCGGAAGGCGAAGTACTCGGGGTCGTGCGAGGTGTCGTAGGAGCACACCGCGTAGAAGCCCGCCCAGTCCTTCCACCTGTAGCTGGCGCAGAGCTTCGCGGTGCGCGAATGGAACATGGTCGGAACCGGCATGCGCGTGTCCTTTATGGCTTGAGGTACTCGGCCCACCAGGCCAGGTATCGCTGGAAGAGGTCCTGCTGGTGGGTCGGCGTGTCGATGCCGTGGTACTCGCCCGGATAGACCACCAGCTCGGCGGTCCGGCCGAGCCGCTTCAGGGCCAGGAAGAGCTGCTCGGAGTTGATGATGGGGACGTTCCAGTCCTTCTCGCCGCCGACGATCAGGGTCGGGGTCACCACCTTCTCCACCCGGTTGAAGGGCGAAAGCTTCTCCCACAGCTCGCGGCTGTCGCTCTCCCAGGGCAGGCCCAGCTCGTACTCCCACCAGCGCTGGTACTGGTCGTGGCCGTAGTTGACGACGTAGAGGGTGGCGCTGGCGCCGGTGATGGCGGCCTTGAAGCGGTCGGTCTTGGTGATCACGTGGTTGGTCAGCATGCCGCCGTAGGACCAGCCCGCGACCCCCAGCCGCTCGGGGTCGGCGTAGCCCCGGGCGATGGCGTCGTCGACGCTGGCGATCACGTCCTCGTAGTCGGTCTCGCCCCACTTCTGCCAGATCCCCATCGAGAACTCCTGGCCGTAGCCCGACGAGCCGCGCGGGTTGGGCAGCAGCACGACGTAGCCGTTGGCGGCGAAGAGCTGGGGCTCGAAATCGAAGGCGAACTCGTGCTGCGCCACCGGACCGCCGTGGATCAGCAGGATGGCCGGGTAGCGGAAGCCGGGGTCGAAGCCCGGCGGCTTGACCACGAAGCCCTCGATCGGGGTGCCGTCCGGGCTCTCGAACCCTACGTTCTCGACCTCGCCGAGCCGCACCTCGGCCAGCAGCTCGTCGTTGACCCGGGTCAACCGCTCGGGGCCGCCGCGGCGCAGCATGAAGACCTCGGGCGGCAGCAACGGCTCGCTGATCAGGGCGGCGACCGCGCCCTCGGGGCCGAGGTCGAAGGCGCTGACCGTGCGGGGGCCGCCGATGACGCGCTCGAGTTTCGCCGACGAGGTGGCCCCGGCCGGCAGCCTCGCCAGCGCC
Organism: Thermoanaerobaculia bacterium; assembly: GCA_041567315.1. Taxonomy (GTDB): domain Bacteria; phylum Acidobacteriota; class Thermoanaerobaculia; order Multivoradales; family JAHEKO01. Next base: position 7,107 of record JBFGCA010000014.1, on the reverse strand, counting down.
CGCTCGCCGCTGTCCTCGAGCTCGAAGTAGAGCCAGCGGCCGTCGGGCGAGAACATCGGGTCGCCCACCCAGCGGTCGATCTCGGCAGTGAGCATCCGGGTGTCGCCGCCACGCGACGACGACACCCCCAGATGGTAGGTGGCGTAGACGATGGCGTCGACGTCGGTCGCCGAGACGTGCGCGATCCACTTGCCGTCCGGGCTCCAGGCCGGCGACTGGTCGGGGCCGGGGTTGTCGGTGACCTCGAGCAGCGTGCCGCCCTGGTCGGGGCTGTCGGCGGCCACCACCCAGACGTCGGTGTCGTAGTTGGCGTCCGGGTCCGCGGTGCGGTTGCTGGTGAAGGCGATCAGCCGGCCGTCCGGCGACCAGGCGGGCTCGCTGTCGTCGTAGTCGCCCGCGGTGATCTGGGAGAGCTCCCCGCTCTCCACCTCCAGAACGTACAGGTGGGTCCGCCGGCGGTCGAGGTAGCCGACGTAGTCCTCCTTGAACTGCCGGCGATCGACCACCCAGGGCGGCGGGGTCTTCTCCTTGATCAGCTCGAGCCCGGCCTCCCTGCGCTCGTGCTCCTCGAGCTCGCGCGGCGTCGGGTCCTGGATCACCAGCACCATCCGGCGGCCGTCCGGCGACCACTCGAAGGCCTGGACGCCCTGGGCGGTGTCGGTGCGCTGCACCGCCTCGCCGCCCTGGCGAAAGAGCGTCCACACCTGGGTCTTGCCCTCGTCGCGCGCCGAAAGAAAGCCGAGGTAGTTGCCGTCCGGGCTCCACCGCGGGCGCTTGGACGAGCAGTCCTCGGCGGTCATCGGCCGTGCATCGCCGCCGGCCGCCGGCGCCATCCAGATGCGGGTCCGCTCCTCGTCCTCCTCCAGGTCGCGGACGGTGACCGTGTAGGCCACCCATCGGCCGTCGGGGCTGATCCGCGGATCATCGACGTCGCCCAGCCGGAAGTAGTCGTCGATGGCCAGCGGCCGCGGGGTGGCGGACGGCTCGGGCGGCCGGTCGGCTTCCGGCTCGTGGGCCGCGAGCCGACCGGCGGCCCCGACGAGCAGCAGCAGCAGAGCGGTTGCACGGACTGCGATGGTCATCCCTCCTCCTTGTGACGCCTTTTCGAAACGGCCGGCGGGTCCCCCGCCGAGGTTCAGAAGTTGGGGCTGAGCAGCACGGCGTTGAGCAGCAGCCGCGAGAGCCCCCGCCAGTAGACCCGGAAAGCCGGGTCGTCGAGAAACAGCACCAGGTGCCCACCACCGAGCCGCTCGTCCACCAGGTAGGGGGTGCCGGCCAGACGGGCCAGCGAGTCCTCGTAGGCAAATCCCGACAGACGGAGGTCTTCCAGCGGCGCCAACGCCACCGGAGCGGCGACCGCCGGGTCCGGCTCGAACGCGATATCGGACCAGACCAGGACCGCGGTCTCCTCCCCGTAGCCGAAGGTCAGGTGGTGGTGCGGATCGGGGAGCGCCCGCAGGATGGCGCCAGGCACCTCCGGGGCGCGGCGTGGCGGTGGGTCGCCGGTTTCCCCGGCGGCGGGCGGCCACTCGGCGGGGCGCAGGCGGGTGGCGGCCAGGCCGACCTCGGGGTCGGCCGCCCAGCCGCTGGCGCGGGCGAAGCAGACCAGCGTGCCGCCCCGCGAGACCCAGCCGCGGAGCGCCGCCAGCCAGTCGGCCGGGAAGCTCGCAGCGTCGTAGGAGCCGTCGGGCAGCACCAGCACGTCGTAGCGGGCGAGGCCCTGCTCGTCGAGCTGCTCGCGGTAGACGGCGCTGAACTCCAGCCGGTAGAGGTCCTCGAAGGTGAACCACAGGTCGCCGAACGAACGGGTGCTGACCGGGTCGCCGGCCAGCACGGCGATGCGGGGCCGGCGCACGTGGACCATCCGGTCCGAGCCCATGCTGGGCCCGGCCTCGGCGTAGGTGCCGTCGACGGCGTGGACCGCCACCCCGTGCCGCTCGCCGGCCGCCGCCAGCACCGACCGCAGGTCGAGGCCCGGATTGCGCTCGTTGCGCACCAGCACCGAGCCCCGCGGAAAGCTTCGGCCGCCGATGGTGAACCCGTCGTAGGCGACGTTGAGGACCACGTCGCGCTGGAGCAGGTCGACCAGCATCTCGGTGGCGGCGATTCCGTCGCCCGAGAAGACGTAACCGTAGCTCGCCTCGGCCGGAGCCGGAGGCGGCGGGCTCGGCGCCGGCGACTCCAGCCGCTCGAGCCTTCCGGCCGTCAGGTCCCCGGGTATCTCCTCCGCCCAGTAAGCGGGCACCCCATAGGTCAACGGCATCGACCAGGCGGTGACGTCGTAGAACAGGTAGGTGGTGCCGGCGATCTTCGGGTTGACGAAGCCGGCCTTCTCCTGGTTGCGCCGGAACTCCTCGGCGGCGGCCAGGGTGATCTCGGGCAAGGCGAAGTCGCGGCGCATGAGGGTCAGCAGCAGCCGCGCCCGGGGCTGGTCGACCGGCATCCACCAGGTGCCGGCCGCGAACCGCCGGCTGGTCCAGCGGCGGCCGAAGTAGTCGTGGACGCCCCGCGCCTCGACCGGCGCCGGCGCCCGGTAGACCTCTATCCCGTTGCCGGTCAGGACCTCGAGCAGCAGGGCGGCGCGCGCCGGGTCGCCGGCTGGGTCGATCACGAAGACCGTCTCCGGGGCGGCCGCTGCCACCGCCCGGGCCGAGCGCCAGAACTCCAGATAGTCGCCGAGCAACTCGCGGCGCGCCCCGACCGCGGTCGCGATCACCGTCAGCGAGGCCTCGAAGTGCTGCCGGGAGGCCAGCTCGAGGGTGACGACGCTGCCGTCCTCGCGGCGGAAGCGCAGCCCACGGCTGCCGCCGCCGATAGTCTCGTAGGTGAAGCCGATGGCGCCGTTGAGGAAGCCGAACGACTCCCAGAAGCCGGGATAGAAGCTCCCGGTCTCCCACGGCGAGTAGGACCAGCCGAGCCGCCCGAAGCGCTCGCCGATCGCCCGGCCGAAGCGGTCGAACCAGCGGCGCTGGCCCTCGCTGATCAGCGGGTTGAGCGGCTCTTCGTAGCCGGGACCGGTGAAGTCGTCGTACTCGCCGTGGTGGTCGACGAAGACCACCGGGTGCCACCGGTAGTAGAGGTCACGCAGCGCCGCCGACTCGGCCTGGGTGGCCCAGAACGACTCGCGGTTCAGGTCCACCAGGTAGTGGTTGTTGTTGGTCAGCACCCCCCAGGGCGGGTGGTGCTCCATGGCCAGCGGGTCGGGGTTGCCGCGCGGCAGGGCGGCGAAGGAGTTGGACCAGGAGGCCCAGCGCTCGTGCGAGGACGGGTTCATCGCCGGGGTCAGCACCACCACCGCCTCGTCCAGCAGACCGCGGGTCGCCGGCTCGGCGTCGGCCGCCAGGTGGTGGGCCATCAGCAGCGCCGACTCCAGCCCGGCGGTCTCGTTGCCGTCGGTGCCGTAGTTGAGCCAGACCACGGCCGGGGTCTCGTCGATCAGGGCGGCGGCCTCCGCCTCGCCAAGGCCCCGCGGATCGCTCAGCCGGGCGGTGGCCGCCTGGATGGCCTCCAGCCGCGCCAGGTTCCCGGGGCTCGAGACCACCGCGTAGCGCAGTTCCCGGCCCTCGTAGTCGGCGCCGTAGGAGCCCCAGACCACCCGCGGCGAGGCCTCGGCCAGCGCCGCCAGATAGCGTTCCATCCCGGCGTAGTCGGTGACCCGCTCGCCGAGGGCGTATCCCAGCACCGCCTCCGGGGCCGGGACCGCGGCCTCGTAGTCGGCGGCCCGCAGCGCGGCCGGGAGGGCAAGAGCGAGGCTCGCCGCCGCCAGCGCCACGCAGCCGACGGCCAACTCGTGGTGGGCCCCGCGGCCTCGGCGACCGACCTTCCGCGGCAGTTGGCGGCCCATCGCGCCGACACTAGCTCACCTGGCGCGAGCCTGGCGAGCGGGGCACGCCTCGGTGCCCGTCTCCGCGGGGCCGTGGCGCCGGCGGAACGGAGCAAGAGGTGGCGTGGTGCGCCGGAGATTCGACTCGGCAGTTGTCTACAATCGCCGGCGCATGCCGTCATCGGCAAGTCCCCTCGTCGCCACGGCCCTGCTCCTCCCGATCGTTCCGGCCGTGGCCGGCGAGCCGCGCTTCGCCGACCGCTCGGCGGAATCCGGGCTGACGCTTCCCACCTGGTCGGGGAGCGTCGAGAAGCCGCACATCCTGGAGTCGACGGGCAACGGCGTCCTGGTCGTGGACTACGACGGCGACGGCTGGCAGGACCTCTACTTCGTGGCCGCCTACCGGCTGCCGCGGCGCGACGACCCGGCCGAGCGCAGCGCGCTCTACCGCAACCGCGGCGACGGCTCGTTCGAAGACGTCACCGAGCGCGCCGGGGTGGCGGCGCGGATCTACGGCCACGGCGGCTGCGTCGGCGACGTCGACGGTGACGGGCTGCCGGATCTCTACCTGACCGCCTTCGGCGACAACGTGCTGTACCGCAACAACGGCGACGGCACCTTTGGCGACGTCACCCTCGAAGCCGGCGTCGCCGAGCCCGGCTGGAGCATCGGCGCCGCCTTCCTGGACGCCGACGGCGACGGCGACCAGGACCTGTTCGTCGCCAACTACATCGACACCACCTGGGAGGAGGTGCTCACCGCCCGCCGCACCCGGCGCTGGCGGGGCAAGGTCGAGGTGATGGACGGCCCGCGGGGGCTGGTCGAGGCCGCCAACGCCTTCTACCGGAACCGCGGCGACGGCACCTTCGAGGAGGCCACCGAGGCGTCCGGGCTGGCCGCCGGCGGCCTCGGCTACACCATGGGCGTGACCAGCTTCGACTACGACGACGACGGCGACCCGGACCTCTACCTGGCCAACGACAGCACCCCCAACCGGCTCTATCGCAACCGTGGCGACGGCACCTTCGAGGAGGTGGCGACGCCCACCGGCAGCGCCTACAACGCCGACGGCCGCATGCAGGGCAGCATGGGGGTCGACTTCGGCGACTACGACGGCGACGGCCGGCTCGACCTGGCGGTGACCAACTTCGCCCACGACTACTACGCCCTCTACCGCAACCTCGACGGCGAGCTGTTCGCCGACGTCTCGCTGACCACCGGCGTGGCGGTGCCGACCTACGCGCCGCTGGGCTGGGCCGCGCTCTTTTTCGACGCCGACCAGGACCGCGACCTCGACCTGTTCTTCGCCAACGGGCACATCTACCCGCAGGTGGACGACGACCCGTCACTCAACGAGAGCTACCGCCAGCTCAACCAGCTCCTGGTCAACGACGGCGGCAGGTTCCGCGACCCGGGCGCGGCCGGCGGCGACGCCTTCGCGATCCGCGAGTCGAGCCGCGGAGCGGTGGCCTTCGACCTCGACCACGACGGCGACCTCGACCTGGCGGTGAGCAACCAGGACGCGCGGCCCAACCTGCTCGAGAACGTCACCCCGGAGCCGGGAGGCTGGCTCCAGGTGGACCTGCGGCAGGACGGCGGCCCCCGTCAGCCCCTGGGAGCGCGGGCGGTGGTCGAGGCCGGCGGCGGCCGGCAGGTCCGCGAGCTGTCCTCGGGCGGCGGCTACGCCTCGGAGCTCGACGACCGGCTCCACTTCGGACTCGGCGACGCCGCGGTGGTCGATAGGCTGCTGATGCGCTGGCCGGGCGGGCGGCGGAGCGTCTTCCGGGGGCTGCCTTCGAATCACTTGTTGGTCTTGTGGCGACCGAACGGGAGCTCCAGGTAGGGGTTTCGTGACGCGCTCGATGCACCGCATCCGCGAAGACCGGGGTGGGACGTGCCGGCCCTGTGCAGCCCCCAGCGGAAGCCCGAATCGACCGGCGAACCCAGCGCGGCTGAAGACAGTGTGTTCGGACGCCAGCGGCCGGGAGCCGCCGTCGAGGGGCCACGACACGGCAGTGGACCTCGGCGCGCTCACCGATGGCCGACTGCAGCCCGACTTCCGCCACCGGCTGCTTGTGGGCCTACTGGCCGGCTTGACCGTGGTCGGTGGCTACTGTCCCACGGCAAGCCCGGGGCTTGCGGTGGCCCTGACCACCAGATCCTCACGATCCACTCCCGGCGCCGGCCTTCCCCGCAGCTTGTCAACGGCCGACACCGATTCGCCTGCGCGCTCCCAGGTGTCCGCGCCCTCTCCCGAAGCCGGCGTCGCGCGGGCGCGGGCGCTGCTGCGGGCGGGGGACCCGGCGGCGGCCGCGGCGGTGCTCGACGCCGTTCTCGAGGCGGCCCCGCGCTACGGTCCCGCCCGGATGCTGGCGGGCCGGCTCGCCCTCGAGCGCGGCGAGCTGGAGACGGCGCGCGAGCACCTGGAGATCGCCACCGCGGCGGAGCTGCTGCGTCCCTTCCTGGCCTGGCACCTGCTCGGGCGGGTGCGGCTGCTGCTCGGCGACCCGGGACCGGCCGCCGAGGCCTGGGACCGCGCGCTCGCGGGCGCGCCGCGGTTCGTTCCGGCGCTGGTGGGCCGCGCCCTGGCGGCGATGCGGCTCGGCGAGCCCGAGCGAGCGGCCGGCCATCTGGAGCACGCCGTGTCGCTCGGCGGTTCGCTCGGTGAGTCGCTCGGCGGGCCACCCGGCGAAGAGGAGGACCGGGCGCCGGGCGCCCCTGCAGCGGAGGCGACCTTGCTGCTGGCCGAGCTGAGGCTCTTCGAGGAGCGCTTCGAGGAAGCGGCGACTCTCCTAAATGGTCTCGCCTCGGCCGGCGGAGCGCCCGAGCCGACCCCGGCGGCCCGACTGCTCAGGCTGGCCGCCGCGGACGCACCCGTGGGCGACGCCGAGCTGCGCCGGGCGGTGGCCGAGAACCTCCACCTGGGCCGCGCGCTGCTGGCCCTCGGCATCGCCCGGCTGCGGGCCGGCGACGAGGACGCCGCCGCGGGCGCCTTCCGGGCCGCGCTCGAGACCGACGACGAGGATCCGGTCCCCTGGCTCTATCTGCGGCGGCTGGGCCACCAGGAGGCGGGTCCCCGGGACGACCGGCCGGCACCGGACACCCTCTACCCGGCTCCGTTCCCCGAGCTGCCCTCGCAGCTCGAGGCGGTCCGGCGGCACCTCGAACAGGGTGACGCCGCCGCGGCGCGCGACCTCGCCGCGGCGATCCTCGAACGCCGCCCCCCCCACCCTGGCGCCCGGCTGCTGTGGACCCTCGCCGCCGAGCGGCAGGAGGACGGGTGG
>JBFGCA010000013.1:0-58552 GCA_041567315.1 Thermoanaerobaculia bacterium | reverse complement strand
GGCGACCGGTGGAGAGGAGTCGCCTTAGTCTGGACCGGACGTCCGGCGAGCGCCCGAAGGCGGATCCGTGGCCCGGCCCGGGGGATGTTGAGTCGGTCGGTAGTTCAGCGACGGGGTCGCCCTCCGTTAGCAAGTTGCCGCAGGACCCCTTTTTCTGACACCTGTGGGCGAATTTCCTCGAAGAAGTTCGCCGGGCCGTAGAATCCGGGCATGCTTTCGGTCGGCCTCCTGGGTCTGCCCAACGTCGGTAAGTCTACTCTTTTCAATGCTTTGACCGCTGCTGGGGCGGAGGTCTCCAACTACCCCTTCACCACCATCGACAGCAACCTCGGGCGGGTTCCGGTGCCGGATCCCCGGCTGGCCGCCCTCGAGGCGGCGGTCGAGCCGGCCGAGTCCACCCCCTGCCACGTCCAGTTCATCGACATCGCCGGGCTGGTCGAGGGCGCCAGCCGCGGCGAGGGGCTCGGCAACCGCTTCCTGGGGGCGATCCGGCAGGTGGACGCCGTGGTCCACGTGCTGCGCGGCTTCGCCGACCCCGGGGTGGCGCACGTCTTCGAGACCGTCGACCCGGTGCGCGACGCCGGGATCGTCGAGACCGAGCTGCTGCTGGCCGACCTCGAGGTCCTCGAGCGGGCGCTCGAGAAGCGGCGCCGGCTATGGAAGGCCGATCCCCGGGCCCACGCCGAGGAGGAGGCCCGGCTGGAGGGCTGGCTGGAGCGGCTGCGGCGTGGCGAGCCGCTCCGCGGGGAGGGCGCCGAGCCCGCCGCCCGCGGCGAGCTCAAGGCCCTGGGGCTGCTGACCGGCAAGCCGCTGCTCTACGTGCTCAACGTGGACGAGGCGGCGGTGACCGGCGGCGCGCAGGGGGCCGGCCGGCAGGAGGCCGGCTCCGGGGCCCCCGACGTAACGGAGCTGGAGAGCGCTCCGGGGGCGCCGCCGGTGCTGCGGCTCTGTGCCCGGCTGGAGGCCGAGCTGCGCGAGCTGGAGCCCGCCGAGCGGCGCGAGTTCCAGCGCGAGCTGGGCCTCGAGACCTCGGGGCTCGACCGGCTGGCCAACGCCGCCCTGGAGCTGCTGGGTCTGATCCGCTTCTACACGCTGGCCCACGGCAAGCTGCGGGCCTGGGAGATCGAGCGCGGCGCCACCGCCCCGCAGGCGGCGGGCCGTATCCACGGCGACATGGAGCGCGGCTTCATCCGCGCCCAGGTGGCCGCCTGGGAGGAGGTGGTCGAGCACTGCGGGCTCCACCAGCTGCAGCCGCTCGGCCGGCTGCGGACCGAGGGCCGCGACTACCGGATCCGGGACGGCGACGTCGTCGAGTTCCTGTTCAGCCCTTGATCCGCGCCAGCGCGGCGCGGGCGTCCTCGAGGGTCTTGAAGTCCTCGACCAGGAAGGCCGGGTCGGGCGACTGCTCGACCAGCCGCTCGAGCATCCCGACCGCCTCGGCCCGGCGGCGCGGCACGTGCTCGAGCAGCGCCTCGGCCAGATAGAGGCGGCTCAGCAGGTCCTGCGGCGCCAGCTCGACGGCCCGCTCCAGCGAGCGGACGGCGGTCTGGCGGTCGACCCAGCCGGTGAAGAACGGGAGCTTGGGCGCCTCCGAGTGGAGCCGGCCCAGGATGCGGTGGCCGCCGGCGTTCTCGAGCCGCTCGTCGAGCCGCCGCGTCACCTCGGCGTAGTCGCGGATCTTGCGGGCCACGCCCTCGCGGGCGGCGGCCATCTTGCCGCGGTGCCGGCCCCACAGCCCCCAGTGGACCGCCGACCAGAAGTAGACCGAGGCGGCCTGGGGCAGGTCGGCGACGGCCGCCGCCGCCTCCTCGGGCGGTAGCTCGTCGAGGTCGGGGCGGCCGGCGAGCCGCGCCAGGAGGGCACGGCCTTCGTCACCGAGCTCGCGCCCCTCGGCGAACAGCGCGAGCTTCCGGTCGCGGTCGTCGTGGACGTACTCGCCCTCGAAGAACAGCGCCCGCAGCAGCTTCCAGCGCGCCTCGGGGTTGTCGCGCTCGGACTCGAGCGCCTCGCGGTAGGCGGCGACCGCCTCGCCGATCGGGCCGGGCGCGGCGCGGCCGCCCTGGTGCCCCTCGGCGCGCCGCTGCCAGGCCTGGTCGCCGCGGGCGATCGCCTGGGCGCCGCTGCCCTCGCCCGGCGCGCCGATCGCCGCCGGCACGGCGGTCAGCATCAGGAGCACGGCCCCGGCCGTCGGCGTCCGCATCTCATGGCGCTTCTTACCATGATCGGTCCGCCGGTCCTTCCCCCGAAAGCGAACCGCCGCCGAGGCCGGCGCGTAACCCGCAGGGGCCGGCCGGCATCGAAGCGCCGGGAAGGCGGCACTCTTGCGTCGAGGCGCCAGACGTGAATAATCACCGGCTTGGCGAGACCGTTGCTACACTCGCCGCCAATCCGTCAGTCCGGGATCGAGCCGTGGCCTCAGTGGACCCAGGACCTACGTCCAGCATCCTGACTCTGGAGCCGCCGCCGGGCCGGCCGGCCGGCCGGCGCGCCGCGGCCGCCGCCGGCGTCGAGGCCGCCCGCGACCGGCTGTTCGAGCTGCAGAACGCCGACGGCCACTGGTGCGCCGAGCTGGAGGGCGACAGCATCCTGGAGTCCGAGTACGCCCTGCTGCTGTGGTTCCTGGGCCGCGGGGACGATCCGCGGGTCCAGTCGGCGGCGGCCTATTTGCGGAACAAGCAGCTCGCGGAGGGCGGCTGGGCGCTCTATCCGGGGGGGCCGCCCGACGTCAGCGGCTCGGTCAAGGCCTACTTCGCGCTCAAGCTGGCCGGCGATTCGCCGGCCGCGCCGCACATGGAGCGGGCCCGAGAGGCGATCCGCGCCCGCGGCGGGCTGGATGCCTGTAACTCGTTCACCAAGCTCTACCTGGCGATCTTCGGCCAGTACGAGTGGCGGCTGGCGCCGGCGGTGCCGCCCGAGCTGATGCTGTTTCCCAACTGGTTCCCGTTCAACATCTACGAGATGTCCTCCTGGTCGCGGGCCATCGTGGTGCCGCTCAGCATCATCTGGTCCTGCAAGCCGAGCTGCGAGGTGCCGGCCGCCGCCGGCCTCGAGGAGCTGCGGGTGCCGGGCGCCGCCGGGACGCCCGCCCCGGCGAGCGTCGAGCATCGGTTCTGGGCCGGTCTGTTCCGCGTCGTCGACCGCACCAACAAGCTGCTCGAGCGGCTGCGGGTGCAGCCGCTGCGCCGCCGGGCTCTCGAGCGGGCCGAGCGCTGGGTGCTCGAACGGCTGGAGCTGAGCGACGGGCTGGGCGCCATCTTCCCGCCGATCGTCAACACGGTGATGGCGCTGCGCGGTCTCGGCTACCCGGCCGACCATCCGGTGATCGCCGGTCAGCTCCGCGAGCTCGAGAAGCTCGAGATCCCGGAGGGCGGCACCCTGCGTCTCCAGCCCTGCAAGTCCCCGGTCTGGGACACCGTCCTGGCGCTCACCGCGCTGGCCGAAGGGGAGCGGCCGCGGGACCGGCCGGCCCTCGAACGGGCGGTCCGCTGGCTGCTCGACCACGAGGTCCGGCAGCCCGGCGACTGGCGGATCAAGAACCCCGACGGACCGGTCGGCGGCTGGTACTTCGAGTACGCCAACGAGTTCTATCCCGACTGCGACGACACCGCCCAGGCGCTGGTCGCTCTCGGCAAGCTGTCGTTCGCGCCGGCCGACCCGGAGGTCGAGGCGACCGCGCGGCGCGCCCTCGCCTGGCTGCTCAGCATGCAGAACGACGACGGCGGCTGGGCCTCGTTCGACCGCGGCTGCGACAAGCGCCGCCTGACCTACATCCCGTTCGCCGATCACAACGCGATGATCGACCCCAGCACCACCGACATCACCTCGCGGGCGCTCGAGTGCCTCGAGCTGTGGGGTTATCCGGCCGAACATCCGGCGGTGCGCCGCGGGCTGGAGTTCGTGCGCCGCAAACAGCTCGCCGACGGCTCCTGGTACGGACGGTGGGGGGTCAACTACCTGTATGGCACCTGGCTGGCGCTGTGGGGGCTGGCGCGCTGGGGCGCCGGGTCCGACGACCCGGCGGTGGCCCGCGGCGCCGATTGGATCCGCGGCTGCCAGAACGCCGACGGCGGCTGGGGCGAGTCGCCGCGGTCCTACGACGAGCCCGAGACCCGGGGCCAGGGGCCCTCGACCGCCGCCCAGACGGCCTGGGCGGTGCTCGGGCTGCTGGCGGCCGGCGACCGCGGCAGCGCGGCGCTCGAGCGCGGGGTGGACTATCTGCTGTCGACCCAGGAGGCCGGCGGCGGCTGGACCGACGAGCCCTGGACGGGAACCGGGTTCCCGCGTGTCTTCTACCTCCGGTACCATCTCTATGCGACCTACTTCCCGCTGCTGGCGCTGGCCGCCTACGAGCGGGGAACGGCGGGCGTGCCCGACGACGGAACCAACCGATGAGATTCCCCCTCCACATCACCACCGACATGATCCGGCACCAGCTGCGCAACGCGGCGCGGGGCAACCGGCGCTATCCGTTCGTGCTCATGCTGGAGCCGCTCTACACCTGCAACCTGGCGTGCATCGGCTGCGCCACCGAGCGGCACACCGGCAAGCTCAAGGACCGGCTGCCGCTGGAGCGCTGTCTCCAGGCGGTGGACGAGTGCGGGGCGCCCGCGGTGTCGATCTGCGGCGGCGAGCCCACCGTCTACCCGGAGCTCAAGGAGCTGATCGAGGAGATCATCGCCCGCCGCCGCCACATCTACCTGTGCACCAACGCCCTGCTGCTGGACGAGACGGTCTACGGCAAGATCGCGCCCCACAAGCGGCTGACCATCAACGTCCATCTCGACGGCCTGCGCGAGACCCACGACTACGTGTGCGCCCGGGACGGGGTGTTCGACAAGGCGATGGAGATGATCGGCGAGGGCAAGCGGCTCGGCTACCACTTGATCACCAACACCACGGTCTTCAAGGAGACCGACATCGGCGAGGTCGAGGAGCTGTGCCGGCTGCTGGCCGGGATGGGCGTCGACGGCATGCTGGTCTCCCCCGGCTATCAGTACGAGTCGGTCGACCGCGACATCTTCCTGGCGCGGCGCGACATCCAGGAGAAGTTCAAGCGGGTGCTCGAGATCTCCAAGCGCTACCGGCTGACCTCGACCCCGATGTTCCTCGAGTTCGCCGCCGGTCTGCGCGACTACAAGTGCTCGCCCTGGAGCACCGTCACCTTCACGCCGCTGGGCTGGAAGGGCCCCTGCTATCTGATCGGCAAGAAGCACACCTGGTCGTGGGAGGAGTTCTGGAACGAGACCGACTGGGAGTACTGGGAGTCGCGCCAGGACCGGTTGTGCCAGAACTGCGCCATGCACTCGGGCTTCGAGGCCTCGGTGGTCCGCGAGCTGCCGTCGAGCCCGCGCGACATGTTCCGCATGGCGGCCTGGAACCTGCTCGGCTGAGACCGCTGCTCCGGCAGCCGCTGGGCCGCGGGCGGGCGGCGGCGTCCCATGAAAGCCCTCCTCACCGGCGCCACCGGTTTCATCGGCGGCCACCTGCTGGCGGCGCTGCTCGAGGACGGCGCCGAGGTGCGCTGCCTGCTGCGGCCGACCAGCCCGCGCCGCAATCTCGAGGGGCGGCCGGTGGAGGCCGTCGAGGGCGACCTTCGCGACCGCGACTCGCTGGCGCGGGCGCTCGACGGCTGCGAGACGCTGTTCCACTGCGCCGCCGACTACCGGCTGTGGGCGCCGCGGCCCGAGGAGCTGTATGCCTCGAACGTCGAGGGCACCCGCAACGTGCTGGCGGCGGCGCGGGCGGCCGGGGTGCGGCGGGTGGTCTACACGAGCTCGGTCGGCGCCCTCGGTCTCGAGCCCGACGGCCGGCCGGCGGACGAGAAGACGCCGGTCTCGCTGGCCGACATGGTGGGCCACTACAAGCGCAGCAAGTACCTGGCCGAGCGGGTGGCCGTCGAGTGGGCCGAGCGCGGCCTGCCGGTGGTCATCGTCAACCCCTCGGCGCCGGTGGGGGACGGCGACCTCAAGCCCACCGCCACCGGCCAGATGATCCTCGACTTCCTCCAGCGCCGGGTGCCGGTCTACGTCGACACCGGGCTGAATCTCGTCGACGTGCGCGACGTCGCGCGCGGCCACCTGCTGGCGGCCGAGCGCGGCCGGGTGGGCGAGCGCTACATCCTGGGCTGCCGCAACATGACCCTGCAGGAGATCTACGCCGCGCTGGCCGCGCTGACCGGTCTGCCGGCTCCCCGCCGGCGCGTTCCCCACTGGCTGCCGCTGGCGGCCGGCGCCCTGGACACCGGGCTCAGCCGGCTCACCGGGCGGCCGCCGCGGGTGCCGCTCGAAGCGGTCAAGCTGGCGCGTCACCGCATGTTCTTCGACGCCGCCAAGGCGGTCCGCGAGCTGGGGCTGCCGCAGACGCCGGTGGAGGAGCCGCTCGAGCGGGCCGTGCGATGGTTCCGGGCCAACGGCTACGTGGACGGATAGCCGTCGTCGCGGCGCTGCCCGAGGAGGTGGCGCCGCTGATCCGCCGGCTCGGAGAGCGGCGGCCCGGGCCCCGGCAGCAACAGGCCGGGGGGCGCTCCGGCGGCTGGCGCCCGCGTCGTCTGGCCAGCGGCGCGCTGGGCGACTGGCAGGTGACGGTCGCGGTAACCGGCGTTGGCAGGCGGGCCACCGAGCGCGCCGCCGACGGCCTGCTGGATGGGCCGTCCCCTGCAGCGGTGCGGGAGAGCGGCGCCCTTGCCTTGGTGATGGTGGTGGGGGTCGCCGGGGGCCTGACGCCGGGTCTGGCGGCCGGGTCGCTGGTGGTCGCCAGCGAGGTCGTCGATGAGGAGGGTCTGGCGCCGCCGCCCGATCCCGCCTGGTTGGACAAGGCGCTGGCCCGTCCGGGCGTGGTGGCGGGCCGGGTGGTGACGGTGGAGCGCGTGGCCGCCAGCGCCGCCGAGAAGGCGGTGATCCGTGGCCGGCTGGGGGGCGGGGGGATCGGGGTGGTGGATCTCGAATCGGCGGTCTGGGCGCGCGCGGCGGGCCGGCGGGGCGTCCCCTGCCTGATCGTCCGGGCGGTGAGCGATGCCGCCGACGAGTCGCTGCCGCTCGACTTCGAGGCGCTGCGGGGACCCGGCGGGGAGCTGAGCCGGGTGACCGTCGCGGTTCGAGCGCTGCGGCACCCCCGGTCGCTGGCCGCCTTGTGGCGGCTTCGAGGTCGGGTCCGCCGCTGTGCCGGCGAGCTGGCGCGCGTCGTCGAAGGGGTGCTGACCTGAGCTCCGGGTGCCACCACACGCTGCCCGGGCGCCGGATGGGCTTGGCAGGTCCCTTGGTGGCGCTGCTCGCCGCGTTGGCGTTGGCCTGCGCGGGGGTGGGCGCCCGGCCCGCGACGCCCGCAGCGGAGGCCGCCGGGCGGCCGGTCGAAGCACCGGCTTCGACCCCTGCCCAGACTGCCCTCAAGGCCTCAGCGGAGGCCCCTGCCGAGGCTCCCTCGGAGGGCTCCGGCGCCACACCCTCCGAGCCCCCCCGGCAGCTTTTCATCGCCCTCGATTCGGTGCCCTACGAGCTGGTGCGCGACCTGGCCGACCCGGCGCGGGGCGAGGAGGCCCTGTTCCAGGGCTTCCGCGGGCCGGTGCCGTTGATCAGCACCTTTCCCTCGACGACCAGCGTCGCCCTCGGCGGCATGCTCGCCCCTTTCGGGCTCGAGCGCTCGCCGGGCTACGAGGCCCGGTTCTTCGACTGGCAAAAGCGCCGGGTGCGGGGTGGGGGACCGGTGAGCTACGCTCGCATTCACTTCCCGTGGCGCGAGTTCTTCGACTGGAACCGCAAGGGGCCGGTGGGCAGCGCCTTCGAGGCCCTGCGCCCGATCAAGGCCGGCATCAAACGGCTGGAGCGGGCGCTCGACGAGTTCGCGGTCTCCGACCAGGAGCGCTACTACATCTACATCGCGGCGACCGACGTCGGGGCGCACATGCGCGGTCCGCAGGCGCTGGGCGCGCTGCTGGCGGCCCTCGACCGGCGGCTCCAGGAGCTGCACGGCCGCCCCGGGCCCCCGTTCGTGACGGTGGTGTTCTCGGACCACGGCATCGCCGGCGGCGAGCCGCTGGTCAACGTCTGGCGCGGTCTCAAGCGGGCGGTGACCGGGGCGGGCTTCCGGGTGACCCGCCGGCTGCGCCGGCCACAGGACATCGTGCTCACCCCGTTCGGGCTGGTCTCGAGCTTCGAGGTCTACGTCCACGAGGAGGTCGAGCCGCGGGTCGCCGAGGTGCTGGCCGGGGTGCCTGGGGTCGACCTCTGCGTCCTGGCGGACGCCGGGGGCTGGCGGGTGGTCTCGTCGCGGGGCACCGCGGCGGTGCGCTATCGCCCGGGGGCGGAGGGAGGCAAGTGGTCCTACGAGCCGCTGACCGGCGACCCGCTGGGTCTGGCCCCGGGTGCGGCACCGAGCAGCACCGGGCCGAACGGTCCGGACGGCGCCGGTTGGAGGAGCGACGCCGACTGGCTGGCGGCCACCCTCGAGACCGAATATCCGGACGCCCTCCACCGCCTGGCGCGGGCCTTCGACCTGGTGCTCAACCCTGCCTCGCTGCTCTGCTCGCTGGCGCCGGGCTACATGTACGGAGCGCCCGGGACCGAGTACCTGGCGCGGATCGGCGGCGGCCGGCTGCGCTGGACCCACGGCGCGCTGAGTCGCGACGAGTCGCTGGGCTTCCTGCTCAGCGACGCGCCCGGCTGGGACCCGCCGCCGGCGGCGCGCTTCGACCGGGCGCTCGTGCCGTTCGCCGGGGACGCTCGCCGGGGAGGTTAGAATGCAGTGGCCCGCGCTGCCGGGCGAATCAGCGCGAAAGGGGACGCGGGGACCGTTTCCGGCATGGGGTGCCGCCAGCCGGTGCCGGGCGCGCGGCTCGGTAGGGGGGCGGCCCGCCGGCAAGGTTCCGGTACGACGAAGAGGTCAACTGAGATGACGACCGCATCCGGCAGCCGGGGAGTCCGCCAGGGCGGGGTCGCCGCCGAGGAGACGCGCACCGGCGCCGCTCCGGCCGGCGGCCCGGGGGCCGAGTTCGCGGCCCGGCTGCAGAGCTTCGGCCGCGAGCTGGACGAGCGGCTCCGGGAATGGCTCGCCGGGCGCGCCGAGCCGCTGGCGGCCGGCCGGCCGGTCGGTGCCGAGCTGCTGGCCCGGCTCGACGGCTACGTGCTGCGCGGCGGCAAGCGGCTGCGGCCGGCGCTGCTGCATCACGCCTTCCTGGCCTGCGGGGGGGTGCCGGGTCCGGGCTCCTGGTCGCTGGCCATGGCCCTCGAGCTGCTCCACGCCTATCTGCTGATCCACGACGACATCATGGACCGCTCCGAGGTGCGCCGCGGCGGGCCGTCGGCTCACGTCGATTTCGCGTCGCTCCACCGCCGGCGCGGCTGGGAGGGGGATCCCGAGCACTTCGGTCTGTCGGTCGCGATCCTGCTTGGCGACCTCGCCAACGCCTACGTCCAGGAGCTGGCCGGGTGCGCCGAGGTCCCGGCCGAGCGCCGGCCGGCGGTCGCCCGCTGTTTCGCGGTGATGTGCCAGGAGGTGGTCGTCGGCCAGTACGAGGAGATGACGGTCCCCTACCGCGAGCAGCCCGGCGAGGAGGAGCTGCTGCGGGTGCTGCAGCTCAAGTCCGGCCGTTACAGCGTGCAGCGGCCGCTCGAGCTGGGGGCGCTGCTGGCCGGGGCGCCGGCGGTGACCCGTCACGGTCTGGCCCGCTACGGACGGCTCACCGGCGAGGCCTTCCAGCTCCAGGACGACCTGCTGGGGATGTTCGGCGACGCCGCCACCGTCGGCAAGCCGGTCGGCGCCGACCTGACCGAGGGCAAGTTCACGGTGCTCATCCACCACGCCCTGGCCGGCGCCGACGAGGCCGGCCGGCGGCTGCTGCTGGCCGCCCTCGGCAACCGGGAGCTCGACGCCGCCGCGGTCGAGCGGGTGCGCCAGGTGATCGTCGGCTCGGGGGCCGCCGAGAGGGTGCGGGCGATGATCGAGGAGCGGACCACCGCCGCGCAGGCAGAGCTCGACGGGCTGGCGCTGACCGGGCCCGGCGCTGCGTTCCTGCGCGGCCTGGTGGCCTTCCTGCGCGAGCGCCAGCGATGAGCTCGCCCGACACCGAGCGCGACCGCAAGGCCGAGCACATCGCGCTGTCGCTCGATCGCCGCATGCAGGTGGCGGCGAGCTACTTCGACGACTGGGTCTTCGAGCATCGGGCGCTGCCCGAGATCGACCTGGCGGCGATCGACCTCGGGGTCGAGTTCCTGGGCCGCCGGCTCAAGGCGCCGTTGCTCATCTCGTGCATGACCGGCGGCACCGAAGAGGCGACCCGCATCAACCGGAACCTGGCGCGGGCGGCGGAGGAGACCGGTGTCGCCCTCGGCTTGGGCTCGCAGCGCAAGGCGATCGAGGACCCGTCGCTGGCCGCCAGCTTCCGGGTCCGCGACCTGGCGCCGTCGGTCCCGCTGCTCGCCAACCTGGGTGCCGTGCAGCTCAACTACGGCTTCGGTCGCGAGCAGTTCGAGGCGGCGGTGCGGATGATCGACGCCGACGCGCTGGTGCTGCACCTCAACCCGCTGCAGGAGGCGCTGCAGCCCGAGGGGCAGGGCGACTTCTCGGACCTGGTGCCCAAGATCGGCGAGCTGGCCAGGGGGCTCGGGGTGCCGCTGATCGTCAAGGAGATCGGCTGCGGCATCTCGGCCGAGGTCGGGCGCCGGCTGCGCGAGTCGGGGGTCTCGATCGTCGACGTCGCCGGCGTCGGCGGCACCAGCTGGGCACGGATCGAGGCCCAACGGGCGCGCGACCTGGAGCTCGGCGAGCTGTTCGCCGACTGGGGCCTTCCGACCCCGGAGTCGTTGCGCCAGCTGCGGTCGATCGAGGGGCTCAAGCTGATCGGCAGCGGCGGCGTGCGCAGCGGGCTCGACGCCGCCAAGGCGCTGGCCATGGGCGCCGACCTGGTGGGTATGGCGCAGCCCTTCCTCGAGGCTGCTAACGTGTCGGCGGAGCGCGCCGCCGAGAAAGTGCGGCGGACGGTGAGAGAATTGCGGATCGCGATGTTCTGCGTCGGGGCGCGCACCGTCGGCGAGCTGCAAACCGTGCCGCTGCGCCGCCGCTCGGAGATCTAGAGCCGATGGATCCCGTCAAGACCAAGCGCGGCAAGGCGGCCGAGCCCGACCGGCCGGAGCGGCCCGAGGAGCTGGTCCGCTCGATCGTCGAGGGCCGCCGCCGGCTCCACGAGCTGCCGCCGGAGATGGCTCCGGCCAAGGCCGTCGACGTCCGCCGGCAGGCGGTGGAGCGTCTGCGCGGGGTGCGGCTCGAGCACACCGCCCATCACTCGTTCGACGTCGCCCGCGTCGCCACCCGGCACTGCGAGAACCTGATCGGCGTCACCCAGATCCCGCTGGGCCTGAGCGGACCGATCAGCGTGCGCGGCGAGTGCGTCGGCGCCGAGGAGGAGATCCTGGTGCCGCTGGCGACCACCGAGGGGGCGCTGGTGGCAAGCGTCAACCGCGGCTGCCGGGCGCTGCGCGAGGCCGGCGGCGCCGTGGTCCGGGTCGAGGACGTCGGCATGACCCGGGCGCCGGTCTTCCGCACCTCGGGTATCGAGCAGACCTGCGAGTTCATGGCCTGGGTCGAGGAGCACGAGGAGGACATCCGCCAGGTCACCGAGGGCACCAGCAGCCATCTCAAGCTGCTCGAGATCAAGCCCCAGCTCCTGGGCAGCTCGATCTATCTGCGCTTCCGCTTCGCCTCGGGCGACGCCATGGGGATGAACATGGCGACCATCGCCTGCGACCGCGTGGTCCGCGACCTCATCGAGCCCGGCACCGGGGTGCGCTGCGTCGCCCTGTCGGGCAACTTCTGCGTCGACAAGAAGCCCTCGGCGATCAACTTCCTGGAGGGGCGCGGCAAGCGGATCTACGCTGAGGTGGCGCTCGACGGCGCCGTGCTGAGGCGCTGTCTCAAGACCGACGCCCGGGCGCTGGTCGAGGTCCAGTACCGCAAGAACCTGCTGGGCTCGATCGCCGCCGGCGCCATGGGCTTCAACGCCCACTTCGCCAACGTGCTGGCCGCCCTGTTCATGGCCACCGGGCAGGACGTCGCCCAGGTGGCGGAGGCGTCGATGGGGGTGACCTGCGTCGAGCCGCGGGGACCCGAGGGGGTGTTCGCCTCGGTCTTCCTGCCCGACGTGCCGCTCGGCGTGGTCGGCGGCGGCACCGCCCTGGCCACCCAGCGCGAGGCGCTGGCGCTGCTGGGGGCGGTCCCCGACCCGCGGCGGCCCGGGTACGGAGTGCGGCGGCTGGCCGAGATCCTCGGTGCCACGGTGCTGGCGGGCGAGCTGTCGCTGCTGGCGGCCTTCACCTCCGGCGACCTGGCCGGTGCCCACGAGCGGCTGGGCCGCGGCAGCGTCCCCGCCGGCGGGAACGACTGAGCTGCCGCGGGGGAGTGTCGCCGCCGGCGGGTCGCCACCATCCGCCAGCCAACCAAGCCCGTGAAGCGGCTCAGCCAGGTGTCGGTGCCCGGCAAGGTCATCCTGATGGGCGAGCACGCGGTGGTCTACGGGCGGCCGGCGCTCATCGCGGCGCTGGGGCGCCGGCTGCGGGTGCGGGTCGCGCGAGGCCGCCGTGGCGTGGAGCTCGATCTGCCTGACGTCGGGCATCGGGAGGACTGCTCGTGGCCCGACGTGGTGGAGGCCGCCCGCCGCGCCCGCCGGGCGTGGAGCGAGTACCTCGAGCGGCCGAGCTCTGAGACTTTTGGCCGCTTGCGGAGCGACGACCCGGCCCATCTGGTCAAGCTGGCGCTCGGCGAGGCGGTGGAGGCGGTGGGGCACGGCGAGGGGACCGGTGGCAGCGGCACCGGGCCGCCGCCCGTCGAGGTGCGGATCGAGTCCGATCTGCCGCCCGGTGCCGGTCTGGGCAGCTCGGCGGCGGTAGCGGTGGGAGTGGTGGCGGCGATGCTCGATCTGTTGGGAGCCGGGCGCGATCCGGCTCTTGTCGAGCGGCTGGCGCTCGAGGTCGAGCGCCGCCAGCACGGCCGGCCCTCGGGCGTCGACCACCAGACCGTGCTGCGGGGGGGCGTGGTGGCGGCGCGGCGTTGCGGCGACGGGCTGGCGCTGGAGCCGCTCACGCCTGCCGCCGAAGCGCTCGACCGCCTGCGGATCCTCCACAGCGGCCGCCCGGCCGAGAGCACCGGCCAGGTGGTCGAGGCGGTCCGCGAGCAGAGGGCGCGAGACCCCGAGCGCTTCGAAGCCCTGCTCGACCGCATGGAAGCCGCCGCGGGGGCATTCGCCCGGCTTCTCGGCGGCGACCCGTACTCGCCGTCGGCGCCCATAGCCTTCGACTCGCGGATGGCCCGCGACTCGCCGAGGGATCCCGACTCTCCCGAGTCCGGCCGCAGCTCGGACCCTTACCCAGCTCTGGCCCGCCCCTTTCTCCCAGAAGCGGTCCTCCCCGATCCGGTGCCGCCCGATCTGGGGCCCCCGATCCGGGAGTACGAGGCCTGCCTGGAGGCTCTCGGGGTGGTTCCGGAACCGGTCCAGGTCTTCATCCGTGAGGCGGAGGCGCGCGGTGCCGCCGCCAAGGTGTCTGGCGCCGGTGCCCTCAGCGGCGCGGCGGCCGGCTGCCTGCTGTGGTGCGCGCCGCCGGGCGCCGGCGGCTCCGAGCCCGATCCGCTGCCGGCCGGCTGGCGGGGCTACCGGGCGCCGCTCGGCGTCGAGGGTCTGCGCTGGGAGGAGGCGGAGTGAGCGCCAAGGCGACCGTCGAGGCACCGGCCAACATCGCCTTCGTCAAGTACTGGGGGGCGAGCGATCTGGAGCGCGCGGTGCCGTGGGAGCCGTCGCTGTCGATGACCCTCCGGACCTGCGTCAGCCGCACCACGGTCGAGCACCGGCCGGAGGGCGGCGGCGACGAGGTGCTGGTGTGCGGTGCGGGCGGGACGCTGGAGCCGCCGGAGCGCGCCTTCGCCGGGGGCGTCCTCGCCCACCTCGAGCGGCTGCGCCGCTGGGCCGGGGTCGCCGGCAGCTTCCGGGTGGCGACCGAGAACACCTTTCCGACCGGCTCGGGGATCGCCTCCTCGGCCTCCGGTTTCGCCGCCCTGACGCTGGCGGTGGTGGCGTGTCTCGAGCGCCGCCCGCCGGCCGCCGAGCTGTCCGATCTGGCGCGGCTCAGCGGCTCGGGCTCGGCGGCGCGGTCGGTGCTCGGCGGCTACGTCCAGTGGCCCGCCGACGCCGAGGAAGGCGGCACCGGGGAGACCGCCGCCTGGCCCTGGACCGCCGTCCAGGTGGCGGCCGCCGATCATTGGGACCTGCGAGACGTGGTCGCCGTGGTCGAGACCGGCCGCAAGGAGGTCTCGTCGCGCGAAGGCCACCGGCGGGCGCCCAGCAGTCCGCACTACGCGCGCCGCCGCGAGCTTCTCGCCGCTCGCCTGGCCGAGGTCCGGCGGGCCATCGAGGGCCGCGAGTTCGCGCGGCTGTGGCCGGTGGTCGAGGAGGAGGCGATCGAGCTCCACCTGATCGCCATGTCGTCGCGGCCGCCGATCTTCTACTGGCAGCCCGGCACCCTGGCGGTGCTGGAGCGGACCCGCCGGCTGCGCGGGGAGGGGCTCGAGGTCTGCTTTACGATGGACGCCGGCGCCAACGTCCACCTGATCTGCGCGCCGGCCGCCGAGGAGGCGGTGGCGGCGGCGGTGGCGGAGCTGGGCTGCGGGGTGATCCGCGACGGGGTGGGCGACGGGCCGCGGCGCCTCGACGAACACCTCTTCTGACCGCGACCCGGCGACGCCTGCGCCGGCGCGGCAGCGCCAGAGAATGACTCGCACCGGCGAAATCGTCCTCGTCAAGCTCGGCGGCAGCCTGCTGACCGACAAGCGCCGGCCGCGGGCGCTGCGGCGGCAGCTGCTCGGGCGTCTCGCCGCCGAGCTGGCGGTGGCGGCGCGGGGGCCCGGGTGGAAGCTCCTCGCCGGACACGGCAGCGGCTCGTTCGGACACCTCGAGGCCAGCCGCTGGGGGCTGGGCTCGGGTCCGGTGGCGGCGGGCGCGCTGCCGGGGGTGGCGGCCACCCAGGAGGCGGCGGCCGCGCTCCACCGGCAGGTGACGGCGGCGCTGCGCGAGGCCGGCGCGATGCCCTATTCGCTGGCCCCCTCGAGCCTGCTGGTGGCGGCGGGCGGTCGGCCTGCCTGGCTGGGCGAGGAGCCGGTGGTGCTGGCCCTCGAGCGCGGCCTGTTGCCGGTGGTCTACGGCGACGTGGTGCTCGACCGGCAGTGGGGGGCGGCGATCTGCTCGACCGAGACCGTGCTGGTGGCGCTGGCCGAGCGGCTCCTGGCCCGCGGGCTGCCGGTGCGCCGGGCGCTGTGGCTCGGCGAGACCGAGGGTCTCTACGACCCCGGCGGCCGGCTGATCCCGGCCCTCGCGGCCGGCGAGCTGGACGGTCTGGCGCCGGCGGTGGGCGAGGCGGCCGGTACCGACGTCACCGGCGGCATGCGGCACCGGCTGGAGGCGGCCGGCGCGCTGGCCGCCGCCGGGGTGACCTCCTGGCTGCTCGACGGCCGGGTGGAGGGCCGGTTGGGGGCGGCGCTCGCCGGCGAGCCGGTCCCGGGCACCCGGATCTCGCCCTGACGCGAAGGCCCGCCGCGGCCCGCGGGGTAGGATAGCGGGCCGGCGATGAGGGCGAGAAAGGCACCGCTCGAGGAGGTGGCGCCACCGGCGCCGCACGACCGGCTGGGCGGCGCCGGCCGTGCCGACGGCGCCCTGCTCCACGACCTGCTGGTCAAGACCAGCCGCACCTTCGCCCTCGCCATCCCGCTGCTGCCGCGGCCGACCGCCCGCCAGGTGACCGTCGCCTACCTGCTGTTCCGCATCGCCGACACCTTCGAGGACGCCAGCGTGCTGTGGGACCGCCCGCGGCAGCTCGGTGCCCTGGCCGAGTTCGAGGCCCTGCTGGGCGCCCCCTCGGCGGCTTCGGCCGAGCGGCTGGCCGCCGCCTGGCTGGCCGCGCCGCCGACCCGGAACCGCGGCTACCTGGAGCTGCTCGAGCGCAGCCCGGCGGTGATCGAGGCCTTTGCCGGTCTCGCCCCGGAGGCGCGGCGCATCGTCGGCGAGCACACGGCGCGCACCGCCCGCGGGATGGCGTCGGTGGTCGAGCGGGCGGCCGGCGGCGAGGTGCTCCAGCTGGGCAGCATCCCCGACCTCAAGGAGTACTGCTACATCGTGGCCGGCATCGTCGGCGAGATGCTGACCGAGCTGTTCCTGCTGGACCGCCCGAAGCTGGCACCGGTGGCCGGTTATCTACGCCAGCGGGCGGCCGCCTTCGGCGAGGCGCTGCAGCTGGTCAACATCCTGAAGGACTCGGCCTCGGACGCCACCGAGGGGCGCAACTACGTGCCCAGCGGCATCGACCGCCGGGCGGTCTTCGAACTGGCGCGGCGCGACCTCGCCGCCGCCGCCGAGTACACGCTGGCCGTCCAGCGGGCCGGCGGTCCCCGCGGCCTGGTGCTGTTCACCGGTCTGCCGCTCGAGCTGGCCTGGGCGACGCTCGAGCGGGTGGAGCGCGACGGCCCCGGCGCCAAGCTCACCCGGCGCGAGGTGTTCGCCATCCAGTCGCGGCTGCTGGCGGCGGTGGCCAGCGGCCGGCCGGCGGTGTCGGCGCCGGCGCCCTGAGCGGCTAGTGTCCCGTGCGGCAAGT
The DNA here is from genome assembly GCA_041567315.1 of Thermoanaerobaculia bacterium. GTDB lineage: Bacteria > Acidobacteriota > Thermoanaerobaculia > Multivoradales > JAHEKO01. Next base: position 41,936 of record JBFGCA010000013.1, on the reverse strand, counting down.
TCCTTTACATTCGAGCGGCGCTGCATCCCGCTGGGCGGCGTTGCTCCTCGGTCGCATATAGCCTCGAGATGCTCGCTCGTCGCGCCTTGCCCAGCGGGCGCTTCGCCGCTCTCGATGTGACAAGGGACTTACCGCACGGAACACAAGCGCCGCGAACGGCCAGCAGATGAGCGGCGACGGCTTCCCGAACCTGCGCTCCTTCCTGGAGCGGCTGCGGCGCGACGGCGAGCTGGCGGTGGTCGAGGCGCCGGTCGATCCGCGGCTCGAGATCGCCGAGATCCACCGCCGGGTGGTCGCCGCCGCCGGCCCGGCGCTGCTGTTCACCCGGGTCGAGGGCGCCGGGTTCCCGCTGGCGAGCAACCTCTTCGGCACCCCCCGGCGGGCGCGGCTGGCCTTCGGAGAGCGGCCCTTCCGGCTGCTCCGGCGGCTGGTCGAAGCTGCCGAGGAGCTGCTGCCGCCCACCCTCGGCCGCCTGTGGCGGGCCCGCGACCTGGCCTTCGAGGCGCTCAGGGTGGGCGCCCGCCGCCGCCGCCGCGGGCCGGTGATCGAGCATCTGAGCCGCGAGGTCGACCTGGCGCGGCTGCCGGCGCTCACCACCTGGCCGCAGGACGGCGGCCCCTTCATCACCCTGGGGCTGGTCTACACCGAGCCGCCGGCCGGGCGCGGCCACAACCTGGGCCTCTACCGGCTCCAGGTCCACGGCCCCCGCACCACCGGCATGCACTGGCAGATCGGCAAGGGCGGCGGCTTCCACCACGCGGCGGCCGAGGCCCGCGGCGAGGACCTGCCGGTGACCGTCTTCCTCGGCGGACCGCCGGCCGCCACCCTGGCCGCCGTCGCCCCGCTCCCCGAGAACGTGCCCGAGCTGCTGCTGGCCTCGCTGATCGCCGGCCGGCGGCTGGAGCTGTGCGCCGGCCCCGGCCCCCACCCGCTGCTGGCCGAGGCCGAGCTCGCGCTGGTGGGGCGGGTGCCGGCCGGTCAGCGCCGCCCCGAGGGTCCCTTCGGCGACCACTACGGCTACTACTCGCTGCGGCACGACTACCCGGTCTTCGAGGTCGACTGGCTGGCCCACCGCCGCGACGCGATCTACCCGGCGACGGTGGTCGGCAAGCCCCGGCAGGAGGACTTCTACATCGGCGATCTCCTCCAGGAGCTGCTGTCGCCGCTCTTTCCGCTGGTCATGCCGGGGGTCGAGGCGCTGTGGTCGTACGGCGAGACCGGCTACCACTCGCTGGCGGCGGCGGTGGTCAAGGAGCGCTACAAGCGCGAGGCGATGTCGAGCGCCTTCCGTATCCTCGGCGAGGGGCAGCTGTCGCTGACCAAGTTCCTGCTGGTGACCGACCGGCGGGTCGACCTCCGCGACTTCCGGGCCACCCTCCAGCACCTGCTCGAGCGCACCCGGGTCGAGACCGACCTGTTCGTGCTGGCCAACCTGTCGATGGACACCCTGGACTACACCGGTCCGCGGGTCAACGAGGGCTCCAAGGGGGTGTGGCTGGGCCTCGGCGATCCGGTCCGCCGCCTGCCCGGGGTCTTCGAGGCCGCCGAGCTGCCGGCCGGGGTGGACCGGGTGGAGGTGTTCTGTCCCGGCTGTCTGGTGGTCGGCGGTCCGGCCGCCGCCGCCGAGCCGGAGGCCGGCCGGCGGATCGCCGCCCACCCCGCCTTCGCCGGCTGGCAGCTGCTGGTCCTCACCGACGAGCCGGCGCGCGCCGCCGCCAGCCCGATGAACTTCCTGTGGACCACCTTCACCCGCTTCGAGCCCGCCGCCGACGTCCACGCCGCCGCCACCCGGGTGGTCCGCAACCACGTGGCCTACGAGGCGCCGGTGCTGATCGACGCCCGCCGCAAGCCGGGCTTCCCCGAAGAGCTGTTCTGCTCGCCCGAGATCGCCGAGCGCGTCGGCCGCCGCTGGCGCGAGTACTTCCCGGCCGGCGTCGAGATGGGCGACTCCGACGCCGCCCACCTCGACCGCGTGTAGGTCCAGGAGAGGTTGCGCCCGCTAGCCGGGCGTCGCCTCGCCGGCCGGCGACTGCTCGGGCGACCATCCGGCCTCAGAAGCGCAATGCGCGGCGCGGCCCCCGCCACGGTGGAGGGCCAGCCCCGCCCGGTAGAGGGGCGCCACCTCGCCCGAGGCGAGCCGCCGGGTGGCGGTGAGCCGGCACCAGCGCACGGTGGCGACGACCGGCACCCGTTTCTCGCCGCCGGCCGCCAGACAGAGCCGGTAGCGGCCGCCCACCCGCAACGGCGAAGTGGACTCCATCGCCATCCCGTGCGAGCTCAGATCGACCACCCGCCCGGCGATCGTGGCGCCCTCCACCCGTACCTCCGGCGGCCGCGCCCGCCCGTGCCGCCGCCGCTCCGGCCGAGCTTTGCCGTTGAGATCTCGCGTCTGTTTCATGCCCTCAACAGACGCATCCCGGTTTCGCTTTCTCGCTGCCGAGAGAGCTTTCTTGATTAGATTAAGTTGATGTTCAAGCGAGTTTTTCCGTGGACGTACCTTTTCTGTAAGGTATCCAGATTCCAGGTAGGACCTGAAGGTCGGCCCGGGAGGGCGGCGAGAACGTCGGCCAAGTGCCCGGCGACGCTCCAGGCTGGGCAGAGTGCTGGCCAGCGCGAGCGGCGATAAGGAGGCCACGCTGCCGCTGCCGGCCGCGGCCGCCAGGTCCGAGCCGACTCGCGACGCCGACTCTGCCTGCGTTTCCAAATAGGAGCCACCATGTGGTCGCAGTCGAGTCGCGAGGGCAACTACCCCGGTGCCGGCCGGAGTTGTAAAGAGCGCCAAAGAGCCGGCCGGGGCGGGGTGCGACAGGGACCTGGAGCCGAGCGCTTGCACCAGGCCACGAAGCTCGACTGCCGTCCAGCGCTCGGCGGACAGGAGCAACGGGCCCTCCCCGTGAAGTTCTTCAGGCCCGTTGCGTGCCCAGGCGGGCCCCGCCCCGGTCGGCTCTCGCCACTCACCCGACAGCCACGAATCCACGGCACGGGCCCTTCGCAGTTGCCACCTACCCGGCAACTGCCCTCCACGACCCCTTGCCTGATTGTCTTCTCGCCAACTGCTACAATCCGCGCTCTCCCACTGGCCAGCCCTCCCATCCCCACATGCCCGTCTCCTCCGAGCAGTACCGCAACGCGCTGCGCCACTTTCCGTCGGGGGTGACCATCGTCACCATCCGGGCCGGCGAGCGGGTCCACGGGCTGACCGTGTCGGCGTTCGCGTCGGTATCGCCCGACCCGCCGCTGGTGAGCATCATGATCGACCAGCGCCACCGGGCCTACGAGCTGTTGGAGTCGCCGGGGGCGGTGTTCGCGGTCAGCATCCTGGGCCACGACCAGTCCGCCCTGTCGAACCGGTTCGCCTGGGTCAAGGACGAGGACCGCTTCGCCGAGGGCGACTGGACCACGGCGACGACCGGCGCGCCGGTGCTGGCCGACGCGCTGTCCTGGCTGGACTGCACGATCTACGCCCGCAGCCCGGCCGGCACCCACACCATCTACGTCGGCGAGGTCCAGGCCACCGGCGGGACGCCGGACGGGCGGACGCCGCTGGTCTACTGGAACCGCGGCTACCGGCGGCTCCACCTGCTCGAAGAGGATCTGGAGGCGGTCCAGCGCCGGGGCGGCAAGCCCGATCAGGAATAGAGCGCGTCGATCTGCGCGGCGTACTTCTCGGCCACCACTCGCCGCTTGAGCTTGAGGGTGGGGGTGAGCTCGCCGCCCTCGACCGAGAAGACGGCGTCGAGCACCGCGAAGCGCTTGATGGTCTCGAAGCGGGCCAGCGTCGCGTTGACGGCGTCGACGCGCTCCTCGAGAAAGGCCCTGAACTGCGGGCAGCGGCCGGCGGCGGCGATGTCCGTGGCCGGGCTGCCGGCCGCCGCGGCCGCCGCCGGCAGCGATTCCGGGTCGAGGGTGAGCAGGGCCGCCAGGTAGTTGCGGCGGTCGCCGACCACCGCCGCCGTCGCTACCCCGGGGATCGCTCGCAGCCGGCTCTCGATCGGCTGCGGCGCCACGTTCTTGCCACCCGAAGTGATGATCAGCTCCTTCTTGCGGTCGGTCACCTTGAGGAACCCCTCGTCGTCCAGCTCACCGACGTCGCCGGAATGGAGCCAGCCCTCGGCATCGAGCGTTTCGCTGGTGGCTTCGGAATCGTTGAAATAGCCCAGAAAGACGTGCGGGCCCCGCATCAAGATCTCGCCGTCGTCGGCGATGCGGAGCTCGGTCCCGGGCACGGCGAAGCCGGCGCGCCCGGTGCGGTAGCGATCGGGCAGCGAGAAGGTGCCCGGCCCGGTGCACTCGCTCATCCCATAGACCTCGAGCAGCGGGATGCCCAGACCGAGGAAGAACTCGAGGGTCTCGTGGCCGATGGGCGCCGCCGAGGTGACGCAGAGGAGCGCCTGGTCGAGGCCCAGCCGCTCTTTCGCGCGGGCGAAGACCAGGCGTTCGGCAAGCGGGTAGAGCGTGGGCCGCCGCTCGCCCCGCTGGTCGGCATAGGCGCCGGCCCGCCCTTGACGCCGCGCCCAGGCCAGGAGCCAGCGCCGGGGCGCCGGGCTGGCCGCGGCCGCCGCGGCGATGCGCTGCTGGATCTTCTCCCACACCCGGGGAACGGCGACGAAGACCTGGGGCCGCACGTCGAGCAGGTCGCGGCCCACGGTCTCCAGGCTGCGTGCGAACCAGGTGCAGGCTCCGGCCTCCATCGGGCCGTGGAGCCCGATGACCTGCTCGGCCACGTGGCACAGCGGCAGGTAGCTGAGCACCGCGCCGGCGCCGTGGAGCCCGAACTCGCGGCACACCGTCTCGGCCGTCCAGGTCAGGTTGTGATGGCTGAGCATCACGCCCTTGGGCCGGCCGGTGGTGCCGGAGGTGTAGATCAGGGTGCACAGGTCGCCGGGCGCGAGCGCCGCCCGCCGCCGCCGGGCCTCGCCGCCGTCGGCCGCGGCACCGCGCTCCAGCAGCTCGGACCAGCCGAGGACGCCGGGCGCGCCGGCGGCGCCATCGAGCAGGACGATCGCCTTGAGCGCCGGCAGCTGGTCGCGATGCTCGATGAAGGGGGCGAGCCGCTCTTCGTTCTCGACCACCGCCACGGCCGCCTCGCAATGCCGGGCCACGTAGGCGCACTGCTCCTCGGTGCTGGTGGTGTAGATCCCCGCCGGCACCCCGCCGGCGGCGATGGCGCCGATGCTGGCCAGGAACCACTCGGGCCGGTTGCTGGCGAGGATGGCCACCCCGCCGCCGGGCTCGAGCCCCAGCTCGATCAGACCGCGCGCCACCTGGTCCACCCCACGCCCGTACTCGGCCCAGGTGATCGCCTGCCAGTTGCCGTCGCCATCCCGGAAACGCATTGCCGGCCGGTCGCCGAGCTCCCGGACGTTGCGCTCCAGCACCTCGAGGACGGTGCGCGGGGCACCGGACCAACCCGTCGTCGTGCTCATGCCGCGGCTCCCTTCGCCCGGTCGGCATTCCAGGCCTCGGCCTCGGCCCGCCCCCGGGTCTCGTCGATCGTCCACATTCCGGCCAGGCCGGCGAGGAAGAACAGCCCGGTCAGCAGGATCGCCACCCGCTGCGACCCGCTGGCGCCCGAGATGGCCCCGAACGCCAGGGGTCCGAGGGCGTAGGCCCCCTTGCCGGCCAGACCCCAGAAGCCGAAGAACTCGCCGCTCTTCGTGACCGGCGAGAACAGCCCCACCATGGCCCGCGACGAGGACTGGAGCGAGCCGATGCCGAGACCGGCGGCCATGGCGACCCCCCAGAAGGCGGCCTTGGTCTGTGCCAGGTAGGCGCCGGCGCAGACCGTCACCCACAGCACCAGCGCCACCTGGATCGTCCGCCGCGCCCCGATGCGGTCTTCGAGCACCCCGAACAGGAAGGCGCCGCCGGCCGCCGCCAGCTGCAGCACCAGAAACAGGAAGATCAGCTCGTCGCCGGTAAAGCCGATGGTGTTGGCGGCGTAGACGCCGCTGAAGGCGATGACGCTGGTGAGGCCGCAGGAGAACAGGAAGAAGACGGTCAGAAAACGGGCCAGCTGCGAGAAGCGGCCGACCGAGCGCGCGGTCTCGGCGAGGCGCTCGAACCCCAGCCGGGCGTAGGCCAGCGGCGAGCGCCGCGGTCCTCGCGGGGCGCGCTCGCGCAGGAACAGGAAGGTGGGCAGGGCGGCGACCAGGAAGAACAGCGCCGTCAGCACCCAGACGCGGCGCAGGGCGGGCAGGTTGTCGGCGGTGAAGCCGCCGGCCAGCAGCGGCCGGATGAGCAGCAAGCTGCCCAGCCCGCCGAAGTAGCCCAGCCCCCAGCCCAGCCCCGAGATGCGGCCGATGTTCTGCGGCGTCGAGATCTCGGGCAGGAAGGCGCTGGAGAGGTTCTCGCCCAGCGAGAAGGCGACGTTCGAGATCACGAACAGCGCCAGCGCCAGCACGACGCCGCCCGGGCCGGTGAAGTAGAGGGCGGCGGTGCCGCCGACGCAGAAGGCATAGGTCAGGAACAGGAGCTGCTTCTTGCGCCCGGCGCCGTCGCCGATCGCCCCCACCACCGGCGACAGCAGCACGGTGAGGCCGTTGCTCGCGAACAGGCCGACCCCCCAGTACCAATCGCCGCGGCCGCCGGGGACCACCAGGGTGGTGAAAAAGACGCTGAAGGCGACGGTGACGACCACCGTGGTGTAGCTGCTGTTGGCGAAATCGAACATCGCCCACCCGAACAGCTCGCGGGGGCGGACCGGTGGCGTCGGGAAGGTGCTCATCGCGGATCGGACGATCCAGGTGCGACCCATGCGGCCGGCCGGTTCGGTGCCGGCCGGGTGTTCGAAGATGTCGGGCGCTATCTTAATGCGGCGCGGCGGCGAACAAAAAAGGCGCCGACCCCCGCGGATCGGCGCCCCTGGTCCTGCCGGAGCCGCCCGGCTACTTGGCCTGCGGCGGGATGCGCAGCTTCTGGCCCGGGTAGATCTTGTCCGGGTCGCTCAGCATCGGCTTGTTGGCCTCGAAGATCACCGGGTACTTCATGGCGTTGCCGTAGTACTTCTTGGCGATCTTGGAGAGCGTGTCGCCGGGCTCCACGGTGTGGAACGTGGCCTCGGGCTCGGCCGCCTCGACCTCCAGGCGGTCGTCCACCCGGGCGATGCCGGCGGTGTTGCCGATCGCCAGCACGACCTTCTCGCGCAGCGCCTGGTTGGCGACCTTGCCGCCGACGGTGGCGAGGTCGCCGTCGACCTTGACGGCAAGCTCCTGGACCTTGAGGCCCAGCCCCTCGACCAGCTTGGCCAGCCCCATGGCCCGGCGGCGGTCGCTGGCCTGCTTCATCGCCTCGGCGCTCGGCGGCGCCGCCGCCGGCTTGGCGGCCGTGGCCTTGGGCTCGTCGCCGCCGAGGCCCAGTTTCTTTCCAGCTTCCTTGACGAAATCGATCAGACCCATGGGTCCCTCCTCGTGTCTCGAATCTCGATGGTTCTCTGTCCGCCGGCCGCGGCGGAAGCTACTTGCGCCGGCCGAGCAGGCCGCCGAGCAGCCCGGCCCCGACCCGCGCCACGTCGTCGCCGATCTGGCCGTCGCCGTCGGCGTCGAGCAGGCTGGCCAGCGGCCCCAGACCCGCCGGGGCCTGCTCCCTCAGCCGCTGCCGCTCGCCGCCCAGCATCCCGGCCAGGGCGCCCGGATCGAGCCGCTGCTGCCGCTGGTTGCGACCCAGGGCGCCCATCACCAGCGGCGCCAGCATGGTCAGGAGCTTGCCGGCGGCGGCTCCGTCGAGACCGGTCTGCTGGCCCAGTCCGCTCTCCACCGCGACCCTCCTTTCGCCGAAGACGTGACGCAGGATGCCGGCCCCGGGGCCGGCGTCGGAGCCGGCGATCGCCGCCGGGAGGTTGTCGAGGACGGTGCCGTCGTGGTCGCGCTCGAGCGCCCGGTGCAGCGCCTGGGCGCCGTCGCCGCGGGTGGAGTTGGCGGCCAGACCGCCGAGCAGGCTGGCCAGGGCGGCGGGCACCGCCTGCCGGGTGGTGGCTTCGTCGGCCCCCAGGCGGGAGCCGATCTCCCGCAGCGCCGGTCCGTCGAGCTGCTGGCTGAGAATTTCGAACAGTGAAGACATGTCGGTTCTCCGGATGGATGGCTCGGCGGGGGAGTGCGAGCCGGTGATAAAGCGGTAGTGGCGAGTTCCCGCGAGGCAGCTCGGGTGGAGGGTGGAACCGGCGCCGGAGGAAGCCGGGCGGCCGTGGGGGCCGTCGCTGAGCGTGATCGGGGCGGTTCTGCCCGTGCTGAAGGACGCCTGGCTCGCTTTCGAGCCGAGAGGATGATAGCGGCCGGCGGCAGTGGGCGTCAAACGGCGGGTTTCCGCCGAAGAGCTGCTGGGTGGGTCAGCCTGGAGGGTCGTGGCGAGGGGCCGGCCGGGGCGGGGCCCGCCTGGGGACGCGGCCGGCCTGACAGACTTCAGAGGGGAGGCCGGCCGCTCCTCATCGCTGCGCGCTGCCCGGTCCGTAGCCTTCGAGGGTCCTTGCAAGCGCTTGCGACGAGGCCCCTGTCGAGCCCCACCCCGGCCGGCTTCACGGTCGGTGGGCTGACCCACTACGCCAGTCCGTCGGGATGTCGCAACCGAACGCCTCCGGGTACCAGGGGCTTCGGGGAGCTCCCGGGATGGGGTGCCAGGCGCCTCGCCTCCGGGCGCTCGAGGGTGACGTTCTACCTGATCTCTCCGGGCTGATTTCCGGCCCCACCGAGGCCTGGGCAGCCGAGAAGCAGGAGGTGCCAAGGGTCTCGAGCGGGTCGCGAAACAGGTGCAAGGGGCTTCAGAAGCAGGTAGGCGAGGGGATCGTCAGTGGACGGCGGGGTTCTCAGGTCCTACCTGGATCTTCTGGACGGCACCGTTCTTGAACGCAAACGACTCGAGCTCGTGGATCAGGGCTCGAATTCGCAACTCCATGGAGAACAGACGGGATCTTCGGGGCCGCGGCGGCGCACGGCTGGCCGTGGTGGCGGTGGTGGCTGCCGGGTTGGCGGCCGTGGTGGCCGCTGTGGCGGCCCAGGAAGGGGTCCAAGAAAAAGCGCTTGAACGAGGCCCGGAGAGCGCTGCGGAGGGGACGGTCGAGGTCTGGGTGGGGGCGGCGGCGGGGGGCGAGCTGCCCCCGGCCGAGCGGCTGGAGGTGCTCGACGGGGGACGGCCGGTGGCGGTGGAGGACCTCGGGGAGCTGGGCGGACCGCTGCCGGTGACGATCTATCTGGACCAGCGGCTGGCCAGCCCGCTGAGCTTCCACAACGCGACGCTCCAGCTCGCCGAGCGGGCGCCGGCGCTCACCCGGCTGGGGCCGGTCGAGCTGGTGCTGGGCGGCGAGGAGGTGCGGACGGCGCTGCCCGCCACCGACGATCCGGACGCCCTGGCGCAGGGACTGGCCTGGCTGCGGTTGCGCGAGAGCGCCGAGGACCTCCAGGCCGACTTGCGCCGCGAGCTGCTCGAGGAGCTGGAGCTGCTGGCGGCCTGGGAGGCCGGCGGGCCGCTGGCGGTGCCCGCCGGCGATGCGGAGCGGGTGGCCGCGGCGCGCCGCCTCGAGGAGGCGGTGCTCGCCGAGGCCCGCGAGGGCCTGCTGTTCTGGGCCAGCCGGGAGGCGCCGGCCGGGCCGCGGGTGCTGATCCTGGCCGGCGACGGCTTCGACGACGCGCCGCCGGCCTTCTACGGGCGGCTCGGCGGCGGCTCGGCCGGAGCGCCGCCCGCCGCGGCCGCGCCCGCGCCGTCGCTCGACGAGCTGGCGCAGGTGCTCGCGGCCTACGGCTGGATCACGCTGCCGTTCGTGCCGACCACCCGCGGCGACCAGCTGCTGGCCGGCGAGCCCGACGACGAGCCGCAGCAGGAGGGCGCCGACAAGGTCGACGTGGTGCTCCAGGACGGACGGCTGGTGGACCGGACCCGGGTCGGGTTCGATCCCCGCAAGGTCCTCGAGAAGGTGCGGGAGCGCCGCCTCGAGGGGTCGCGCTCGCCGCTGGTGGCGCCGCTCGAACCGCTCAAACGGATGGCCGAGGCCACCGGCGGCGAGCTGCTGGCCGATCCGCTGGCCTTCGATGCGGCGCTCGCCGCGCTGCCCCGCCGCCGCCGGCTGCGTTGGGCGCACCCATACGGTCCGGCGGGCCTGCGGCCCGTCGAAGTTCGTGAGGCGGGCGCCCCCGCCGGTCCGCGGCTCGCCGCCCGCCGCTGGGTCGCCGGCGCGACGCCGGAGGCGGTGGCGGCGGTCCGCGCCGGCCGCCTGCTCGAGGGAACGCTTGACGAGGGCGAGCTGCCGGTGGAGGCAGCCGTCGAGTCCCGGCCGGATGGCAGCGCGCGGCTGCTGCTGCGGCTCGAGTCCGCGGCCGCGGACGCCGGGCCGCTCCGCGTGACCCTGGCCGAAGCGCCCGCGGCCGGCCCGGACGACGCCTTTGGAGGTGGCGCGCCGCGGGTCACCCACCGTCTGACCGAGGGCGGCGCGGCGGTCCGCGACGGGATCCTGGAGCTGCCGCTGCCGGCCGAGCCCGCCGGGCTGCTGGCGGTGCTGGTCGAGGAGCTCACCGCCGGCCGCTGGGGCGGCGCCTTCGCCACCTCGCTGGAGGCCGCGTCGCTCGAGGAGGCGCTGGAGGCCGGCCCGGGGCCGGCCGGCGCCGCCGCCGGCGGGGCGCTGCTGCTGCCGGCCCCCAAGGCGATCCACCTGCTGGCGCCGCAGCAGCCGCTGGTCATGGGCCAGGTGACCTTCGAGAGCGTCATCTCGCAGGAGCGGGTGGCCCGGGTCGACTTCCTGCTCGACGGCGAGCCGCAGGTGGTCCGCCGCGGCCCGCCGTTTGCCGCCGTCCTCGACCTCGGTCCGCTGCCGCAGCCGCGACGGGTGGAGGCGGTGGCCTTCGACGCGACCGGCAGCGTGCTGGGGAGCGACTACCTGATCGTCAACCAGGGCTCCGGCGTGTTCCGCGTGCGGATCGTCCAGCCGTCGGGCGAGACCACCGGCACCGAGGCCGATCCCCTGGTCGGGCCGGTCGACGTCGAGGCCGAGGTCGAGCCGCGGCGGGGCACCTCGATCGACCGCGTCGAGTTCTTCTGGAAGGAGCGGCGGGTGGCCACCCGCTGGGCGCGGCCCTACCGGCAGCGGGTGGTGATCCCGCCCGCCGAGCCCAAGGGCTTTCTGCGGGTGGTCGCCTACCTGGAGGACGGCTCCAGCTCCGAGGACGTGCTGTTCGTCAACAGCCCGGGCTCGAGCGAGCGGCTGCAGGTCAACCTGATCGAGCTGTACGTGGTGGTCACCGACCGCCAGGGGCGGCCGGTCCAGGGCCTGACCCGCAACCGCTTCGAAGTGCTCGAGAACGGCGTCGCCCAGGAGATCGCCACCTTCAGCGACGCCGGCGAGCTGCCGCTCACCGTCGGCCTGGCGGTCGACTCCTCGGCGTCGATGTTCGTCAAACTGCCGCGGGTGCAGACGGCGGCCTCGGACTTCCTGCGGCGGCTGGCCACCCGCCGCGACCGCGCCTTCGTGGTCGGTTTCGGCAGCGAGCCGCGGCTCGCCCGCACCACCACCTCCGACCTGCCGGCGGCGATCCGCGCCCTCGATGCGCTGCAGCCGGACGGCCAGACCGCGATCTGGAAGGCGATCGTCTATTCGCTGGTCCAGCTCCAGGGCGTGCCCGGCAAGAAGGCGCTGATCGTCTATACCGACGGCGCCGACGAGGATCCGGACTTTTCCTACCGGACCTGTCTGCGCTTCGCCCGCAAAGTGGGGGTGCCGATCTACGTGATCCTGTCCAACAACGAGATCGTGCGCACCGACGGTCGCGGTCTGGCGGTGCGCTCGTTCATCAGCCGCCTCGAGAACCTGACCTCGGCGGTCGGTGGCCGGGTGTTCCTGGCGCGGGTGGGCGAGGACCTGGAGGCGGTCTACGGCAGGATCGAGGAGGAGCTGAGGAGCCAGTACCTGCTGGGCTTCTACTCGCGGGGCAGCGGCACCCCCGAGTGGCGTCAGGTGGCGGTCGACGTCAAGGGATCGGGGCTCGAGGCGCGCTCGATCGCCGGCTACTTCCGGTAGCCCTCGCGCCAGTACAGCTCGTCGGCGTTCCACAGCGTGTGGTGGTCGAGCACCGCCGGGCGGAAGTTGCCCAGCCCGGGTCTGGCCCCGACCAGGACGTTGGGACTCACCAGCGGGATGAACGGCAGGTTCTCGGCCACCAGCTCCTGGACCCGGTCGTAGAGCGCCTTGCGTTCGGCCGGGTCGAGGGTTCTCGACTGCCGTTCCATCAGGCGGTCGATCTCCTCCTGCCAGGCGGTCAGCGGCGTCCGCGGCTCGACCTGCCACAGGTGCGAGCCGCCGCTCGACATCAGCACGGTCATCGACGGGTTGGGATCGGCGTCGCCGCCGCCCAGGCCCAGCACGCAGGCCTCGTATTCGAAGCTGCGGAAGATCCGGTCGAGCAGGGCGCGGAACTCGAGCGGCACGACCTGCACCGCCATCCCCAGCTGCCGCAGGTCGTCCTGGAGGATGGTGAGGATCTGCATTCGCTCGCTGTTGCTGGCGTTGGTGGTCAGCGAGAACTCGACCCGCCGGCGCTCGGGACCCAGCAGCCGCCCCTCGGCGTCCCAGCCGAAGCCGGCGGCGGCGAGCAGCTGGCGGGCCCGCTCGACCGAGCGTGGGGGACGCGGCAGCCGCTCGTTGAGCCACAGCTTGAGGCCGGCCGAGACGTGGCTCCACAGCGGCGTGGCCCGTCCCTGGTAGACCAGCGAGACGATCGCCTCACGGTCGATTGCCGCCGACACCGCCTGCCGGAACCGCTCCATCCGGAACCACTGCTGGCGGGCGGCGATCGCCGGCAGGGCGCCGGCCGGCAGGCGGTTGAGGTTGAAGAACAGCAGCTGGAAGGTGAGACCCGGACCCAGGTCCTCGAGGCGGTAGGCGGGGCGCTGGGCCTCGATCAGCGCGAAGTTGGCGGCGCTCAGCGAGTCGATGACGTCGGTCTCGCCGCCCAGGAAGCGCAGCACCTGGGCGTCCTCGCTGGGCACGAAGAGAAAGACGATCTCGTCCAGATAGGGCAGCGAGCGGCCCGCCTCGTCCCGTTTCCAGTAGTGGGGGTTGCGCTCCAGCACCAGCCGCTCGGCGGCCACGTAGCTCTTGAGCCGGAAGGGGCCCAGGCCGGCGATCGCCTCCGGCGCCACGTCGAGCCCCCAGGCGCGGTCGATCGCCCCCTGGCGGTAGCTCTCCTCGAGCAGGTGGCGGGGCAGGATGGCGACGCTGTCGAACAGCCGTTCGCCGGCGGCGTAGGGCGTCGACAGCCGGAACTCCAGCCGCCGCTCGTCGAGCCGGCGGACGCCGATCGGTTGGCCGTCGGCCACCAGCAGCTCACGCTGCGGCGAGGCCACCTCCGGGTCCTGGAAGACTTCGAAGCTGAAGATCACGTCGTCGGCGTCGACCGGATGGCCGTCGGAGAAGAGCAGACCCTCGCGGAGGGTCACCGTGTAGAGGGTCCCGGTGTCGTCGACCTCCCAGCTCGCCGCGGCGGCCGGCTCGGTCTGCTGGGTGAGCCGGTTGATGTGGACGAGGTCGCCGATCATGCGGCGTAGCACGGTCAGCGACGGCTGGTCGACGGCGGTCACCGGGTTGAGGGTCCGCGGCTCGGCGCGCAGGGCGGTGACCAGCCGGCCGCCCGGCTGGATGACGGCCGGCGTTCCGGCCGCCGCCGGCCCGGACTCGGGGGCCGGGGCGGGCGCCCGGTCGGGGCAGCCCGCCAGCGCGGCTGCCAGCAGCAGCACGGTGGCTGCCGATGCCGGCGCGTTTCCACGACGGGCTGGTCGGAAAGCGGCGCTCATCGGACCGGTCGGGTGGGTACGCCGGAGGCGGTAAGCATAGCAGCCGGCCGGCCGGTCCGCGCTCCGCGGCCTCTTGTCAAAGCAAGTGCTTCGGGTATTCTCGGTACAGCGGGCCCAGTGAGCGAAACTTTACATTTCGCATTCCGATTTCCTGGTGCTGCGGGCGAACGCGGGCAAAGATTGTTTACCGTATTTCAAAGGCGGCGGTAGCGAGGGTAAGGGGGCGTGGTGAGCGAGGCCCGGGAAGCGTATCTGGAGGCGGCAGGGGGCGCCGCGCCCCACGTCGGTTGGGAGGACAAGCGGCTGGTCGACGCCTGTCTAGGCGGCGACGACGGGGCCTGGAACGCGCTGGTCGACAAGTACAAGAACCTGGTCTACGGCATCGCCGTCCGCTACGGCGCGCAGCCGGACGACGCGGCCGACCTCTTCCAGGCGGTGTGGATCGACGTCTACGAGGAGCTGGGGCGGCTGCGCAAGCGTGGCTCGGTGCGCTCGTGGTTGATCTCGGTGACCCGCCACAAGTGCTATCACTGGAAGCGCAAGTACCGCCGCGAAGCGCTGAAGGTGGCCAACGACGTTCACGAGCCGGCCGTCGAGGCGCAGACCGCGGTCGACCCGATCGCCATCGAGGACCTGGAGCGCGATCAGCTGGTTCGCGAGTCGATCGCCACGCTGCCGCCCCGCTGCCAGGAGCTGATCTGCCTGCTGTTCTTCGTCGACCCCCCTCGTCCCTACAAGGAGGTGGCGCGGACGCTGGGTCTGGCAATCGGCTCGATCGGTTTCATCCGGGGCCGCTGTCTCAAGCGTCTACAGAAGAACCTGGAGCGCCGCAACGTGCGATGAGCCAGCCGCCGCCCTCCGCCTCGGAACAGGGTCTGGTGGAGCGCTGGGCGGCGCTGGGTGGCGAGTCCGAGCGCCGGCAGTTCGTCGAGCAGCATCCGGAGATCCTCGACCCGCGCCAGGTCGAGCGGCTGTGCGACGAGGTCGGCCGGCAGAAGTGGATCGACCTGCCCACGGCCGAGCGGCTGGCGCGGGCGGCGGTGGGTCTGGCCGACCGGCTCGAGGGAGACGTCACCCTCGCCCGCGCCGAGCGGGCGCTGGCCAACACGCTCCACAAAAAGGGAGATCACCGGGGCGCGATGCGCGCCTACGAAAGCGCCCTGGCCCGCTTCGAGCTCGCTGGCTGCGACCTGGAGGCGGCGGTGACCCGCTCCAGCTCGCTGAGCAATCTGGTCTACCTCGGCGAGTACGAGCGGGCCGACCGCTGGGTGAGCCGGGCGCGCGAGACCTTCGCCGAGGCCGGCGACCACCTGCGGCTGGCGCGCCTCGACCTCAACTACGCGAACGTCCTCTACCGGCAGGACCGTTGGCGAGAGGCCCTCGAGCTCTACCACCGAGCCTGGCGGTCGCTGGAGAGGCTCGGCGGTCCCGAGGATCTGGCCATCTGCCTCAGCAACCTGGCGGTCTGCCAGATCAGCCTCGCCAACTTCACCGAGGCGCTCGACGTCTACCGGCGCGCCCGTGAGCACTGCCAGACCCACGGGTTGCGGTTGCTGCTCCACGAGATCGACTACAACATCGCCTATCTGCACTACCTGCGCGGTGAGCACCTGCGGGCGATCCGCCTGTATCAGTCGGCCCGCGTCAGGTTCGAGGAGTTGGGCGACGACCAGCACACGGCGCTGTGCGACCTCGACCAGGCGGAGATCTTCCTGGAGCTCAACCTGGTGGAGGAGGCTGCCCAGCTGGCGTCGGCGGCTCACCGGCGGTTCGAAAAGCTGGGTATGGGCTACGAGGCGGCCAAGGCGCAGTGCTATCAGGCGATCGCCAGCGGGCGCCGGGGCCAGGCGTTCGCGGCCCTCGACCTGCTGGCCCGGGCGCGCCGGATCTTCGAGCGGGAGCAGAACCTGGTGTGGCCGGCGCTGATCGATCTCTACCGGGCGTTGATCTACTACGGCGAGGGCCGCCTGTACGAGGCCACCAGCCTGGCGCTCGCCGCCCGCCGGCACTTCGACCGGCACGGGCTCGCCACCAAGCTGGCCATGTGCGAGATCCTGCTGGCGCGTCTCGAGCTGCAGTTGGACCGGCCCGACGGTGCCCGCGTCACCGCTCTCGGCGCGATCGAGAAGTTGCGTCCGCTGCGGATCGCGACGCTGCTCTACCAGGCCTACTTCGTGCTGGGGCAGGCAGAAGAGGCGGCGGGCCGCTTCCACCGCGCCGGCCGCGCCTATGCCGCCTCGCGGAGCTGGCTCGAGCGGTCCTGGAGCGGGCTCGAGACCAACGAGCTGAAGATCGCGTTTCTCGAGGACCACCTGGTGGTCTACGAGAGCCTGGTCTGGCTGGGGCTCGAGCGTCCCGAGCTGGGCTGGACCGCCCCTCGGATCCTCGGTTGGATGGAGAGGGCCAAGTCGCGGGGCCTGGCCGATCTGATCGCGTTCCGCGCCCACGCGCTGCCGCCCCGGCGGTCGCCGCAGGGCGACCTGGTGGAGGAGATCCGCGAGTTGCGCGAGGAGCTGGGCTGGTACTACCGGCAGCTCGACCAGCAGCAGCTCGACCGGCCGTGGCTGGCGGAGGGGCCTCCGGCCGAGGGCGGACGTGGAGGTCCCGAGAACGCCCGGCCGGAGCGGCCGAGCGGCACGGCCCGCCGGCGGGAAGAGAGGCTGCGTCGCACCCTGGAGGCGGTGCGGCGCGGCGATCGCGAGCTGGGCTCGCTGCAGGACGGGGCCCCGGTCGAGATCGAGGAGATCCTCGGTGCGCTGCCGGAGGACGCGCTGCTGGTCGAGTACTACGTCGCCCGCAACGGGCTCTACGCCGCGGTGGCGACCGGCGAGCGGGTGGAGATCCGGGCGCTGACTCCGCTATCGCGGGTCCGCGAGGCCTACCGGCAGCTCCAGCTGGAGCTCGGCAGGGTGCGGCCCGCAGTCCGCGGCGTCCGCCGCGGCGGCGGCGAGCAGACCGCTCGCCAGCCCCTGCGGCGTCTCTACGACGAGCTGGTACGGCCGCTCGAGCCGCTGCTCGACCGGCGACACCTGATCGTGGTTCCGCACGGTTTCCTCCACCATCTGCCGTTTCCCGCTCTCGAGGACGGTGGCCAGGCGCTGGTCGATCGTCACGTCATCTCCTGCGCGCCCAGCGCCAGCGTGTTCCACCTGTGTTCCGTCAAGCCGACGGCGCCGGGGGATCGCCTGCTGGTGGTGGGTGCGGAGACCGCTTCGTCTCCGGAGGTCTCGGGTCTGGCCGCGCTCCCCAACTGCGAGCTACTGGCCGCCGAGGCGCTGGCCGCCGAGGGGCTCGACGCCGCGGCGCTCGGCGAGCGGCTCGACGGCTACCGGTTTGTCCACCTGGCCAGCCGCGTCGGCTACCGGCCCGACAACCCGATGTTCTCGTCGCTGGAGCTGGGCTCGCGCCGTTTGAGCCTGTTCGAGCTATACGACCTGCGGCTGAGCGCCGAGGTGGTGTCGATCACCGGCTGCGGCTCCGACCTCGCGGCGGTGCCGGGCGGCGACGAGCTGGTGGGGCTGGTCCGTGGTCTGCTCTACGCCGGCGCCCGGAGCGTCCTCGCCGGCCTGTGGGACTCCCCGGGCGAGAGCTCGAGCCGTCTGCTCGAGCTCTTCTACCGGCGGCTGGCCGGCGGCGGCGATGCGGCGCGCGCCTTGCGCCACGCGATGCGCGAGGTCCGGGATTCGTTTCCCGATCCGGCCGACTGGGCTCCCTTCGCGCTGATCGGCGGTGCGGGCTATATCAAAACGCCGGCCGCGGCACCCTAGGTCTTTGACAGCCGGGAACACCGACCCCATGCCCCATTTCGAGCTCTGGCAGTGGATCGACTTCGCGCGGGGCCTGGAGGCTGAGGCTTGGCGGACGAGGATGCGCCAGCACCTGGCCTTCGGCTGCCTGGACGGTGACCTGCAGGCGCGGACCGCCCGCGCCCTGGCCGCCCTCGCCGCGGCCGCTCCGGAGCCGCCGGTGGCGGTGGTGCGCGCTGCCAAGGCCCTCTTCGGGCGCCGCCGGCCGGTCCCCGCGAGCGCCCGGGTGCTGCCCGTGCGCCTGGTTTTCGACAGCCTGGCGCCGGCCGCCCGCCTCGGCGTGCGCGGTCCCGTCCGCGGAGCGCGACACATGGTCTTCTACACGGTAGACTACGCCCTGGATCTGAGAATGGACCAGGGCAGAAAGCCGGGGGACCTGCTGCTGATGGGGCAGATCGTCAGCCGGCGGCAGGAGCCGGTGCCCGGCGTACCGGCCCTGCTGATGTCCGATACCCGGGTGCTCTCCCGTGCCTTGACCGGCGCGCTGGGGGAGTTCTCGATGCAATGCGCCCAGGAGGGTCCACTCAAGCTGTGTCTACGGGTGAGCGCCGAGGAGTCGATCGAAGTCAGTCTCGACCAGCGCGACGGCACCATGGAGGCGTTGCCGGAGCGGTGAACGACCACCCGCCGCTGCCGTTGCCGGGGACCACCGGCGGCTGTCCGGCGGCGACGGGATCGCTCGCCGGGACCGTGGTTCGGGGCGACGGCCCCCGGCCCGGACCTCGCCCGGGTGCGGTGGGGGACGCCCGCTCCGGGTCGGCGGCGGCGCCGCTGCCGGCCGATCGGCCGAGCGAGCCGTCGGCGGCCGCCGGCCTCGCGCGGCAGAGTCTGCAGGTCCGCGAGCTGGAGGAGGCGCTGGCGGCGGCCCGCACCGGCGCCATCCACGCGCTCAGCATGCTGCTCGATCTCAAGGACCTCAAGACCGGGCTTCACGCCACCCGGCTGGCGACCTGGGCGGTGCGGGTGGGGGAGCACCTCGGGCTGGGGCCCGACCAGCTCCGCGACGTCGAGGTGGCGTCGGTGCTGCACGACATCGGCAAGGTGGGCGTTCCCGACGCCATCCTGCTCAAGCCCGGCCGGCTGACCGAGCGCGAGATCGAGGTGGTCCGCAAGCACCCGGAGCACGGCTGGGCGCTGCTGCGGCGCATCCCCGGGCTGGAGCGCGTCAGCCTGCTGGTCCTCCATCACCACGAGCGGTTCGACGGCGGCGGCTATCCGAGCGGGCTGCGGGGGCCACAGATCCCGTTGGGGGCCAGGATCGTCGCGGTGGTCGACACCTTCGACGCGATGCTCTCCGATCGGCCCTATCGCCGCGGTCTGGCGGTGCGGGAGGTCCTCCGGCGCCTGCGACCGGAGCGTAACGCCCAGTTCGACGCCGCCATCCTGGATCTCTTTCTCGACCTCGCCTCAGCTGCTCGGGGGCGGGACCGCTGAGCGACGTTTCGGCGCTGCTGATGGAGGGCGACCGGATCCTCGCCCAGTCGTTCTCGGGTCCGCTCGGGGAGTTCCACCTCAGCTACTCCAGCGAGCAGCCGCCCCACCTGCGGATGCTGGTGAGCGACGACCGCTACATCGAGCTCGACCTGGCCGAGCGCCGGCTGGGTTGACCCACCCAGCAGGCGTGGAAACCCAGGCGCTCGGGACGGCGTAGGGGTAGGACCGCGAGCGGCCCGGCGGCCACCCGCCGGGCGTCGAAGATCAGGAAGGAGCTGCGGCGCCGGGCGGCGTCGAACTGCTGGCAGATGACGGCGCCGGCGTCGCCCGCGGGGTCGGGCAGGAAGACCGGCTCGCCGCCGAGATAGCAGGACTCGGGCGCCGCCCAGGCCGTGGCGCGGCCGGTCCGCCAGTCGGCGTGGATCAGCCGGTCGAAGAACTTGCGGCCGGCCAGTTCCGAGGCGGCGACGCCCAGCATCCAGAACTCCCGGTAGGGGCGGCCCGCGAGGCGCGGGTCGACGGCCGGGAAGTCGCACATCCCGCGCCAGCCCGGGAACGGGGTGCGCTCCACTAGTGAAGCGGCGGCGGGGTCGACCACCAGGCGCACGGGTTGCGCCGCCGAGACCTCCGAAAACAGCTCCGGCAGCCGGTACTGATCGTAGACCGGCCGATCCAGCTCCAGCAGGTCGACGGTGAGCCGCTCGCCGTCCTCGCTCTCGAAGGCCTCGATCAGGTGGAGACAGTAGCCGGCCCCGCAGGGCACCCGCGCCACCGGCTCGCCGCTCTGCCGGTCGACCACCAGCAGCACGCTCTGCTCGCCGGCCTGCCAGGCGAGGCAGTCGAGCAGCGGCCGTCCGTCCTCCACGAGCCCCCGGGTGTCGAGCACGTAGGGCCCCAGATGGAAGACCGCGAAGCGCCGGCTGAGGGCGAAGTCGTGGACCGACAGCGGACGCTCGAGCGCCAGCCGCCAGCGGTCGAGCAGCTCGCCGGCGGGCGAGAAGCGGTAGAGATGGAGCCGCGGCCGCCGCGGCGAGAAGGAGATCCCGAAGTTGTACAGCTCGCCGCTTTCGGGATCGCGCTTGGGATGCGCCGAGAAGGGGCTCAACGGGTTGAGCCGGCGCCCGAAGTCGTGCTCGCCGAGGGTTTCGAGGGTCGCCGGGTCGAGCCGCCAGGGCAGACCCTGCTCGCCGAAGGCCAGCAGTGCCTCGCCGGCCGGGTAGACGCTGATGTTGGCCGGCGACTCGAGCCCCACCCCGAGCTTGAGGCGGTCGCCCTCGAAGGCGGTGCCGAAGCAGCGGTAGAGCGGCCGCCCCGCCGCCTCCTCGGCGACCAGCTTGCGGGTGCGGACCAGGCGGCTGGTGAAGCGCGGCGCCCCGCCCTCGAAGGCCAGGGCCGTGACCAGGCCGTCGCCGTCCAGCCAGTGCTCGTAGCGCCGGCCGCCGCGCTCGAACACCGCTGGACCGGCTAGGTAGTAGGTGCCGCGTAGGAAGGCCGGCAGCTCGCCCTCGACTTCGTGGATGCGGTAGGACTCCTCCACCGGCGGCAGCGAGAAGGCGGTCTCGAGCAGCGGCGCGTGGTCGGCGGGCACCGTGGCGCTGCCTGGTCCGGGGGCCTTGGCGCCGGCGGTCAGCGGTTGAGCGGTCATGCGAGCACCTCCCGACAAGGACCTGCGGCGGGCGGCATCGCGGCGGGCGCGGGCGCGCCGCCGCCGGCGGTCAACGGATCGAAGACGAACGGATCGAGCCGCCAGCCGTAGGTCTGGCCGCTGCGGCGGCCGGCCCACAGCCGCTCGAAGAGCGCCGGGTCGAACGCCAGCCGGTCGAGGTCGAGCGACTCGACAAAGCCGCGGTCGAGCAGCGCCGCCGGCTCGCCCAGCACCTCGGCCGCCACCCGGGCGGCGAGGAAACGGGCCAGCTCCTCGAGCTGGCCGAGCAGGGAGTCCAGCCGCTGGCGGGCCTCCGGCACCCCACAGCCCACCCAGTAGAAGCTCTCGCGGGTGGCCGCCAGCGGCCCGAGCCGCGAGAACTCGAACAGCCGGCGCCCGCTGCAGCGCCGCCCGCCGGCACGCTTCCAGCGGCAGTAGCCGCCCAGCAGCCGCTGCAGACCGGCGTTGATCGGCCCCAGCCGGGTGAAGGCCCGCAGATAGGAGGGCAGGAAGCGGCGGCTGGTGAACAGGTCGTTGATGAACGGGTAGACGTAGACGGCGAAGTAGACGGCCAGCTCCCAGCCGTACTTCATGGCGAAGACCTCGGGGTCGCCGAGCACCTCGTAGCCCAGCTCGTAGGAGGGCTCGTAGGCGGCGTAGAAGGCCCGCATGAGCTGCTCGTAGGAGGCGCACTTGGCGGCCAGGGCGTCGCCGTCGCGGGTCTGGATGGCGTCGACGATCAGCGTGTTGTGGAGCGCGATGAGATCGCTGCCGGGGCTGTAGAGCGGGTCGGAGAAGCGGCCCGCCTCGCCGGTCAGCGCCCAGCGCGAGGCGTGGAGGGTGCGGGCGCAGTCGTACGAGAAGTCGCGGAAGCCCCCGTAGTCGAGGACCCGGCGCCCCGGCAGGTCGCGCCCGAAGAGCGGAAAGCGGTCGCACGCCCAGCGGGTGGCCTTCTCCACCGAGAAGACGTCGTCGTAGTCGACCACCGCGCGGTCGTAGACCACCCCCAGGCTGGTCTTGCCCTGGAGCGGGATCACCCAGAACCACGCCCCCTCGGTGCAGAAGTGGTTGGTGGCCAGCCAGAAGGGCAGGTGGCCGGTGGTCCGCCGGTGGGCGGCCAGCCGCCGCTCGCGCGGCGAGCGGTCGGTGAGCCGCTCGACGTCGACCAGGCCGTCCACCCACCAGAAGAAGGCGCCGTGCCGGATGCCGTTGCGGCGGGTGAGGTCGAGCCGGCGCGCCAGCACCCGGCCGCGGCCGGTGGCGTCGACCACCCACTCGGGGCGGAGCTCGGCGGCCTCGCCGCCGGCCCGGAAGGCCAGCCGGTGAGGCCCCTCGTCGGCCAGCTCGACCGCCAGGTCCGAGACCCCCGCCCGCAGCTCGAACCGCGGGTGCTCGAGGTTGCGGCGCAGCAGCTCCGCCTCCAGCCGGTTGCGGTCGAGCTGATAGCTGGCGATGTTGGACGGCTCGCGCAGGAAGGCCTGGTGGTAGTCCTCGAAGCGGGCGCCGCCGCTGCCCTCCACCGGCCACATGAAGCGCAGGTTGTACTTCATGTAGTGGTCGCTGAGCAGGTGCTCCTCGAGGTCCAGCACCTTGGACAGGTAGTAGCCGGCAAGCTGCACGGTCGACTCGCCGACCTTCTGCCGGGCCGGCGGTAGCTGGTCCCGGCGGTCGACCAGCAGCACCCGCCGGTCGGTCTCGAGCAGCAGGTGGCGGGCCAGGGTGAGCCCGGCCATGCCGCCGCCGAGGATGGCCACGTCGCAACGCTCGTCGGTCCGCACGGCGGCTCTCCGTCTCAGCACCGCTCGACGACGAGCGCGCAGCTCTTGCCGTCGAGTCCCACCGAGGTGACCAGGCCGCGCCGGGCGGCGAGCGGCCGGGCGTCGGCGCTCAGCCCGCCGAGCGGCAGATCCTCTTCCGGCCGCTCCAGGCCGGCGATGCCGGGCAGCACGCCGGCGGCCATCGCTTCCAGCAGCAGCACGGTCTGGAGCGGTCCCGAGGCTCCCAGGGTCTCGCCGAGGGCCCCCTTGCAGGCGGTGACCGGCAGCCGCCGCGCGCTCTCGCCGACGGCGCCCGCCACTCCCAGCGCCTCGGCGCGGTCGCCGGCCGGGCAGCCGCTGGCGCCGGCGGCCAGGCAGTCGAGGTCGGTTGCCGCCAGCCCGGCCTCGGCCAGGGCCAGCTCGACGGCGCGGGCGATGGCGGCCGCCGTCCCCTCCGGCGAGCCGCCCCGCGAGGGGTCGAAGCCGGTACCCTGACCGCGCAGGACGGCGAGCACCGGGGCGCCGCGCCCGGCGGCGCAGTCGGCGCTCTCCAGCACCAGCAGGGCGGCCGCCTCGCCGAGCGCCCGGCCGCCGCGCCGGGCCTCGAACGGCACCGGGCGGGCCGCGCCGTCACCGGCCGGGCACAGACGGCCGGCGCCGGCGAAGGCGTGAAGGGTCTCGAAGCACAGCTCGTCGACGCCGCCCGCCACCAGCGCCTCGGCCTGCCCCATGCGGATCAGGTCGGCGGCGTAGCCGATCGCCTGCAGCCCCGAGGGAACCCCGGCCGAGACCGTGGCGTTGATCCCTTCGAGGCGGTGGCGGATGGCGGTCTGGCCGGCGGCGGCGTTGATGACGCTGTTGGCGAAGTCCATCGGTTTGGCGTAGGCGGGACCGGCGGTCATCGCCCGCCGGTCGAAGGCGGCGATGGTGCCGACGCCGCCGAACATGGTGCCCAGCACCAGACCGAGCTGGCGCCGCCGGCACTCCTCGGCCGTCCAGCCGCCGGCCTCCAGCGCCCGCCCGGTGGTGGCGGCGGCCAGGCGCGACACCCGGTCGAGGGGCCGCAGGCTGCCGCCAGGCAGGTAGCGGCCGGCGTCGAACTCCGCGAAAGGGGCTCCCGTCAGCGGCGGCAGCCCGCCGCCGTAGTTACCGTTGAGGGGCGCCAGCGCCGTCCGTCCGGCGCACAGCGCCTGGTGGACCGCGGCCGGCTCGTCGCCGAGCGGGGTGAGGACGGCGGCGGCGGTGATCACCACCTGGGGATCGCTTGATGGGCTCATGCGCACTTCCTCAGCACCAGCGAGGCGTTGTTGCCGCCAAAGGCGTAGGCGTTGCTCATCGCCACCTCCACCCGGTGCTCGCGGGCCTGGTTGGGCACGCAGTCGAGCTCGCACTCGGGGTCGGGCTCCTCGTAGTGGATGGTCGGCGGCACCCGGTCCTCGGCCACCGCCAGGGCGCAGACCGCCGCCTCGATCGCCGAGGCGGCGCCCATGGTGTGGCCGATCATCGACTTGATCGAGCTCACCGGCAGCTTCGAGGCACGCTCGCCGAACACCCGCCGGACCGCCCGGCTCTCGATGCGGTCGTTGGTCGGGGTGCCGGTGCCGTGGGCGCTGACGTAGCTCACCCGGTCCGCCTCGAGACGGCTCGAGTGCAGCGCCGCGGTCATCGCGCGGGCGGCGCCGTCGCCCTCCGGATGAGCGGCGGTCATGTGATGGGCGTCGCAGGAGAGGCCGTAGCCGGCCACCTCGGCCCACACCCGAGCGCCGCGGCGGCGGGCGGCGGCCAGCGGCTCGAGCACCAGCACCGCCGCCCCCTCGCCGGGGATCATCCCCTGGCGGTTGCGGTCGAACGGCTGGCAGCGCTCGGGGGCGATCGCCCCCAGCCGGGCGAAGCCGGTATAGGTGATCCGGGAGAAGCAGTCGGCGCCGCCGGCCAGCATGAGGTCGGCGCGGCCGCGGCGCAGCGCGTCGAAGGCGAAGGCGATGGCGTAGTTGCCGGCGGCGCAGGCCGCCGGGATCATCACGTTGAGGCCGGCCAGGCCCAGCTCGGCGGCCACCACCTCGGGGAGCACGTGACACGGGTAGCGGGCCAGGAAGTCGCCGCCGGCCGGCCCCTGCTCGTCGGCGAGCAGCCGGTCGTCGAGGCGCTCCACCTCGCGGGGCTCGCCGGAGGTGGTGCCGAGGGCGACGCCGCTGCGCAGCGGGTCGAGCTCCTCGGCCTCCATCCCGGCGTCCGCAAGGGCCAGCCGGGCGGCGGCCACCGCCAGCTGCGAGGCGCGGCCCACCGAGTCCGGCTCCAGCCGGCGGAAGAAGGGCCGCGGCTCGAACTCGTGGATCTCGGCGCCGCGGCAGGCGCTGTGGCGCGAGGCGTCGAACGAGCGGACCGGGCCGACGCCGCAGCGCCCGGCCAGCAGCGCCTCCCAGGCGGCGGCGCGGCCCACCCCCACCGGCGTCACCATGCCGAGACCGGTGACCACGACGCGGTCGGTCATCGCTCAGGCCACCTTCTGCGCCGCCGGCGCCGCCGCCCGGTCGGCCAGCCGCTCGGTCACCAGATCGACGGTCTCGGCCACCGAGCGAAGCTGTCCGAGGCGTTCCTCGGAGACGCCCAGCTTGAACTCGTAGTCGACGTCGACGCCGATCTCGAGCAGCGCCAGCGAGTCGAGGTCCAGGTCGTCGAGGAAGTGGTCGTCGGTGCCGATGGCCTCGATGTCGAGGTCGGCGACGTCGGCGATGATCTCCTTGATGCGCTGCGTGATCTGCTCTCTGTTCATCATCCAAGCCTCCACTGTCCGGTGTTCTCGGGGTCACGGCGCGGCGGGGCGGCCCGCCGCGCGTTCGACGTTTGGGGGATTGGGCGTCGAGGCGGCGGCTTTGTTACGCCGCCGGCCGACGCCGTCGGGGAGGTGCCGCTAGCGGAGGCGGTAGCTGGCGAGCAGACGCAGGTTGAGCAGCGACTCGGTGCGGGTGCGGGGGTCGGGGGGCCGGACGACGTCGAGCGGGGTGTAGAAGGCCTCGGCCGCCAGCCGGGTGCGCCGGCCGGTGCGATAGGTCAGCCCGGCGGTGGCGTAGAGGGTCTCGCCGTCGGTCAGCAGCAGGGTGCGATCGATGATCCCCGAGTAGCGGGCGTCGACCCGGAAGTCGAGGTCCATGGTGGTAGCGCCGATCGCCAGATAGGGCTCGAGCCGCCCGCCGCCCGCGCCGGGGCCCGCCAGCGGGAAGGCGGCGCTCAGCTCGAAGCCGGCCGCGCGGAGCGTCATCTCGTCGCTGGAGGGCGCCTCGCAGCGGAACGGGTTCAGGACCGGGTCGTCGCCGCCGGCGGCGTCCTCGTCCGAGCAGGTGAAGTCGCCCTCGAGGGTGCCGTACTGGAAATAGAGCCGCCCCCCCAGCCGGAAGCGGCGGGCGGCGGCGAGGGGCCTCGCGAAGGCGACGGCCACCAGATGGGGCTCGACCCCGAACAGCTCCACCGGCGGCACGTAGCTGCCGGTCAGCGTCACCCGGCCCGGCAGCCCCACCGTCAACCGCGGGCGGCCGAAGACCTCGGTCTTGTCGAGGTCTTCGGTCTTGGTGCCGTTGAATCCCACCGTGCGCTCGGCGGCGCTCAGCGCCGGCACCCAGTCGACCTCGACGCCGACCTCCAGCTCGCCGGGGGCCAGCGCCCGCGGCGCCCCCAGACCGGTGAACAGGGCGACCGAGGTGAAGTACTTCATCGCCCACGACTCGGTGCGGTCGAAGTCGAGCCGCTGCTCGACGTCGAGGACCGGCTGGGCGGCGGCCGGGTGGGGGAGCAGGACAGAGGTCGGCGTCAGCACCAGCGCGAGGCGGAGAGCAAAGAGTCGCATGGGCACCTCTGGGGAGTCGGAAGCCGGGTAGAAAGAGGCCGACGCCGCGTCGGCCCGCCGTCTTACTTGTCGGTTCGACGTGCGTCGGGGCCGGTTCAAGAAAATCCAAGCAGAAAAGGATCCGCCGCCAGGCGGCGGAGCACCGGCGTCGCAGCGCGCGGCAGATTGAACCGCCCGGCAGCGCAGGACGGACTCAGCGGGTAGGGTGCCGCCGGGTTAGGCTCGGCGGTAGCGAGAGACCGGAATGGGACGTGGTGACACCGTGGGTCCGAGTGCCGTGGCTCACGGACCTCGAGCGGCCGATGGCGGCGGTCCGCCCGACGTCCGGCGCCGACGGCGCGCGACCGGGGGGCTAGCGCTGCTCCTCGCCGCTGCGGCGGCGGGCGCGGCCGGCGCCGAGGAGCTCGTCCTGGTGCTCGATCCCGAAGCCACCACCGTCCGCTTCACGCTCGGTGCGACGCTGCACCAGGTCGAGGGCATCGCCCGGCTGGTGCGGGGCGAGATCCGCCTCGACGCCGCCACCGGCGCCGCGACCGGCGAGCTGGTGGTCGACGCCACCAGCGCCGAGACCGGCCACGACGGCCGCGACCGCGACATGCACCGCAAGGTCCTCGAGAGCGAGGACTATCCGCTGATCGTCTTCCGGCCCGAGCGGCTGGAGGGCGACCCGCAGCTCGGCGGCGCGGTGGCGGCGCGGCTCGCCGGCCGGCTCTCGATCCACGGCGCCGAGCATCCGCTGAGCGTCGAGGTCACCGGCCGGACCGAGGGGCGACGGGTGACCGCCACTGCCCGCTTCACCGTCCCCTACGTCGAGTGGGGGATGCGCGACCCCAGCAAGCTCCTGCTGCGGGTCAAGAAAGAGGTCGAGGTCGTCGTCGAGGCCGTCGGCGTGTGGTCCGACGGCTAGACGGTCGCCCGGCGGATCTTGCGCTTGAGGCGGTGGATGCGGCGGCGGGTGAGCTTGAGCCGGGCGCGGTCGTGGGCGGCGAGCGCCTGATCGCGCTCGGCCTTGAGCTCGCGGATGCGCTTCTTGACCTTGGCCTTGTTGATCCCCACCACTTCGTGATGGACGTGGGCCTCGATGCCCAGCGCCTGACACAGCGCCGGCACCAGGTGCTCCTTGTGCATGGTGGTGTAGCCGCGCAGGGCGTCGTGCTCGACGTCCTTGGCGATCTCACGCAGATCGGCGACGGTCTTGGCGTGCAGCTCTTCGTAGGTATAGGCCATGGGGTCCTCTCCTCGGGGGCGATTGGGCTGCGCGGCCCGGTCTGGCCGGCCGCGAGGCCAGAGACTACACTAGCGGGCCACGGCGCGGCGCGGCGTGCGGCCGGGCCGCCGGCGAAGGGGAACCAGAGATGAGCGAGGTCGAAGAGCAGGAGATCAGCGGTCTGACGGTCCGCATCGAGCGCGAAAGCTGCATCGCCACCGGGGCGTGCTGCAAGCTCGCCCCCGAGGTCTTCGAGCTGGACGATCGGCAGATCGTCAGCTTCGCCCCGGATCCCCCCGACGTCGAGCGCGAGCGTCTGATCGAGGCCTGCCAGGTCTGTCCGGTCGAAGCCTTGAGCGTGATCGACGAGGACGGCGGGGTGCTGGTCCCCTGAGCGGCCCCTGAGCGCCGCGGCCGCCGCCCTCAGAAGAGGATCAGCAGCAGGCCGGAGGCGACGCCGACGGCGACGATCGAGCCGACCAGCAGCACCAGCAGCGCCCGCGCGCCGTCGGTATTGAAGACGGTGCGGATCGCCCACCAGAAGGCGCCGAAGAGCACCGCCTGGGAGTAGAGCGACCACAGCGGCTGGCTCACCGAGTCGCCGAAGGCCAGGCCCAGGGCCAGGAGCGGCACCAGGGCGACGGCGCCGCCCAGCAGGGTGGCCAGGAAGGAGTGGGCGAAACCGGTCTGCAGACCGGCCAGGCGGGCGGCCAGGGTGAGCGAGCCGAGGTAGAGCAGCCAGCCGCCGATCACCCAGAGGGCGATCAGCTTGACCGCCTGCCAGACCAGGGGCGGGGGGCCGCCCCCGTCCTGGGCCCAGGCGGCGCCGCTGCCGAGCAGCACGGCCGTGGCCAGCACCGCCAGCAGCGGCCAGGGTCGCCAGGCGGGCGAGCGGTCAGTCCAGGTAGGCGCGGCGCAGCTCCGGGAAGTCGTCGGGTGGCGCGGCCAGCAGCAGCCCGGCCGGCCGGCCGTCGCTGGCCTTCATCGACGACAGGGTCAGAAAGCCCAGGGGCTCGCCCTCGGGGCCGATGGCGAAGGCCTCGACCGGGACCGCCGGGCGGAAGATGCCCAGCCGCCGCGCCTCGACCGGTTGGAGGGGCACCTCCAGCCCCTCCAGCCAGCGCCTGAGCTGGGTGCGCAGCTGCTCCTCGCTGGCCGCCCCCGCCAGCGCCCCGTGGTGCAGCAGCAGCACGCCGGAGGGCACCGGCTCGGTGTCGCGGGTGAACCAGACGAGGTCGCGCCCTACGAAGCGGACGAATCCCGCCTCGGAGAACTCCGCCGGCGGCTGGCGCCCGGTCATGGTCACGAAGCGCGACCGCGCCTCCGAGAGCTTGACGCTGCCGCCCACGAGCTGGCTGCTCCACAGGGTCTGCAGCGCCAGGTAGACCACTGCCGCGACGACCAGCGAGCCGCCCAGGTTGCGGGTCAGCACCGTGCCGGCCTCGGTCGGCTCGGTGGCCGGGCCCCGGTAGATCTCGTCCAGCCGTTCGCCGGCGGGTGTGGCGGCCTCCCAGGCGCGGGCGGTCGGCGTCTCTTCCGAGCGGTAACGCTCGAAGACGACCCCGCAATAGGGGCAGTCCTCGGCGGTCGCGAGGCGAGGCTGACCGCACTTCGGACAGGTGTTCTCGTCCTGGGCCACGAGCCGACAAATCATCCCACGGCGCCGCCGATGGCGGCAAGCACGGCGCCGGCGGCTCAGACGCCGGGCCGGCGGGCGGTCAGCAGCGCCAGGGTCCCGAACGCGGTGGCCAGATGCCGCGTCTCCCGCACCGCCACGAAACCGGCCGCCTCGATCATCCCGGGCAGCCGCCCGCGCAGGTTGTCGCGGGTGCGCTCGGCGCCGTCGCTGAACTGGACCAGCAGCGCCAGCAGCCGCATCGCCGGGTTGTGGGGGCGCCCCCAGTCGGCGACGTGGAGCTCGCCGCCCGGCCGCAGCACCCGCCGGGCCTCGGCCAGGGCGGTGCGCCGCTGCTCTTGGGTGAGGTGGTGGAGCATCAGCGTGCTCAGCACCCGGTCGAGCGAGCGGTCGGCGAACGGCAGCGAGTCGGCCAGGCCGAGACACAGCGCGGCGCGGGCGCCCGCCCGCCGCAGCTTGCGCCGCGCCCGCCCGAGCATCCGCGGGTCGCCGTCGAGACCGGCGGCGCTGACCCCGGGCAGGCGACGGCCCAGCAGCTCCAGCAGGGTGCCGGTCCCGCAGCCGACGTCGAGCGCGCGGTGGCCGGCGCGGAGGTCGGCCTGGTCGAGCAGGGCGCTCTTGAACAGCGTCTCCCGGGCGGGCAGCCGCACCACGGCGTCGTAGAGCGGGGTCAGCAGGTCGAAACCCAGCGCCGGGAGGTAGGACCTGGCCACCGGAGGAGGTTAACGCAGCGGGTCGTTGACAGCGGCCGGCGGCTGTGTCTTGATTCGCCGGGTATTCCCCTACAAGGAGGTGACGCGATGGTGGGTTCCGAGACAGGCCGGCGGTTGGCGGTGTGGGTCGGTGCCGCGCTGACGGCGTCGCTGCTGGTCGCGGCCGGCCCGCTGGCCGCGGACGAGGAGGGCTACGGCCGCCTGTTCGCCCTCGTCAAGGTGGCCGACAACGCCCTGGTGGACGTCCCGGTGATGGGCTCGGCGATCCGCGAGGACGGGAGGGTCGTCGACCAGAACGAGAAGCTGCTGGTGCGGGCGCCCAACGTGGTCAGCCTGGCACTCGACGACCTGCCGGCGGGGCTCTACGACGTGCGGGTGGAGGGCGACGGGCTGGTGACCGAGGTCAAGTGGGGGGTGTGGGTGTTCGCGGGCCGGGACAGCGAGCTCAACTTCGTGCTGCGGCCGGGGAGCGGGGTCCACGTGGTGGAGTACGCGGTGGGCGGTCTGAGCCGCGAGGAGGTGGCCGCCCGGCTGAGCAAGCTCGAGGGCGAGACCTCGCGGCTCGACGGCGAGCTGCGGGCGCTGCGCTCTTCGGCCGGCGGCGGCTAGCCGGCCGCCGGCAAGCGGCGCTGCGCGCCCGGGAAGCCGCCTCCCGGGCGCGCCGGCCTCGTGGCGGGCCGCCCCGGCGGAGCTGGTAACGTCCGGTCGACGGCCCCCTGGCCGCCGGGTCGGGCGGGCCGCTTTCCCGATGAGCGCTGGCAAGCCGCGGTGGAAGCTCGGCCGCCCGACCGGCGGCGGCGCGGGACCGGCGGGGGGGTCTTGCCGACCGCCGGTTCGGCTCCTGGCGCTGGCCCTGCTGCTCTGCCCCGGCCAGCCGGCGGCGGCGTGGGACTCGGTGGGGCACCGGGTGATCGCGCGGCTGGCCTGGGAGCGGCTGCCGCCGCCGGCCCGCGAGGCCGCCGTCGAGCTGCTGCTGGCGGCGCCGGCCGACGCCGACCTGGCGTCGCTCGGCCGTGGGAACTGGTGGGGCGACCGCCGCCGCACCCTGTTCGAGCTGGCGGCCACCTGGCCCGACCTGGTGCGCAGCGACCGGTACCCGGCGCGGCGTGACCGGTACCACCGCGGTGCCTGGCACTACGTCAACTTCTTCTGGGATCAGGAGGGCCCGGGCGGCGGCGCCCGCGACCGGCCCGACCTCGACCCGGCGCCGGAGAACGTGGTCGAGCGACTCGGGCGCTTCGTGCCGGCGATCGGCGACCCCGGACGGCCGCCGGGCGAGCTCGCCGTCGAGCTCGCCTGGGTGCTCCACCTGGTGGGAGACCTGCACCAGCCGCTGCACTGCAGCGCGCGGGTGACCGCCGTCGAGCCCCAGGGCGACCGCGGGGGCGGCCTCTTCGAGCTCGACCGCGGGATGAGCCTCCATCGCTACTGGGACGGGTTGCTGAGCCGCGACTACCTCTGGCGCTCGACCGGCCGCCTGGCCGCCCGCCTCGCCCGGCGGCACCCCGCGCCGGGCGCCGAGCCCGGCTGGCCGCCGCCCTTCGAGGCCTGGGCGCGCGAGGGCTACGAGCTCAGCAAGAACCGGCTCTACCCGCCCACCCTGCGGCGCGGCCGGGCGCCCGACCAGGCCTACCGGCGCCTGACGAGCGAGCTCGGCGGGGCGCGGATAGTCCTCGCCGGCGAGCGGCTGGCGGCGCTCCTGGAGCGGGCGCTGTCGCCGCTATACTCTCGACCTTGAGCTGCCCCCGGCAATCGCCCACGCGGCCGCGTCCGGCGCGCCGCGTCCGGAGCCGGCGTGCCGCCTCGGCCGGCGCCTTGATGCTGCTGCTCGCCGCCCCGGCCGCCGCCGCCGGGGACAAGGACCTGCTGGGGTGGGCGGAGCGGGTGCTGGTGGGGCGCAGCCAGCTGGTCCTGCGCGCCAAGCTGGACACCGGCGCCGACACCTCGTCGCTCAGCGCCACCCGCATCCGCCGCTATCGGCGCGGATCGGAGCGCTGGGTGGAGTTCACGGTGGTCGACGAGACCAGCGGCCGGCGGGTGCGCTTCAAGCGGCCGCTGCTCCGGCGGGTGCGGATCAAGGAGCACGACGGCAGCGGGCAGTCGCGGCCGGTGGTCAAGGTCGAGATCTGTCTCGGCGACCACCAGCGGCGGGTCGAGGTGAGCCTCGTCGACCGCAGCAACTTCGACTACCCGATGCTGCTCGGCCGCCGGGCGCTCGAGGGGATCGCAGTGGTGGACCCCGAGCTGCGGTTCACCACCCGCCCGGACTGCCCGCCGTCTGAGGACGGGGAGGAAGGGTGAGGCGCTGGCCGCTGTACGCGCTGGCCGCCGTCCTCGGGCTGGGCGGTCTCTCGGTCTTCCTCTACAAGGCACTGGCGCTGGGCTTTCCGCTGCGGCCCGACCGGCTGAGCGAGGTCTGGACCCTGCAGGCCCGGTTCACCATCGACGCCCGCTCGGGACCGGTCAAGGTGACGCTGCAGATCCCGCAGCGCCCGGCGGGGTTCGCGGTGCTCGACGAGAACTTCGTCTCCCGCGGCTACGGGCTGACCACGGTCGAGGGCGACGAGGGCCGCGAGGCGCAGTGGGCGATCCGCGAGGCCCGCGGCCGCCAGACCCTCTACTACCGGGTGGTGGTCACCCCCGATCCCCGCCAGCCGCCGGAGGGTCGGCCGCCGGCGCCGGCCGAGCCGCCGCCGCTCGAGGAGCTCTACGCCACTGCGGTGCAGGGCCTGGTGGCGGCGGCCCGCGAGCGCTCGGCCGATCCGGCCAGCCTGGCGGCCGAGCTGTTGCGGCGGCTCAACGATCCGACCCCGGGCGAGAGTGCGGCGCTGCTGCTGGCGGCCGGCGGCTCGCCGGGACGGCGGGCCGAGCTGGGCGTCCAGCTGCTGGCCGCCGCCGGCGTGCCGGCGCGGATCGCCTACGGCCTCCGGCTGGCCGAACAGCAGCGCCACGCCACCTTCCTGCCCCGGCTCGAGGTCTGGGACGGTGGCCGCTGGCTGTGGTTCGACCCGCTGACCGGCGACCAGGGCCGGCCGGCGGACTTCTTCGTCTGGTGGCGCGGCGACGAGCCGCTGATCCGGGTGCGCGGCGCCGATAACCCGGAGGTCGAGATCGCCGCCCGCCGCAACGTGGTCGAGGCCATGGACCTCGCCGAGCGCCGCGCCGGGCTCGACCACTCGCGGCTGGTCGAGTTCTCGCTGCTCGGGCTGCCGGTCGGTCCCCAGGCGGTCTATGCGGTGCTGCTGCTGGTGCCGATCGGCGCCTTCATCATGGTCCTGGTCCGCAACGTCCTGGGCTTCAAGACCTTCGGCACCTTCATGCCGGTGCTGGTGGCGCTGGCCTTTCGCGAGACCCGGCTGCTCGCCGGGGTGCTGCTCTTCTCGCTGGTGATGGCGGTGGGTCTGGGGCTGCGCTTCCTGCTCGAGCGGCTCCGCCTGCTGCTGGCGCCGCGGCTGGCGGCGGTGCTGATCCTGGTGGTGCTGGTGCTGGCCACCATCAGCGTGGTGGGCCACCGGCTGGGGCTGGAGACCGGTCTCTCGGTGGCGCTCTTCCCGCTGGTCATCCTCACCATGGCGATCGAGCGGATGTCGATCGTCTGGGAGGAGCGCGGCGCCGGCGAGGCGCTGCAGGAGGGCCTGGGCACCCTGCTGGTGGCGACCCTCGCCTACCTGGTGATGAGCCTCGACCTCGTCCAGCATCTGGTCTTCGTGTTTCCGGAGCTGCTGCTGATCCTGCTGGCGGCGACCCTGCTGCTGGGCCGCTACAGCGGCTACCGGCTGCTCGAGCTGGTCCGCTTCCGGGCCCTGGCCGAGGACTGATGCTCGCCAGACGGCTGGCCGACCGCGGCGTGCTCGGCGTCAACCGCCGCAACGCCGACTACATCAGCCTGCTCAATCCCCGCCGGTTCTATCCGCTGGTCGACGACAAGCTGCGCACCAAGAAGCTGGCGCTGGCGGCGGGGATGGCGGTGCCGGAGCTCTACGGGGTGATCACCACCCAGCACGGGGTGCACGACCTGGAGAGGGTGGTCGACGGCCGCGAGGCCTTCGTCGTCAAGCCGGCCCACGGCAGCGGCGGCAACGGCATCCTGGTGATCGCGGGCCGCCGCGGCCGCCTCTACCGCAAGGTGAGCGGCGATCTGCTCGACTCGAGCGAGCTCGAGCACCACGTCAGCAACGTGCTCAGCGGGCTCTACAGCCTGGCCGGCCAGCGCGACCGGGCGATGATCGAGTACATGGTGCGCTCCGATCCGCTGTTCGAGAAGGTCTCCTTCCAGGGGGTGCCCGACGTCCGGGTCATCGTCTTCCGGGGCTACCCGGTGATGGGCATGGTGCGGCTGCCGACCCGGCGCTCCGACGGCAAGGCCAACCTCCACCAGGGGGCGATCGGCGTCGGGCTCGACATCGCCACCGGCACCACGGTGGGCGGCGTGCAGGGCAACGAGCCGCTGGCCGAGCACCCCGACACCGGCGAGCCGGTGGCCGGGCTGCGCATCGCGGCCTGGGAGCGGATCCTGGAGCTGGCGGCGCGCTGCTACGAGATCACCGGTCTCGGCTACCTGGGGGTGGACGTGGTCCTCGACCGCGATCGCGGGCCGCTGATCCTGGAGCTCAACGCCCGGCCGGGGCTCAACATCCAGATCGCCAACCGCCAGGGCCTGCTGCTGCGGCTCCGCGAGGTGGAGCGCGACGGCGACCCGCAGGCGCCGCTCGCCGAGCGGGTCGCCTTCGCCCGGCGGCGGTTCGCCCTGGGGTAACCTCGGCCGCCATGAGAAACGGGCTGGAGCCACCGGAGCGACGGCGGCGGCGCGGCGGCAGCCGGCTGGCGTGGGTGGTGGGACTGGCCCTGGTGGCGGCCGCCGCCGTGGTCGCGCTGCGGGTGGGACCGCCGCCCGAGATCACCATCGAGCCCGGACTGCCCGGCATCGGCCGCCGGACGCCGATCCGGGTGTCGTTCGAGGAGCCCTCGCGCGGCCTCGGCCGCTTGCAGGTCGAGCTCGTCCAGGGCGAGCGGACGACCACCCTGGCGGAGCGCCGGCACCGCCCCCTGGCCCCCTGGCAGCTCGGCGGGCCGCGAACCGCCCGCGACGAGGTCCTGGTCGAGGCCGGCAGCGAGACGGTCGAGGGGCTCGTCGGCGGCGAGGCCGTGGTGCGGGCGTCGGCCTGGCCGGCCCCGAGCTGGTTGCGCCACCCCGCCCCCCGGGTGGTGGAGCTGACTCTGCCGGTGCGGCTGGTACCGCCCGATCTCGAGCTGCGCTCGCAGGTCCACAACGTCGCCCAGGGCGGCTGCGGTGTGGTGGTCTACCGGACCGGCCCCAGCGCGGCGCGGCACGGGGTCGAGGCCGGGGACCGGTTCTTTCCGGGCTTCCCCCTCCCCGGTGGGCAGGACGGCGATCACTTCGCTCTCTTCGGGGTCCCCTGGGACGTCGACGACCGCCAGGCGATCCGCCTGCTGGCCGAGGACGAGGTCGAGAACCGCACCCATCGCGATTTCGTCGACCGGCTGCTGCCGCGGCCGCCCTCGGACGACCGGATCGAGCTCGCGGACGCTTTCCTCGAGCGGGTGGTGCCGGCGATCCGGGCGGCCACCCCGGAGCTCGAGGACCGCGGCGGGCTGCTCGAGAACTACCTGCAGATCAACGGCGAGCTGCGGCGCTCCAACGACCGGACGCTCATCGAGCTGGCCGCCGGCTCGCGGCCCGAGTTCCTGTGGCGCCAGCCGTTCCTGGCCCTGCCCCGCGGTCAGGTGATGTCGGCCTTCGCCGACCGCCGGACCTACTTCTACGCCGGCCGCGAGGTCGATCGCCAGGTCCACCTCGGCTTCGATCTCGCCTCGGTGCGCCGGGCGCCGGTGCCGGCCGCCAACCGCGGCGTGGTGGCCCTGGCCCGATACCTGGGGATCTACGGCAACGCCGTCGTCCTCGACCACGGCTACGGCCTGATGAGCCTCTACGGCCACCTCTCGGCCATCGAAGTGGCCCCCGGGGACGTCGTCGAGCGCGGCCAGTCCCTCGGCCGCACCGGCGAGACCGGCCTCGCCGGCGGCGACCACCTCCACTTCACCCTCCTCCTCCACGGCCTCCCGGTCGACCCCGTCGAATGGTGGGACCCGCGCTGGATCCGCGACCGCATCGCCGCCAAGCTCGGCCCCGCCCTGCCCTTCAGTCCCTGAGACGCGCGATGGCGGAGGAGCAGGGCAAGCGGAAGGTCACCTGGGGGGCGGTGTGGCGGGAGTCGCGGGAGCTGCTGTGGGCGCGGCGGCGGCGGCTGGTGGTGGGGTTCGTGCTGCTGGTGGTGAGCCGCCTGTCGGGGATGGTGCTGCCGGCGACCACCAAGTTCCTGATCGACGAGGTGATCGGCAACCGGCGGGTGGAGCTGCTGTGGTGGATCGGGCTGGCGGCGGGGACCGCCACCCTGGTCCAGGCGGCGACCTCGCTGGGGCTGACGGTGCTGCTGGGGGTGGCCGGGCAGCGCTCGATCTCCGAGCTGCGGCGCAAGGTGCAGCGCCACATCGGGCGGCTGCCGGTGCGCTTCTTCGAGGAGAACAAGACCGGTGAGCTGATCTCGCGGATCCTCAACGACGCCGAGGGGATCCGCAACCTGGTGGGCACCGGCTTCGTCCAGCTGCTGGGCGGCAGCGTCACGGCGCTGGTGGCGCTGGCGGTGCTGCTGTGGCTCAACTGGCGGCTCACCCTGCTGACCCTGGTGCTGCTGGTGGTCTTTGCGGCGGTGATGGCGGTGGGGTTCAGCCGCCTGCGGCCGGTGTTCCGCGAGCGCGGCAAGCTGACCGCCGACCTCACCGGGCGGCTCAACGAGACCCTGGGCGGCATCCGGGTGGTCAAAGCCTACACCGCCGAGCGGCGCGAGGAGCGGATCTTCACCCGCGGGATCCACCAGCTGCTGCGCAACATCACCCGTTCGATGGTCGGCATCTCGACCATCACCAGCCTCTCCAGCCTGGTCTTCGGCCTGGTCGGGGTGGTGATGAGCATCGCCGGGGCGCGCGAGGTGCTGGCCGGGCGGATGACGGTCGGCGACATCTTCATGTTCGTGGTCTT
The DNA here is from genome assembly GCA_041567315.1 of Thermoanaerobaculia bacterium. Lineage (GTDB taxonomy): Bacteria > Acidobacteriota > Thermoanaerobaculia > Multivoradales > JAHEKO01. The sequence goes on along the minus strand of JBFGCA010000013.1, from coordinate 5,073 downwards.
CGTCGGGTTGCTGGTCGCGCCTCTGGTGCAGATGAGCAGCATCGGCACCCAGATCACCGAGGCCTTCGCCGGGCTCGACCGCATCCGCGAGGTGCTCTCCCGGGTCACCGAGGAGGAGGAGGACCGCGAGCGCCGGCCGCTCGGCAAGATCGACGGCGAGGTGGTCTTCGACAACGTGAGCTTCGAGTACCAGGAGGGCAAGCCGGTGCTCGAGGAGGTGAGCTTCCTTGCCCCGGCCGGCAGCACCACCGCGCTGGTCGGGCCGAGCGGTGCCGGCAAGAGCACCCTGATCAGTCTGGTGATGGCCTTCCGGCGGCCCAGGACCGGGCGCGTGCTGGTCGACGGCCAGGACCTGGCGACGGTCCGCCTCCACGACTACCGCTCGCAGCTGGCGGTGGTCCTCCAGGACGACTTCCTGTTCGACGGCACCATCGCCGACAACGTCGCCTACGGGCTGCGCGGGGCGACCCCCGAGCAGATCGCCGCCGCCGGCCGGCTGGCGCGCTGCGACGAGTTCGTGGACGGCTTTCCCGACGGCTACGAGACGGTGATCGGCGAGCGCGGCGTCAAGCTCTCCGGCGGCCAGCGCCAGCGGGTGTCGATCGCGCGGGCGATCCTCTCCGACCCGCGCATCCTGATCCTCGACGAGGCCACCTCCAGCCTCGACAGCGAGAACGAGGCGCTGATCCAGGAGGGTCTGGCGGCGCTCAAGCGCGGCCGCACCTCGTTCGTCATCGCCCACCGGCTGTCGACCGTTCGCAACGCCGACCAGATCCTGGTGATGGAGCGCGGGCGGATCGTCGAGAGCGGCACCCACCGCCAGCTACTGGCGGCGGGCGGGCGCTACCGCGAGCTTTACGAGAAGCAGTACCGCCGGGAGCGCGACCGCTTCGTCAATCCCGGCGAGGAGCTGGCGGCGGTGCCGGTGGCGGCGCCGGCGGCGGCCGGTTCGCCCGGCGCCGCCCCGCCGATTCCCCGCCCGGGCGGCCCCTACCCGCGCGACTAGCCTGCACTTCTCACCGGAATCGCTGCTGCGCGGGCGGATGCACCTGAATCTGCGGGACTTCCCTCGGTCGGGCATCCTCGACGTACTTCGAGTACGCCTGTGGTGCCCTTTGTCGGTAAGCCCCGCATCTTCAGGCGCCTGCGCCCGCTCGCCGAGCGACCCGGTGAGAAGTACAGGCTAGAGCCGCGCCCGCAGCGCCTCGACCCGGCGGCGGTTGGCGCCCAGGTCGGAGTGACCGGTGCGTGACGCCGAGCGCACCTGGACGACCCCGGCCGGCTCGTCCACCAGCAGCTCGAGGTCGTCGACAAAGCGGAAGACCAGGCTGGTGCACTCGGCGTGCAGGTAACCTCCGCCGGCCGTCACCACCCGCGTCCGCGGCATCGTCTCGAGGGCGGCGCGCAGCCGGGCCACCGCCGCCGCCGCCGGCCGATCGAGGGGCAGCGGCCGCACCCGGTGCCGGCGGTCCGCCGCCAGGCTGCTGACGCAGTTCGGGGAGGCCGGGCAGGCGGGAAGCTCGTGGCTTCCCGCGTCGAGACCGGCGTCCAGGTGGGGGGGCCGCCGGGTGGTGGCGCTGCGCACCGCGAACAGCACGGTGACGGCCACTAACAGACCCGCCGCCACGACCAGGAGCCAACCGGAGACCGACATCGGAGCCCGCATCCTACGGGACGACGGGATTTGCCACCCGGCGCCGGCGCCGGTAGACTCGCGCCGGCTGTTGACAAACCGCGGCCGGCGGCGGAGGCCGCCCGGCCGCTGCGGCATCGACCAAGGAGGGGGAAGACCGACGATGTCTTACGTGATCACGGAGAAGTGCCTCGGCGAGCGCTATGCGGACTGCGTCGAGCCGTGCCCGGTGGACTGCATCTACCCGGGCGAGTACAACGGCGAGGTCTTCATGGTCATCGACCCGGAGCTGTGCATCGACTGCAGCCTGTGCAAGCCGGCCTGCCCCATCGACGCCATCGTGGAGACCGAGGACGAGGACCCCGAGTGGGCCGAGATCAACGCCAAGCTGTCCCCCGAGTGGAAGGACAACGAGCCAGTCGAGGTGCGTCCGCGCGACGATCCGCCCCGCAAGCCGGGCAACGTGATCGTCAATCCCTGAGCGCGGCTAGAGCTTCAGCACCAGCTTGACCATGTCGTACTGCCGGCCGTCGGGGTCGGTGCCGTAGCCGCGGATCGGGTAGCTCTCGAACCCCAGGCCCTCGAGGGTGCGGATGGCGTCCTCCTCGAGCTCGGCTATCGGCATGCAGGTCAAGTGGCGCAGCCCCTGTTTGCGGGCGATCGAGATGAAGCTGTTGACCAGGGTCGTCCCCAGCCCCTGTCCGCGGTAGTCGGGGTCGATCAGCCACTTGACCCGCCCCACCAGCCGTAGCGGCCCGCGCTCGCGGCGGTGCAGGGTGGCGTCCGCCACCAGCCGCTGGCCGTTGATGGCGATCAGCGGCAGCACCTTGTCGTAGTCGATGTTGCGGCCCCAGGTCTCGACCAGGCCGCGGTCGTCGATGTTGTCCCAGGCGAAGCGCCGCAGCTGGGCGGGGAGCCGCTGGAAGAAGGAGTAGAGGTCGGTGGTGTCGCTCTGGGTGAAGGGGCGGATCAGGACGCGCTTGCCGTTGCGCAGCACCGCCTCCATGGGGAATCGATCCGGCATGAACAGCCTCCTGGGATCTGGGGGGTCGTCAAGCGGGCGGTGCCGGCGCGTCGTGGCCGGCCGCCCGGGTGCGGTCTGGTTTTCGGGTGAGCCCGGCGCCCGGCCGCGTCGTCGCAGCCGCCGGGCGGCGGCAGTCTACCAGCCGGGGCGTGGTCGAGAGAGCGATGCCAGCGGCGTCGGCGCACGGCGTGGATCGGCGGGCCCGGGCATCCTATCAGGCGGCGGTGCCGTATGCTCGGGCGCGGCCGGACGGCACCGGCGGGCGTCGCCTGGGTGGCCGCCGACGATTCGGGAGGAGCGGCAGATGCGACGTGGAGTGACGAAGCTCGGGTTTCTGCCGGCGATCGCCCTGGCGCTGCTGGCCGGCTGCGGAACGGGCCCGCAGGGCGACTCGAAGGACGGTCCCGGCCCGCTCGCCGGCGGCGCCGGGATCGACTGGTTCAAGGGCGACGTCGAGGCCGCCTTCGCCACCGCCCGGGCCGAGGGCAAGCCGCTGTTCTTCTACTGGGGCGCCGAGTGGTGCCCGCCGTGCCACTACCTGCGGGAGAAGGTCTTCCGCCGCCCCGAGTTCGTCGCCGCCAGCCGCAGGTTCGTGGCCCTCTATCTCGACGGCGACACCGAGCGCGCCCAGAGCCTGGGTGAGCGCTTCGGCGCCGTCGGCTATCCGACGGTGATCGTCTTCGACCCCGAGGGCGAGGAGATCCTGCGCATGACGAGCGGCATCCCGGTGGAGGAGTACACCGGCGTGCTGGACGCGGCGCTCGACCGGATGCGGCCGGTGGGCGAGGTGCTGGGGGCGGTGACGGCCGCCGGACCGGCCGCCGCGGCGCCCCGCGACCTCGAGCTCCTGGCCTTCCACTCGTGGGACCAGGACGACCGGGTGGCGCCCGAGCCCGAGCGCCGGCGGGAGCTGTTCCGGCGGCTGTGGGAGGAGACCCCGCCGGAGCTGGCGGTGACGCGGTCGCGGTTCCTGGCGCTCTACGTGGACGCCCTGGCCAGGACCGCGGGCGACGAGGCGGCCGGCGGCGCGGCTGCCCTCCCCGACGAAGAGCGCGACGTCCTCGCCGAGGCGGTCGGCGCCTTGCTGGCGGCGCCGCGACAGCGTGCCTCCAACCTGTTCTTCCTGTTCTACGGGGCCGCCGACACCGTCGAGCTGCTCTATCCGGAGCCCGCGCCTCGGCGCGCCGAGCTGGTCGCCGCCTGGCTGGCGGCGGCGGCCGCCGCCGAGGAGGACGAATCGCTGTCGGTCACCGACCGGCTGAGCGCGCTGCGGCCCCGTCTGGCGCTCCAGCGCCTCGCGAAGGGCGAGGAGGCGCCCCTCCCCGAAGCGCTGCTCGCCCATCTGCGCCAGCGGGTGGCCTGGGCGAGCGCCCAGGAACTGGGCGAGGGCGAGCTGCAGGCGGTGCTCAACACCATGGCCGGGCTGCTCGCCGACGCCGGGCTGCTGGCTGAGGCCGAGACCCTCCTCGCCGAGCGCATGGCCGACACCCGGCAGCCCCACTACTACATGTCCTGGCTGGGCGAGATCCACAAGGAGGCGGGCCGGCCGCGGGAGGCGCTGGACTGGTTCCGCAGGGCCTGGGAGGAGGCCCGCGGCCCCTACACCCGCTTCCAGTGGGGCTCGGGCTACCTGCGCGAGGTCCTCGAGCTGGACCCCGGCGACGCCGCCACCGTCGAGACTGCCTCGCGCCAGGTGCTGGGCGAGCTGCTCGCCCAGCCCGACGCCTTCGCCAACCGCAACCGCCAGCGTCTCGAGCGGCTGGAGTCGGCCTACCGTGACTGGGCCGCCTCCGAGGGGCCCGCGGCCGAGCGGACCGCCGTCCTCGACCGCCTCCGCGGCCTCGTCCAGCAGGCCTGCCCGGGCTTCGACGCCAGCCGGGACGACTCCCTTCGCGCCCGCTGCGAGGCCTTCCTCGCCCCGCCCGCCGTGCAGGCCGCGGGCGCCGGAGGGAGGCGCCCGGAGGCCACGCCTTGAACGACCTGGCGACCGGTCAGACGGCAGGCGAGGAGCGAGCGCGGCCGGGCGATCCCGGCCGGTGGGCCGAGTGGCTGCGCTCTCGCGGACCGGACATCCTCCGCGCGGCGGTCCTGGCGGCGCTGCTCTTTGCGCTGTTCAAGGCCACCGCAGACACCCTCCTGGCGCCGGAGCGGTCGGCCGCTCTGCCGCGGGCCAGCGCCGGCGATCCGGCCAAGCCCGAGCTGCGAGTCCACGCGCACCTCGACCGCGCCCCGGTCCATTTCGAGGAGACCGCCCGCCTGTGGCTGGTGCTCGACAATCGCAATGGCGGGCCGATCGGCGACCTCGACGTCGAGGTCGCGGCGCCCGGGTTCCGGGCTGCCTCGCGGCCGGCGGCGGGCTCGACGCCTCTGCGGCCTCGGCCTGGGGACGTGCTGGTGGCGGCCAAGCCGCTGCCGG
>JBFGCA010000012.1:0-61769 GCA_041567315.1 Thermoanaerobaculia bacterium | reverse complement strand
GGGTCTGCGGGCGGCGGGCGGGGCGCGGGGGGTAGGCCGGGCGCTCAGGCGCGGTGGTCCCGGCTGCCGTGCTTTCCGGTGCGGTGGCTTCCGGTGCCGGGGCTTCCGCCGTCGAGGGCGCGGCCACCGGCTCGGCGGGCGCGGGCGGCGTCTCCCCGAGCCGCCGCACGGCGTCGCCGGGCTCGATGGTCTCGCGCTCCACCAGCACGTTGCAGGAGGCCGAGTGGTCGGCCAGGAAGAGCACCTCGAGCTCGGCGATCACCCGGCCCTCGCGGACCACCTCGAGGCGATCGCCCTCGGCCAGACCGGCCAGGCGGCCGGCGTCCAGGTAGACGGTGCCGTTCGAGCGGTAGCGGACCGAGAACTCGGTCGCCCCGGCCTCGGCCGCCGCCGGCTGGGCGGCCGCCGGCGGGCCCGCCACGGACGCCGCCAGGGCGAGCAGCCCGAGGGCGGCGCGGGCGGCGCGGGCGGCGCGGCGGCGCGGCCGCCCGGTTCGGGGATCAGCGCTCAAGGTGTCGACTCCCTCACTCCTCACCGGTGGGATGGCAGGCGAAGCAGGCGGTGCTCTCCCAGACGTAGTCCTCGACGTCCTCGTGCTCCTCGTCCATCTCCTCCTGGCTGTGCTCGTGGCAGACGATGCACTCGAAGATCCCGAAGTTCGACGGCACCGTGTGGCAGTCGGTGCAGACCGACCACTCGCCGGCGTGGCTGCCCGAGAAGATCGGGAAGTACTGGGCGTCGTGGTCCTCGAACTCGGCGTCGTCCCAGTCGGTGGTGTTGTGGCACAGCTCGCACTCGGTGGGGAACCCGGCCGCCGCGTGGTCGGGGTCGTCGGTCTGGTTGTAGTCGTCGGCGTGGCACGAGAAGCAATCGGTCGGGGTGCCCGCGAAGCCCTGGGAGTGACAGGACTCGCAGCCCAGGTCGCGGTGGACGCCGGTGAGCTGGAAGATCTCGTCGTGGTCGAAGTCGGCGTCCTCCCAGTCGGAGGTGTTGTGGCAGACCTCGCAGTCGGTGGGGAAGCCGGCCGCCGCGTGATCGGGGTCGGTGGTGGCGTCGTAGTCGTCGCGGTGGCAGGCGACGCAGTCGGTCGGCGTGCCGGCGAAGCCGGCGGCGTGGCAGTCGCGGCAGTCGAGCGGCCGGTGGGCGCCGGTGAGCTCGAAGAACTGGTCGTGGTCGAAGCCGAAGCCGCCGCGGAAACGGGCCTGCTCCCAGCCCAGCGGGCTGTGGCACAGCTCGCAATCGCTGGGGAACCCGAGCCCGACGTGGTCCAGCTCGGCGCCGGCGACGTCCTCGGCGTGGCACTCGATGCACTCGAGCGGCGTGCCGGCGAACTCGAAGGGCGGCGCCCCCTGGTGACAGGCGGCGCAGTCGAGGGTGGCGTGGGCGCCGGCGAGCGGGAACAGGGTGCCGCCGTGGGCGTCGAACATCTGCCGCCGGTTGTCCCAGCCGGCCGGCGAGTGGCACTCCTCGCAGCCGAAGCCCAGCTCGCCCCGGTGGGGGTCCTGGTGGCAGTCGGCGCAGGCGGTGGCCACCCGGCGGAAGCGCAGGTCGAGGTGGCAGCTCAGACACTCCACCGCCTCGTGACCCAGGATCAGCGGGAAGCCGGTCTCGAAGTGGTCGAACAGCAGCGGCTCGCGCAGCGGCCGCCAGCCCTCGGTGGCGTGGCAGTCGCTGCAGGCGGCGTCGAGCTCGCCGTGGGGGTTCTGCGGGGTGGGGCCCTCCTGGGCGCCGGCCGCCGACGACCAGCACAGGGCCGCCAGACAGGCGGCGGCGAGGAGCCCCGGAGAGGAGGTCTTACGCACGACAGGGGCATTCTTCGCGTTGTGCATGACAGCAAGATGATAGGTGGCTACCGCCCGCTGCCGGCGTGGCAGCCGGCGCAGTCGGTGGGCAGCGGCTTGTAGCGCACGAAGGTGAGGCCGTCGACGGTCTCGGGGCGGTGGCAGCCGGCGCAGGGGGTGCGGTGGTGGGCGCCGTCCAGGGCGAAGGCGGCGTCGCGCTGGTGGTCGAAGAGCAGCCGGCGCCAGTCGGTCGTCACGTGGCAGCTCTGGCAGCGGGGGCCGCCGTCGGGCGCCGCCAGCTGGCGGGCGTGGGGATCGCGGTGGCAGGCGGCGCAGTTGGTCTCCAGGCCCCGCATGCGGATCCGCTCGGCGGGCGTCCCGGCCTCGACCACCGGGTGGCAGCTCAGGCAGGCGACCCGCTGGTGGGCGCCCTCGAGCGGGTAGTCGGTGCGGTCGTGGTCGAAGGCGATCCGCCGCCAGCCGTCGAGCGAGTGGCAGGCGGTGCAGCCCTCGGGGCCCACGAAGCGGTCGGCCTCGCCCCGGTGAGGATCGCCGTGGCAGTCCTGGCAGCGGGTGCCGGCGAAGCGGAACCGCATCGCCGTCGTCTGCCCCGGCAGCAGGCCACCCGGCGGCGCCGATCCGGCCACCGCCGCCAGCTCCGCCACCGGCAGGGTCGCGTGGCAGGCGGTGCAGGGCACCGCCAGGTGGGAGCCTTCGAGCGGATAGCCCGACCGCTGGTGCCGCTCCAGGGTGAAGGTCGAGGGCTGGAAGCCGTCCACCGTGTGGCAGTCCTCGCAGGCGCCCCCACCCAGCTCGCCGCCGGGCCCGCCGCCGGGCCCGCTGCTGGGGCGCCCGGCGAACTGGCCGAGGTGGGGGTCGCGATGGCAGTCGGCGCAGCGCTCGAAGCGGGGCAGGGCCAGCATCTGGCCCGGCCGGTGACAGCTCTCGCAGGCCAGACCCCGGTGGCGGCCGCGGAGCGGGAAGCGGGTCCGCTCGTGGTCGAAGCCCTGCTGGGCGCCGCCCCGCCAGCCGGCCGTGGTGTGGCAGCTCTCGCAGGTCGCCCCCAGCCGCCCTTGATGCGGATCGCGGTGGCAGTCGGTGCAGCGCGCGAAGGCCAGCCCGGCGTAGGGCACCCAGTCGTCGCCGTCCGCCGCCTGCTGGCTGGCGTGACAGCCGGCGCAGGCCACCTGCCGGTGGCGGCCGGTCAGCGCGAAGGCGGTGCGGTCGTGATCGAACAGCGGCGCCGGCCGCCAGGCGTCCATCCGGTGGCAGCTGAGACAGGCGCCCGCCTCGAACTGCCCGCGGTGCTCGTCCTCGTGGCAGGACAGACAGTTCGAGCGGTCGAGACCCAGAAAGGTGCGCGAGAGGTCCTTGCCGGCCGCGCGCAGCGGGCCCGGATCGGCCACCAGCTCGGGCCGGTGACAGCGGCGGCATTCGAGCCCGCCGTGGGCGCCCTCCAGCGCGTAGCCGGTCTGCCGGTGGTCGAAGCCCTCGATGCCGTCGTCCCCCCACCAGACCAGCTCGAACTCGCGGCCGTGGTGCTCGATGTGGCAGCTCTCGCAGCGTTCATGGTCCGGCCGGGCGTGGAGCCCGGCGCCGGCCGCGATCCGGGCCGCCAGCGGCCGGTGGCAGGTCAGGCACTTCTCCGCCGACACCCCCTGGCCGGCCTGGTGGCAGTCGAGACAGCGGGCGCTGCCCTCGAGCGCAGCGTGCGGGGCGCTCAACTTGCCGGGCGAGAGCTGGGCGCCGGCGGGCCCGGCCGGCGCCAGCGCCAGGACCAGCGTCAGGACCAGCGGCAGGGCCAGCGGCAGGAGCAGGGCGGCGCCGGGGAGGCCGAGACCGGGCAGGCGCGGCGGCTCCCCGTCCGCCGGAGGCCTCAGCGGAACGTCCATGCGTAGCCGGTGGCGGTCGCCACGCCGATGTGCACGAACATGAACAGGTACATCACGACGGCGAACGGCTTGTGGAGCACGTGCCAGTAGTAGAACAGCTCCTGGAGCCGCGACAGCACCAGCGAGCGCCGCCGGAGCTGGGCGCGGCGCAGCGCCAGCCGGGCCAGCCGCCGCGTCGTCCCGCGCGGCACCTTGGCGTGCAGGCCCTGTCGCCAGCGCCCCACCCGCCAGCGCAGGCGAACACCGTCGAACGGCAGTCTGAAGAGCAGCGGCAGCAGCGCGGCGTCGGGCTCGAGCCCCGCCGTCGCCAGCCGGTCGAGGTGCTCGATCTCGGCCTCTTCGACCCCGAAGCCCTCCTGCAGCCGCGCGGTCAGCTCGTCGCTCAGCCGCCGCACCTCGTCCAGGGTCAGCTCGGCCCCCGAGCGCCGGCGCGGCAGCAGCTGGTAGAGATAGCGGCCCAGCACCCCGCTCAGCGCCACCGCCACCATCGACCAGAAACTGAGCGCCACCAGGCCCTGCACCTTGAACGAGCTGTGCAGCAGGATGAACAGCGGGCCGGTGACCCCGCAGAAGATGTGGAACCGCAGCCACCAGCGGAGCGCCCCGGCGCGGCGCAGCCAGCGCGCCCGCTTGCGGAGCGTGTAGAGCTGCATCACCACCATCAGGCTGGCGCCGGTGATCCCGAAGGCCAGCCCCAGGCTGCCCCCCGGCTTGAAGGTCCAGTAGAGCGGGTGGCGGGGCCGCTCGATGAGCGGCGTCAGGTAGTAGGGCAGGCCCTGCCAGGCGAAGTACGCCAGCGCTCCGAGGCCCAGCAGCCAGGCCAGGGCGAGGGCGAGGCGAGCGAGGTGGGTGGCCATGATTCAGAGGCTCGTCCGCCCCGCTGGCGCCGGTGGAAGCCGGCGCGTCCGGCAGCGGGCCGGGCCGTCGAGGCTAGGGGGCAGCGGATGACCGAGCAATGACAGGTGTCTGCCGCTCCCCGGTCGGGACCCGATGGCCCGGGCCGCTCAGCCGCCGGTTCCCGACCAGGCCGAGAAGTCCCCGGACTCGAAACCGTCGCTGAAGATGCCGCCGCCGGGAACGCACTGGCCCGGCACCTGGACGTGGGTGACGGTGACGTCGTCGATGTACCAGCCCTCGGCGGTCACCGAGCCGTCGGTCGAGAAGATCCAGCGCACCTGCACGGTCTGGCCGCTGAAGGCGGCGAGGTCGGCGGCGTGCTGCTGCCAGGTGAGGTCGGTACCGGTGAAAGCCGGATGGCCCTCGAGATAGCCGCAGGCGTCGGCGCTGGCGCGGAAGGCGTCCGGATAGTCGGGCACCAGCGGCAGCAGCGACCAGCTGGCGCCGCCGTCGGTGGACAGCTCGACCACCCCGCCGTCCCACTCGAACTCGACGTCGTAGGCCGTCCAGAAGTCGAGCGCCGGGGACTCGCCGGCGGTCAGCTCGAGCGGCGGTGTGGCCACCGCCACGCAGATGCCGTTGGCGTAGCCCGAGTGGTAGCTGCGGGCGCCCGAGTGCTGCCGCGCCTCCGACAGCTCCCAGCCCAGGTGGCGCTCGAGGTCGCCGGCCGTGGCCGACGAGAAATAGAGCAGCGTCGGGTCGCCGACCTCGGCGCCGGCCGACCACGGGCCGTCGGTGGCCGGGCCGGTGGCGACTCCGGAGCGCTCGGTGAGGTTGCCGTCCTCGACCCCGTTGCCGGTGTCGGTGGCGCGCACCACGTACCAGTAGGGCTGGAACGGCTGGACCGTGCCGTCCGAGTAGCCGGTGCCGGCGACGCCCGAGGCGATCCGGTTGGCGGCGGCGGGGACGAAGCCCGGGCTCAGGTCGCGGTAGACCGCGTAGGTGACGCCGGCCCCGCAGTTGGGGGTGGCGGCGTCCCAGGCGAGGTCGAGGGCACAGTCGGCCGCAGCGGGGTTGTCGACCGCGGTCAGCCCGCCGAAGACCGGCGGCGCGTTGCACTCGCCGGTGGTCGAGGCCGAGGCGCAGTTGCTGGGCGCCGACTCGCAGAAGCCGCTCTCGTCCACCGCGGTGACCACGTAGGCGTACTCCACCAGGCCCGAGACCGTGGCGTCGGTGTAGTCGGTAGCGGCGACGCCGGTGGCGATCCGCTCGAAGGCGCCGCCGGGGCAGCCGCCGAACGAGCGGTAGACGTCGAAGGTCACCCCCGGCTCGCCGCCGGCGCTCCAGTCCAGGTGGATGGCGTTGTCGCCGGCCGGCGTAGCGACCAGACCACCCGGCGGCTGCGGGTCGGCGCACAGCCGCGGCTGGAGCACGAACAGCCCCTCGCCGATGCCGCTCACCACCACCGTGCCGCTGGCGAAGTACGGGTAGACGCTCCAGGCGCCGCTGAAGCCGGGCGCGTCGGTGGCCGGGTGGATGTCGAAATGGGCGACCTCGACGAGGCTGCCGGCGGCGACGTCGTCGAGGTCGAGGATCCTGAGACCGCTGGTGTAGTTGGCCTGGTAGAGGTAGCCGTCGTGCACGTACTGGTTGTGGTCGATCGAGGGCAGCGGCCCGTCGTAGGCGCCGATCACCAGCGGCGCGTCGAGGTCCCTGACGTCCCAGATGCGGGTCCGGGTGTTGTGCCCGAAGCTCGACTCGTCGAGCTCGTCGTCGAGCAGGAAGTAGGCGTGGTCGTCGGTCAGCCAGCCCTGGTGGGCGTAGCCCGACCCGGCGTAGGTGGTCCGCGACAGCTGCGCCGGCGCCGACTTGTCGGTGACGTCGACGATGGTCAGCGTGTCCTCGTTGGAGTTGAAGCAGATCTCGCGGCCGGCGTGGTCGGGGTCCGGTCCGGCGTAGTCGACGCACTGGGCGTCGTGGGTGTAGCCGTCGTCGGCGAAGCAGCCGGCGAACTGCGGCGCCAGCGGGTCCTGGAGGTCGATCATGTGGAGCCCGCCGGAGCAGTCGCCGCCCACCGCGTAGGCGAAGCCGCTCTGCTCGTTGATCACCACGTTGTGGGCGCTGCCGAAGCCCGCGTAGTGGGCGGTCTCGCTGAAGGTGACCGGCGGGTTGGCGACCGCGCGCAGCTCGGTGAGGTCGAAGACCTGCAGGCCGTGGCCGCCGGCCAGATCGGCCACCACGTAGGCGTGGTTCTGGTGGACCTTGATGTCGCGCCAGCTCGTGGCGAAGGTGTGGGTCGGCAGGTTGCCGAGGTAGACCGGGTTCTCCGGGTCGGTGACGTCGACGAAGGCGGTGCCGTTGGAGCGCCCCATGAGGGCGTACTCGCTGCCGGTCAGCGGGTCGGTCCAGCCCCAGACGTCGGTGCCGCTCCCGCCGCCGATCGCCGACAGCGGCAGATGGGCCGCCAGGTCCACCCGCTCGCAGGGATAGGGCCCTGCGAAGCCGTCGACGCAGGCGGCCGGGCCGTCATCCTCGGGTGCCAGGCCGGCGATCTGCACGGCGTCCTCGGCGAGCCGCCCACCCATGACGTGCAGGTGGTTGTCGCGGCCGCTCGGGCGGGCCTCATCGGTCGCAGCCCCGTGGGTCGGCTCCCCCTGAGAAGTCGTTCGGAGCGGTTCGTGCCGAGCCGTCTCGGTGTCGGGGGCGCCCCTTTCCTGAGCGACGACCGTAGCCGGCAAGTGGGCCGCCAGGGCGAGGATCGCCACCGTCGCCGCAAAAAGCATCTGGGTGGAAGGTCTCCGGGCGGCCGGCGGCGCCTTGGCGCGTAACAGGGTAGGGGGCGCCGGCGGGATGGAAAACCGGACGGCCGGCGCGGGCGCAGAGGGTCGAGCAACGACGGAGATTCGCGGCACCGGGGGCCTGCCTTTCGTTGGAGGGCGGGAGGGAGCGGCTCGGGTAGAGCGCCCATTCTGGCCCAAACGGCCCGCCAGGGGTAGCCGGGCCGCAGATGGCGCGCTGAATCCCCTACGGCTCCACGGGGCCTCCGCCGCCGGGGTAGCTATGTCCGCGAGGTCGGCCGGGTCGCGGAGGATCGCCAAGGCGCGGCGCCCCTCTATCTGGAAGGCGCCAGAGGGCGTCGGCGCTGCGATACGGTCCAACTGAGTCACCGTGACCGTCCAGCCATTCCCGTTCAACCAGTCTGCCCGACAGCGGATGACCGCAGGATGACGGCGGCCGGCCGCTGATCGGAAGACGCGAGGAGGGTCCTCCCGCGCCCGAAAACAAAACGCCCGCCGGAGGAGCCGGCGGGCGGCGCGAGAGACAGGGCAGGTCGAGAAGGAGGAGTGGTTTCGAAAGGGATCTCGGTGGGTTGGTTCCGAGGAAGGCGATTCGGGTTCTCTCGCGCTGGGCCGTGGCGGCTGTGGGCGGGATGCCCCGGAACGCTGCCCCGACCCGTTGCCCGCAAGTTAGCGGGCCGCGGATGACAGGACGGTGAACGGACTAGCTGGCCACTGGCTGCTAGCGGTCGAGGAGCTGGCGCAGCTTCTCGGCCAGCGCCGCCGAGGTGAACGGCTTGGCCAGCAGCTCGGGGGTGCCGGCATCGACGCCGTGGCGCAGGATGACGCCGTCGGTGTGGCCGGAGATGTAGAGCACCTTGAGATCGGCGTGCAGCTGCTGGAGCCGCTCGACCAGCTCGCGGCCGCTCATCCCCGGCATCACCACGTCGGTGACCAGCAGGTCGGGCGGCCGCTCGAGCGCGTCGAAGCGGCGCAGCGCCTCGATGCCGTCGGCGGCCGCGTGGACCGAGTAGCCGAGCGCCTCCAGCAGACCGCGGAGCGACTCCCGCAGCTCGTCGTTGTCCTCCACCAGCAGCAGGCTCCCGGTGCCGCGGGCGCTGGCGGCGGGCTCCCCGGCCGGTGCTTCGGAGGGGGCCGTGCCCGCCGAGCGGGGGAGCAGGACGGCGAACACGGTGCCCTCTCCCACCTCGCTCTCCACCGTCACCAGACCGCCGTTCTGGGTGGTGATGCCGTGCACCGTGGCCAGCCCCAAGCCGCTGTTGCTGGCCCGGTCCTTGGTGGTGAAGAAGGGCTCGAAGATCTTGTCGCGGACGTCGCCGGGGATGCCGCACCCGGAGTCGGTGACCGCCAGGCGGACGTAGTCGCCGCGCGCCCCCTGGGCCTTGAGCTCGTCGGTCAGCTCGCCCGCCGGCCGGTTCTCGGTGGCGATCACCAGCGCCCCGCCGGTGGGCATCGCCTCCCGCGAGTTGACCACCAGGTTGAGCAGTACCTGCTCGATCTGCGAAGGATCGATCCGCACCGGCCAAAGACCGGTCTGGAGGCGGGTCTCGAGCCGGATGTCCTCGCCGAGCAGCCGGGTGATCATGCCGCGCAGCCCGGCGGCGACGGTGTTCAGGTCGACGATCTGGGGGTTGGCCGGCTCGCGCCGGCTGAAGGCCAGGAGCCGCTTGACCAGGGTCGAGGAGCGTGCGGCGGTGGCCAGCACGGCGTCCATCTTGGTGGCCACCACGCTCCCCGGCTCGGACTGGAGCCGCACCAGCTCGCACTGGGCGGTGATCGCCGCCAGGTAGTTGTTGATGTCGTGGGCGATGCCGCCCGCCAGCCGCCCCACGGCTTCCATCTTCTGGGCCTGGAGCAGCTGCGCCTCGCTTTCGCGCAGCGCGTCCTCGGCCTGCTTGCGGCGGCGCTCGCGGGCCCACAGCCCGGTCACCGCCAGAATGACGATCAGCCCCCAGGCCAGCAGCGTGCTGCGGTAGAGCAGCAGCGAGCGCGCCTCGGTCGCCGCCAGCCGGGCGGTGAGCAGCGCGTCCAGCGCTCGGAGGTCGTCGAACAGGGCGTGGAAGACGCGGTCGTACTCGACGTCGGCCGGCGAGCCGACCCCCACCGGCTCACCGGCCGGATAGCCGGCCTCGCGGGCGATGGTCAGCCGCGTGAACTCCTCGAGCCTGCCGCGCAGCGCCGGTCCCAGCTGCCCCAGCCCGGGGCGACCGGCCGGCACCAGCAGCGACCACCGAGGTCGCCGCGCCTCGGCGGCGAGGATCGACCCGAGCAGGTCCGCCGACCGCTCGAGGTGGTCCCTGATCTCGGCCAGGTCGACACGGTCGCCGGTCACGTACTCCTCGATCCACAGGTGGGCGAGGGCGGTGCGGGTCTGGATCTCGGAGGCGGAGTGCTCGAGCGCGCGGTCCTCGGCGATCAGCCGCTCGCCGATCCAGTGGTTGCCGAGCAGCAGGGCGATCGACCCGGCGCCCAGGGCGAGGACGGCGAGCGGGATCCAGTACCAGTGGCGCAGCGCCTCCTGGACGATGCGCTGGGGCTCGGGCTGGCGGGGGCGGGGCACCGGTCAAGCGCGCCGGCTGCGGAGCACGTAGCCGACTCCCTTGAGGGTGTGCAGCAGCTTGAGCTCCCGGTCGCCGTCGATTTTCTTGCGCAGCCGATAGACGGTGACGTCCACCACGTTGCTCATCGCGTCGAAGGAGTCGTCCCACACGTGCTCGGTGAGCTGGGTGCGGGTCACCACCTCGTCGGGCCGCCGGAGCAGGAATTCGAGCAGCGCGAACTCCTTGGGCGACAGCTCGACCGGCTCCCCGCCGACGGTCACCTGGCGGGCGGCGCGATCCATCTCCAGGTCGTCCACCGCCAGCACCGTCTGCAGCGGCTTGTCCCGGCGCCGCAACAGGCTCCTGACCCGCGCCAGCAGCTCGGCCAGCGAGAACGGCTTGGTCAGGTAGTCGTCGGCGCCGCAGTCGAGACCGCTGACCCGGTCCTCGACCTCGGCGCGCCCGGTGAGCATCAGCACCGGGGTGGCGCGCCCCGCCGCCCGCCACTCGGTGAGCAGCTCGATGCCGCTGGGCGGCGGGATGGTCCAGTCGAGGACCACCAGGTCGTAGGTGTTGACCTCCATCAGCTCCGAGGCGGCGGTGCCGTCGGTCGCCAGATCGACGGCGTAGGCCTCGTCGCGCAGGACCTCGACGATCGCATCGGCCAGGACGGCCTCGTCCTCCACTACCAGGATCCGCATCTCGAAGCTGCCGTGATTGTAGTTGACGGCGTCCTGGCTCTGGTACGAAGCCCGCCGCCGGCCGGCCCGGCCCGCCGTGCCACAATTGTCGCCGATGGGCCCCGGAGCTGGCAGGAGCCCGCGACGGAGGCCCGCCCGGCCGGCTTCGGCCCTGCTGCTGCTGGGGCTGCTGGCCGGCTCGGCGGCGCTGGCCGCCGGGCTCGAGGAGGCAAGGAAGCTCCACCGGCAGGGCCGGCTGGAGGAAGCGCTGGTGGCCTATCGGGCGGTGGCCGTCGAGGCTGCCGCCGCCGGTGATCTGGAGGCCGCCGGCACGGCGCGCAACAACGCCTGCGTCCTGCTACACGATCGCGGCGACTACCGTCCGGCGGTTGCGGAGTGCGAGGCGGCGCTCGAGCTGCGCCGGGCCGCCGGCGACCGCCGCCGGCTGGCGCGGACCCTCAACAACCTCGGCCTGGCCCTGCAGTCGGTGGGCCGCCTGGACGACGCGGCGGCCGCCTACGAGGAGGCGCTGGAGCTCAATCACGAGCTGGGCGACGCCGAGGGCGAGGTGGTCAACGTCGCCAACCTCGGGGTGCTGGCGACGCTGGCCGGGCGCTACGACGAGGCGCTGCGGCGTCACGCGGAGGCCGCCGAGCGGGCGGCGGCGGCCGGCGAAGCGCCATGGACCCGGTCGCAGCTGGCCACCGCCGGCCTCAACCGGGGGGTGGTGCTGGAGCGGCTCGGGGCGTTCGAGGAGGCGCTGGCGCTCTATGCGCGGCTGCTGGCCGCGGAGGGAGCGCTCGATCCCCGCCAGCGCGCCTCGCTGCTGATCAACAGCGGCGTCGTCTATCGCAACCTGGGCGATCCGGTCTCGGCGCTCGGGCGCTTCGAGGCGGCGGCCGCGCTCTATCGCGAGGCCGGCGATCGCGCGGGTCTCGCCAACGCGGCGCTCAACCGGGCGCTGGCCCTGGAG
Source organism: Thermoanaerobaculia bacterium (assembly GCA_041567315.1). Lineage (GTDB taxonomy): Bacteria > Acidobacteriota > Thermoanaerobaculia > Multivoradales > JAHEKO01. Next base: position 50,268 of record JBFGCA010000012.1, on the reverse strand, counting down.
CTCGATCTCGAGCGGCCGGCCGAGGCGGAGGCGGCCTATCGCCAGGCGCTGGAGCTGGCGGTGGAGAGCGGCGACCGGGCCGAGGAGATCCGCGTCCGCTACGCGCTCGGCCGGGTGGTGCTGGCCGGGGGTCGCCCGGCCGAGGCCGCGGCGCTCTTCGGCCGCAGCCTGGAGCTGGCTGAAGACAGCGGTGACGTCGAGGGACGATGGTCGGCGCTCGAGGGGCTGGGGCGGGTGGCGCGCGGCCGCGGCGAGCTGCCGGTCGCCCTCCAGCGGCTGGCCCCGGCGCTCGAGCTGATCGAGTCCCAGCGTGCCACCCTCGAGCGCGGGGCGCTGCGCGCCGGCTATTTCGGCGACAAGCGCGCGGTCTACGCGGCGGCGGTGTCGATCCATGCCGAGCTGGCCCGGGGCGAGCCGTCCGGGGGCCACGCCGAAGCGGCGCTCGAGCTGGTCCAGCGCGCCAAGGCCCGCGACCTGCTGGACGCCCTCGGGCCGCACGCGGGTCGACGCGCGGCGCCCGGCGGTCCCGAATCGCCCTCGAAAGACGCGCGACCGAGAGCTTCTCGCGGGGAGGGCGCGGCCGGGGAGGCAGCCTCCGCGGAGAGCTTCCAGGTGGCGGGCACCGCGGCCGGCACCAGCCACCCGCTGACCGTCGCCGAGCTGCAGGCACGGCTCGGCGACGCGGGGCTGCTCGAGTACTTCGCCGGCGACGGGGAGCTGTTCCTGTGGATCGTCACCCGGGACGGCGTCGAGCTGGTCGAGCTGGGGGCGTCGGGCCCGGTGCTGGAGCGGGTCGGAAGCCTCCACCGGCGGCTGGCAGCCGGGGGCGAGCCGCCGGCTGCGGAGCTGGCCGAGCTCTCACGCACGTTGCTGCCCGCAGCGACCGGGGCCTGGCCGGCGAGACGGATCTTCTACGTGGCGCCCGACGGGCCGCTCCACTATCTGCCCTTCGAGCTTCTGGCCTCGCCGGACCATCGCGGCACCCCGCTGGTGGAGCGCGCGACGGTGAGCTACCTGCCCAGCGGCTCGGCGCTCCAGCCGTCCGGCTCGGAACGAGCCACGCCCGCCGTCACCCGGCCCGCGGCGGCGCCGGAGTCGACGGCGGCGCACGCCGCGGCCGGCCGGCCGCCGCGGGTGTTGGCCGGATTCGGGGCGCCGCGGTTGGCCGACGCCGCCGGCGGGCCGGGCTCGGCGGCCGCGACGCTGGCCGTCCGCTTCGGGCTGACGCCGCTCCCCGGCGCGCTGGCCGAGCTCGAGACGGCGGCCTCTCTGCTACCCGGCGGGCACCAGCTGTGGACCGGCGAGCGGGCGACCGAGGCCGCCTTTCGCGGGGCCGTGGAGCGTGGAGCGCGAGTGGTCCACCTGGCGACCCACACCGTGCTCGACGAGCTGTCCAGCCGCGGAGCGGCGGTGCTGCTGACCCCGGCCGGCGGCGACGACGGCCTGCTCTACGCGGACGAGATCGCGCGGCTCGACTACCGCGCCCGGCTGACCGTGCTGGCTGCCTGCCGCTCGGCCGCCGGCGCCGAGCGCGGCCGCGCCCTCACCACCCTGACCGGCGCCGTGCTGGCGGCCGGCTCGCCGGCGGTGGTCGCGACCCTGTGGGACGTGGGGGACGTCGTCGCCGCCGGCTTCATGGAGCAGTTCTACTTCCAGCTCGGCCGCGGGCGGCCGCCGGCCGAAGCGCTGCGCCGCGCCAAGCAGCGGCTGCGGGCCGATCCCCGCTGGCGGGCCCCGCATCTGTGGGCCGGCTACGTGCTGGTCGGCGCCGCGCCGCCGGTCGCCGGTCCCGGCTGGCGCCGGCCGCGAGCGGCGCTGCTCGCCGGCCTGGCGGCCGCCGCCGTCCTGGCGTGGTGGGGCTGGCGCCGGCGCCCGGGCTAGTCCGCCTCGAACTCGAGCAGGTCGCGGCGCAGCCGGAGGGGCAGCAGATCGCCCTCGGCGTCCTCGAGGAAGCTCAGCGCGCGGTCGATCCGCACCCGGCTGCGCCGGCCCACCGGGGTCGCCGGGTCGGTGGGGATCCGCACCGAGACGAGCTGTCCGGGCACGGTGTTGAGCGAGGCGTTTGGCGAAGTGAAAGTGACCACCACCAGACCCGGGGTCGAGGCGTCGACGGTGAAGCGCCGGCGGCCGTGACGCCGGTCCATCCGCACCTGGGGCGGGCCGGCGGCCACCGCCGGGTCCCAGCGCAGGGCGAGCTGGCCGCCGGCGACGGCGAACGGCTCGAAGGTCTCGATCCCCAGGTCGGCGATCTCGCCCGGCACCACGCGGTCGCCCTCGGCCTCGACCCTGAACCGCGCTCCCGGCCGGCGGACGCGCAGCTCGCCGGCCCGGCCCTCGACCAGCACCGGGTTGCCGGCGGCGTCGAAGAGCAGGGTCTCGGCGGGGTCGACGCGGACGTTGAAGCGCCGCCCGGCGGCGAGGTCGGTCCGCAGGCGGAAGTAGAGCACCGCCAGGGGACCATCGGTGCGGTTGACCCTGCCCGAGGAGGAGTCGAACTGCAGCACGATGGTCTGGCCGCCGTCGGCGGTCTCCAGCCCGGCGACGCTCAGCGCGTCGCGGCGGCCGGCGAAGACCCGGAAGCTCTCGAGCGAGGCGAACGGCCCCTCGCCGGGCGCCCCGCCGCCGCCCTGGCGGCCGGCCTGGAGGCAGATCTGGCCCTGACCCAGCGGTCGCGAGGCGTAGGTGCGCAGCACGACGGCGACCAGGCCGCCGGGCTCGCCGATGGCGTCGTTGGCGCGCACCACCAGGGCGTCGTCGCCGCCGGCGATGGCGGGCAGCAGGATCGAAACGAGCACCGCGGCCGCGAGCGCGGCCAGCACGGTGCGAGACCGGATCGGACGTGGCTGTCGGGTCATGGTACGTCTCCCGTCCCGGCGGCGGCACCGGGCCGCAGCCGGAAGCGCGCTCGGTCGGATGAGGCCAGCCGCGAGCCGGCGGCGTCGAAGGCCTCGACCCGCCAATAGTAGACGACGCCCGGACGCAGCTCGCCGCGCGTCTGCTCCGGCAGCTCGACCGCCGGCGCCTCGGCCTGGCGCCGCCACAGCTCGGTGCCGTCGACGCCGAGCAGTGCCACCCGGTAGCTCGCGGCGCCGGGCACCGGACGCCAGGCGAGACCTAGCGGCGGACTTTCCAGCTCGCCCAGCGGCTCGAGCGGCTCGACCGCCGAGGTCCGCACCGCCTCGATCGCCGGCAGCGCCGGCAGCGGTGGCGCCGGCCGCCGCGCCAGCATGGCGGTGCCGGCCGCCAGCCCCAGGGCGGCGGCCAGCGCCACCCAGCCGGGACGCCTCGCGCGCGACGGCGCGGGCGCCGCCGGCACGGCCGCGACCGGCGGCTCCGCCCAGGCGCGATCCACGGCGGCGTCCAGCTGGTCGGCGGTGAAGGGGACGGGCAGCAGCGGCAGCCCGGCCGCCGCCGCCCGGCGCTTGAGCAGCTCGTCCTCGCCGAAGCCGCTCAGCAGCAGGGCCGGCATCCAGCCGTGGCGGTCACGTGCCCGCTCCACCAGCTCGGCACCGCCCGACGGCGACAGATAGGCGTCCACCACCAGCAGGTCGATCTCGTGCCGGCGCCGATCGAGCAGGTCGAGTGCCTGCCGCGCGCCGCCGGCCGCCAGCACCCGATGCCCGAGGGCGGCCAGCAGCTCCTGGGCGGCTTCGCGGAAGTCCGAGTGCTCCTCGATGAACAGGATGCCGAGAGGGTGTTGGGTCATCGTCGCTTGCCCCGTCCCAGGCTGCGACGTGAGGCTAGACCGGGTCGGATGACGGCAAGATGACGCCCCGCCAGTCGGCCAGCGGCAGCACCTCGCAGCGCGCGCCGGCGAGCGCCGGCGCGGCGTGTGCCGGCACCCGCACCAGGGCCGACCCGCGGGCGTAGGCGGCGAGGTCGTGCGAGCCGCGGGGCGGGACCGGCTTGACCCGCAGGCGGCCGCCGGCGAAGCCGACCTCGGCGGCGAGGAACCGGTCGCGTCCCTTGGCGCCGGGGAGCGGCGCCGCCAGCCGGCCCTCCAGCGCGCCGTGCCAGTAGCCGTCGGCGTGGCCCTCGAGCCGCCTCAGGGTCGGCCGCACGAACAGCCAGAAGGCGACCATCACCGAGGCCGGGTTGCCGGGCAGCCCGAAGGCGAAGCCGCCGGCGTGCCGGGCGGCGATCAGCGGCTTGCCCGGCTGCATCGCCACCGAGTCGAACAGCACCTCGCAGCCGGCGCGCCGGAAGACGTCCTCGACGAAGTCGAACTCTCCCTTGGAGACGCCGCCGGTGACCAGCAGCACGTCGGCCTCGAGGCCCTCGCGCACCCGGCGGTCGAGCGCCTGGCGCTGGTCGCCGACGATCCCCAGCTCCGCCAGCTCCAGCCCCAGGCTGCGGCCGGCGGCGAGCAGGAAGTCGGTGTGCGAGTCACGCAGCTGTCCGGCAGCCGGCTCGGCCTCGGGCGGCACCACCTCGTCGCCGGTGACCAGCACCGCCACCCGCGGCGGGCGGTGGACGGGCACCGTGCGATAGCCGTGGGTGGCGAGCAGCGCCAGGGCGCCGGGGGTGAGCGGCGCCCCGGCCTCGAGCAGCGGCCGTCCGCGGCGGACGATCTCGCCGCGCCGCCGGATGTGGGCGCCGGCCGGCACGCCTTCGTGGAAGACGACCTCGCGATCGCCGCCGTCGGTGAGCTCCACCGGCGCCACGCGGTCGGCGGTGGCCGGCACCGGCGCGCCGGTCATGATCCGCGCCGTCTCCCCGTCGGCGAGGCCGCGACCCGGCGCGTCGCCGGCGGCGATGCGGCCGGTCACCGGCAGCCGGTCGCCTTCGCGCACCGCGGCGGTCAGCGCGTAGCCGTCCATCGCCGAGACGTCGACCCCGGGCACGTCGAGCGTCGCGGTGAGCGGCTCGGCCAGCACCCGGCCGGCCGCCCGCCGGCGGTCGAGCTCCACCGTCGGCAGCGGCGCCAGATGCGCCGCCAGCCGCTCCCAGGCCGCGCTCGGGTCGATCACGGTGGTATCTTAAGTAAGTTTCTCGCCCGCCGGCGGAGAGCGCGACGTCGATGAACCGGCGACTGGAATACCGGGGCGACCTGGCCGAGACCACGCTGCCGGAGATGCTCTACACGATCGAGCGTTTCCGGGTGCCGGGGATCGTCGAGGCGCGCGCCGGCGAGGTCGTCAAGCGGGTCTACATCCGCGACGGCTACCTCATCCACGCCAGCTCCACCGATCTCGCAGACAGCCTGGGGGCCCACCTGAAGCGCCACGAACGCATCTCGCCGCGGCAGCTCGACGAGATCACCCGCCAGCGGCAGAGCTCGAACAAGCGCTTCGGGGTGCTGCTGGTCGAGCGCGGGCTGCTGTCGCCCGCCGAGGTGCTGACGGCGCTTCGCGAGCAGATCGAGGGCATCGTCTGGAGTCTCTTCTACTGGCAGCAGGGGCAGGTCACCTTCGGCCTCGGCGAGCTCAAGGACGAGGAGATGGTCCAGATCCGGTTGCCGATCCGGCAGGTGATCGTCGAAGGGATCAAACGGGCGCCGGACGCCAAGCAGCTGGTCGCCCGCATCGGCCGCCGGGAGACCGTGCTCGAGCCCTGCTACCGGGTGGAGGACCTGATCGAGACCGGCATGGACGGCGAGGATCTGGCGCTGCTGCGGCTGGTCGACGGCGGCAAGACCCTCTACGACCTGTGCTCGCAGGGGCCGCGACCTCCGGCCGAGAATGCTAAGATCCTCTACGCTTTGAAGGTGCTGCACCTCATCCGTCCGCGCCACCCCGAACGTCAGACCACGGGCCCCGTCAAGATCCGCCTGCGGACCAGCGGCGACCGGTTTCCGAAGTGATCCGCGCGAGCTGAGCGACCGATGCCGCTTTACGAATACGAGTGCGAAGGCTGCGGCCACCGGGTCGAGGTCATCCAGCGGGTGGGGGGCGCGCCGCTCGGCGCCTGCGAGCACTGTGGCGGGGCGATGCGCCGGCTGCTGTCGGCCCCGGCCTTCCAGTTCAAGGGCTCGGGCTGGTACGTCACCGACTACGCGCGCAAGGGCGCCTCGGGCGAAGGTGAAGGTGCCAGGGACAAGGAGACGGCCAAGGACGCCGCCAAGGAAAAGGACGTGTCGGCCCCGGCCAAGGAGGCGAAGGACAAGGCCAAGGAGGGCAAGGCCGAGGGCGGCAAGTCCGGCGGGGCGAAGCCCACCGGCTCCACCACGAAGGAGGCCTCCGGCGCCTCCGGGTGAGACGGCGATGAGCGCCCAGCGGCGGTCGAGCTTCGTCCTGGCGGCGCTGACGGCGTCGGCGCTGGCCTTGCCTCTCGCCGCCGGCGCCACCAGCTATCTGCCGATCGCCGATCGCGACCTCGCCGAGCAGGCGGCGGTCATCGTCCAGGCCACGGTGCTGGCCTCCGAGCCGGCGCCGATCGCCGGACCGCCGTCGACCGACTACTTCATCCAGGTCGAGCGGGTGCTGGAGGGCTGGGTCGCCGGCAGCACGGTGGTGGTGCGGGTGCCCGGCGGCATCGGCCCCGACGGCGTCGGGCTGCGGATCTGGGGCGCTCCGTCCTTCGCGGTCGGCGAGCGGGTGGTGCTGTTCCTGACGCCGCGCCGCGACGGCACCTATGCCGTCCTCCATCTGATGCTGGGCGCCTTCCACGAGGTCCAAGCGGGGGGCCGGCGGCTGGCGCTGCGCAATCTCAACGAAGCGTCTTCGCTGGCGCCGCAGCCGGGTCTCCAGCCGGCCGCCGGGGTCGCCGGCGAGGCCCGCGACTTCGAGGCCTTCGTCGACTGGCTGGCGGAGCGCGAGCACCAGCCGCGGCGCCCGGCCAGCTATTTCCTGAGCGCGGCCGAGCGCGCCGACCTGGCCCTCGGCGCGGCCCCCGCCGTGCTCACCGACCGCTGCACCGGGCTGGGTCTGCGCTGGTTCGAGTTCGACAAGCGGCGGCGGGTGCCCTGGACCTTCGACGTGCGCGGCTTCGATGGCGCCGGGTCGGGCCAGCTGGCCTTCGCCCGCGCCCGCGCGGCCTGGCGGCGCGGGCGGGTGCGGCTGACCGCCGGCGGCGAGACCCGGGCGCAGAGCGGGCTGCGGGCACCCGACGGGCTCAACACCCTGCTGTTCAGCGACCCCGGCGACGAGATCGCCGGCTCCTTCCGCTGCACCCAGGGCGGCATCCTGGCGGTGGCCGGCGTCTGGTACGACAACGGACGCAACCAGGAGTGCCAGGTGGAGCGGGTCGCCACCCAGGGCCGCTTTCGCGATCGCCCCTTCCTCAAGATCCTGGGCGCCGACGTGGTCACCAACGACGGCAGCGCGTGCTACTTCTACGCCAACCCGGCCGGCACCGCCGAGGTCTTCGCCCGCGAGCTGGGCCACGCCCTCGGGCTGGCCTGGGCCGGCGCCTCCGAAGCGCTGCTCGACGGCCCGGTGCACGCCGACGGCCGCGGCCCGGCGCTCCACCCGGCCGATCTGGCCGCCCTGGCGCGCCTGTACGACTGACCGTCACCCCGCGGACTGAGCGCGCACCCGCTCGACGGCGAGGTCGATCTCCGGGTACCAGGCGGCGTAGGCGCGGCGGCGCTCTTCGAGGGCCTCGCCGCCACGGCGGGCGGCGAGCAGCAGCGAGGCCTCGACGGCGAGCTGGTAGTTGCGCCAGACCCGCCAGTACGGGTGGTGTCGGGGTGGGAGGTTCGAGAGGTCGCCCGTGAGGGCCTCCGGGGTGAGGCGTGACCGCAGGTAGGCGAGGTTGGCGGCGTCCTTGGGCGTGATGGGCGGCGGCGGTGCGCCCGGCGCCGCCACTGTCAGCAAGAGGCCGTCCGGCGCGAGCGGCAGGCGGCGCATCCAGCTCGCCTCCTGGGGGTGCTCGCGGCTGGTCCAGTCGACGTAGGCGCCGCCCGCGGCCTGGCCGATCTCCAGCCAGCGGGCGACGAGCGCCTCGTAGAGCGGCTGCATCCGCCGGCGGTCGTAGGGACGGCCGAGGTCGAAGAGGGTCACCTGCTCGCGAAAGGCGTCGAACTCGCGGCGGCTGGCGGCGACCAGCTCCGGTAGCTCGCGCTCCAGATAGTCGTAGTACCAGAAGCGCCGTAGCAGCAGCAGGTCGATCACCCGCAGGTCGGAGCGGTAACCCTCGACGTGCCGCAGGTAGAGATAGGGCGCGTAGAGGTTCCACTCGGTGGTCAGCACCACGCCGCCGTCGGGGAGCCCGCCCAGGGTCTCCTCGACGAAGCGGCGGGCGCTGCGCTCCTCCCGCAGGGCGGCGCGCGGCAGGTTGGCCCACAGGTTCCAGGCGACGCCGCCGACCAGCATCACGAGCGCCGTCGCCCGGCGTCTCGCGGTCGCCGCAGACCCGCCGCCCGCCTCCGTCTTCGCCGGGCCCGCCCCCGGTGCGGGGCCGAGGAGCTTCCACAGCCCGAGGGCGGCCAGCAGGCACCAACCGATGGTGGCCGGCAGGTCGTAGGCCATGCGGTCCTCGGGGCCCGCCACGTAGAGGACCGACAGCAGGAGATTGAGGCCCACCAGAGCCAGAAGGGCCGCGGCGAGGAACCGCGTGCGGCGGCGCGCCGGCTCGGGCGGCCTTCCGCCCCCCGGCAGGATCAGTGCAACGACGACCAGCGCCGCCACCGGCAGCCCGCAGCCGAAGAAGAGGGTGCCGAAAAACTCGCCCAGGACCTGCCGGGCCTCGCCGGCGCCGCCGAGCTGCAGCCGGTACTGCTGGCCGAGTACGTGCCGCAGCAGCAGCGACGGCCCGTCGATGCCGCCCCAGCGCAGACCCGGGTCGCGGGCGGTGGCGGGGATCAGCCACAGGTAGAGCGCGGCCGTCGCAGCGCCGCCGGCCGCCAGCGCTCCGCCGACGAGGCGATGGCGAAGAAGACGCGGGGCCAGACCCCAGAGCAGCAGTCCGAGCGCCAGCAACACCGGCACGGCGGTGGCGTGGTGGTTGGCGAGCGCGAGGACGCCGAGCAGCACGCCAACCGCCGCCCAGCGCGCAGCGGCAGGCGACGGCTCCCCACCAGCTCGCGCCTCGGCTCGCCCCGCCGACGGTTTGGCGGAGCCCGCCCCTGCCAGCGGCCCTATCGCCGCTGCCGCGGTTGCGAAGCAGGCCACCGCGGCCGCGGCGAGCAGCAGGTTGAGGGCGTAGACCTCGGTCAGCGCGCTCCAGGTCCAGGGATTGAGCGAAGTGGCGAAGAGCAGCGCGCCACCGCCGGCCGCGATCAGCCGCCGCCGGGCGCCGTCATGGCCGCCCCCGACCGCCGCCAGCAGCCGCTCGCCGGCGATCAGCAGCGCTCCGGCGGCGAGCGCCGCGGCCAGCGCCGAGAGCAGGTTGAGCAACCGCACCGGAGAAGCCAGAGGCAGCCGGGTCGCCAGATGGGCGGTGGCCACCCACAGTGGAAATCCCGGCGGATGGGCCGGGGCCGCGTTCACCGCCGCCAGCGCCAGCTCGCCCGAGTCGACCAGGGTGAGGTCGGGAGCCGCAGTCCAGACGTAGAGACCGAAGGCGGCGAGCGCGGCGACGGCGGCCGTCACCCAGAGGCCCCTTCGAGGGGCTGTTCGCGAGAGAACCGGTGCCGCCCGGCTTGCGGCCGAGCCTGCTGGAGCCGATGGGGGCCTTTTCACCTGGAAACCTCTCCCGAGCGGCTCGATCGGCGCCGCGATGCGCGCGGCGTGCAACCCGGGGCCGCCGGATTGTCGGTCACCCGAGGTCGGGAATCAAACCCGCCGGTTTGCTAGTGTGGTGTTTCCGACTTGGCTTGCCATATGGGCGAGTCATTCGTTGGTGCTGCCAAGGCGCGCTGACGCAGGCATAGCGGGGACTATGTCGAGGAAGCGCAACGCCGGCAGCGCCAGCGAGGACCGCCTAGATGGTAAGGCGAAGTTGGAGACACCACACTAGCTGGCGCACTGCCGCCGCATGGCGTCCAGCTTCCTGCGTTTGTCGGCGGCGAGCTGGTTGCTGGCCAGCGAGGCGTCGAACGCTGCCAGGGCCTTCGCGCAGTCGCGATCGCGCCGCTTCACCTGACAGAACCCGAGCCAGTAGTAGGGGAAGTACTCCTCGGCCGTGAACCTGCCGTAGCGATTCGAGAACGATCCGGCGTCGGGTTCGGCTCGATCGGCCAGCGCCGTCTGGAGCAGCTCGACCGCCCCCTGCCAGTCGCGCTTGTCGATCCTGTACATGGGCCAGCAGAAGTTCTGGAGAGCCGGGGTCTTCTCGTCGTCCTGGCACTCGAGGGGCAGCGCCGCGCCTTGACCTCGAAACCGTGGACTCGATCATCCACTACGATTTCATCCGTTACGGTCCACTAGTAGCGCCGGTATGGGTACGTAGCGCGCGGCACCGCGTGCTAGGCTTTTTGCATGTCCGTGGTGCCGCAGCTTGCCGACGTCCTGAGCCGGCTCGAGGAGGTGCTGGCCGCCGAGGGGCGCGCGGCGCTGTGCCAGATCGTGCGCGTCGAAGGGTCGACCCCCGGCAAGCCCGGCTGGAAGCTTCTGGTGGCCGCCGGCGGCGCCACCTTCGGCAACCTCGGCGGCGGCGCCTTCGAGGCGCTGGTGGCGGCCGACGCCCGCGCCAAGCTCGAGGAGAACGACCCCGGCGCCGAGGTCAAGCGCTACTACCTCACCGAAGAGGCGGTCAAGGGCGAGGCCACCGGCATGGTCTGCGGCGGCATGGCCGAGGTGTTCCTCGAGGTGCTGAGCGCCAGGCCGTTGCTGGTGATCTGTGGCGGAGGCCCGGTGGGGCAGGCGGTGGCCGAGGGCGGCGTGCTGTGCGGTTTCGAGCCGCTGGTGGCCGACGACCGGCCCGAGTTCCGGCGCCCGGAGCTGTTCCCGGAGGGCACCCTCTTCGCCGCGGTGGAGCGCGACTACGGCGCCGACTTCCTGGCCCCCTGGGCCGGTCGCGAGCTGCTGGTGGCGGTGGTCAGCCGCTGCTGGGAGACCGACCTCGAGGCGCTCTCCTCGATCCTCCGGCAGCGCCCCCCGCGGCTGCGTTACCTGGGTCTGATGGGCAGCCGCCGAAAGGTCGAGCGGGTGCGGCGCGAGCTTGCGGCCCGCGGCCTCGACCCCGACGCCGCCGGCGTGCCGCTGACCGCCCCCATCGGGCTACCGATCGGCGGCGACTCGCCGGGCGAGATCGCGGTCTCGATCCTCGCCCAGATCGTCCAGGCGCGAAACCGCGCCGCGGCCGAATCGGCCGCCGCCCGCGCGCCGCGGCCCACGGCGGTCCGCTCCACCAGCGGCTAGTCGCCCACTAGTCCTCGGCCGCCGGCGCGGTGGCCGTGGCGGGGCTCTCATCGCCGCCGGTGAGGCCCATCTTCTTGGCGTAATAGCGGAACGAGCGGAAGCTCATCCGGAGCAGCTCGGCGGCCTGGGTCTGGACGCCCTCGGTGCGGGCCAGGGCCTGGGCCATCAGGTCGGTGCGCATGCGGTCGAGACAGGCCTCGAGATCGAGTCCCTCCTCGGGCATGGTGACCGTCGCCCCGATCGCCGGTGCCTTCTGGAGCACGTGGGCGGGGATGTCCTCGACGGTGATCGCCTCGCCGGTCGACAGCGCCAGGGCGCGCTCGATGACGTTCTCCAGCTCGCGGACGTTGCCGGGCCAGTGATAGGCCTCCAGCGCCCGCATCGCCTCGACCGAGATCCGCTTGTTCTCGATCCCCAGATCGGCGCTGTACTTCCTGATGAAGAAGTCGACCAGCAGCGGGATGTCCTCGCGCCGCTCGCGCAGCGCCGGCAGCCGCACCGGGATGACGTTGATCCGGTAGTAGAGGTCCTCGCGGAACCCGCCCTCGGCGATCAGCTTGGCGAGGTCCTGGTTGGTGGCGGCGATGATGCGGGTGTCGACCGGCTCCTCCTGGTGGCCGCCCACCTTGCGCACCTTCTTCTCCTGCAGCGCCCGCAGCAGCTTGACCTGCATCGAGGGGCTGGTCTCGCTGACCTCGTCCAGGAGCAGGGTGCCGCCGTCGGCCTCCCGGAACAGCCCCTTTTTGTCGCGCACCGCCCCGGTGAAGGCGCCCCGCTCGTGTCCGAACAGCTCGCTTTCGAGCAGGTTCTCGGGCAGCGCGCCGCAGTTGACCGACAGGAAGCGGTGGCCGGAGCGCGGGCTCTGGAAGTGGATGGCGCGGGCGATCAGCTCCTTGCCGGTGCCGCTTTCGCCCTCGAGCAGCACGGTCGAGCTGGTCCGCGCCACGCGCTCGATGAGCGCGAAGATCTCCTGCATCGGGCGGCTGCGGCCGATGATGTTGGAGAAGCGGTATTTCTGCTCCAGCTCGCGGCGCAGATAGACGTTCTCGTCGACCAGCTGGGCCTTCTCGAGCGCCTTCTGCACCACCACCTTCAGCTCGTCGACGTCGAACGGTTTCGAGACGTAGTCGTAGGCGCCGCGCTTCATGGCCTCGATCGCCGACTTGGTGGAGGTGTAGGCGGTCATCATGATCACCGAGGTGCGGGGCTCCTGCTCCTTGATCTCGCGCAGCAGGTCGAGGCCGTTGCCGTCCGGCATGATGATGTCGCAGACCACCAGGTCGAAGCTCTCGGCCGCCAGCTTGCTGCGGCCGTCCTCCATCGAGCCGGCGGTGACCACCTGGTAGCCGCCCTCTTCGAGCAGCAGGGTCAGGAAGTCGAGGATGCTGCGCTCGTCGTCGACGACCAGGATCTTCGCCTTCATGCCTCGACCTCCCGGGCCTCGAGGCCGGCGGCGGCGCCCGCACCCACCGGCAGCTCGACGGTGATCGAGGTCCCCTTGCCCGGCAGGCTGTCGACGGTGATCCGCCCGCCGTGCTCCTCGACGATGCGGTAGACGATGGCCATGCCGATCCCCGAGCCGCCGTCGAAGAAGGAGTGGAAGGGGTGGAACAGGCGGCGGCGCTCCTCTTCGCTCATCCCCCGGCCGGTGTCCACGAAGCGAACCCTGTAGCTGGCTCCGCGGAGCACGCCCTCGACCCGCAGGGTACCCCCGTCGGGCATCGCGCGCAACGCGTTGCGCGCCAGGTTCCAGAAGATCTGGCTGACCTGGTCGGGGTCGGCGATGATCGACACCGAGGCCGGCTCGAGGTCGAGCCGCAGCTGGTGGCGGTCGGTGACCTCGGGACTGTTGCGCAGCAGCTCCAGGTTCTCGCCCAGCAGCCGCGCGACGTCGAAGCGCACGCTGGCCCGATCGCGGGGCCGGGCGAAGCGCAGGAAGCCCTTGACCGTGCGGTCCAGCCGCTGCGACTCGTGCAGGATGATCTGGAGCAGCTTCTTCTGGGCCGGCTCGCCGTCGAGCGAGGACGACAGCATCTGGACCGAGCCCGAGATGGCGGCCAGCGGGTTGCCCACCTCGTGGGCGATTCCCGAGGCCAGCTCGCCCACCGCCGCCAGCCGCTCCTTGAGCCGCACCTCCTCCTGCAGCTTGCGCCAGTCGGAGAGGTCCTGGAAGATCACGATGTGGCCCGACGGCGAGCCCTCGGCGTTGGTGAGAGTGGTCACCGAGTAGCCGATGTAGCGCAGCTCGCCTTGACGCGGATAGGTCACCTCGCGGCGCGACCGCTCATCGACCTCCTTGCCGCTGGTCAGTTCCTCCCAAAGCCGGCGGTCGAAGAGGCCCGAGTCGATCAGCGGCTGGCCGACGAGCTGCCCCGCCGGCCGTCCCAGGATCTCCTGGGCCGCCTGGTTGGCGCTGGTGACGTGGCCTTCGAGGTCGCAGGTGATGAGTCCGCTGGGGATCGACTCGATGACGTCGCGGTGGACGATCTGGAGGTCGGCCAGGTCCTCGCGCTTCTCGCGCAGCTCGCGCTCGGCGCGGGAGACGCTCTGCGCCAGCCGCGAGGCCAGCAGCGCGGCGGCGTAGAAGCCGAAGCCGTGGGCCGAGAGGTTGTAGGCCAGCCGCCAGAGCGGGATGCTCTCGGCCTGGCTGACCAGACTCGATTCGCCCTGCGGTAGCGGGATCCACAGGAAATAGACGCCCACCACCACTGCGCCGTGGAGCAGCCAGGCGGTGGTGGCGACCGTAAAGCCGCTGCGGCGCCGCAGCAGCGTCGAGGCGACGATGATGACGATCAGGTAGAGGATCGAGAAGGGGCTGGCGATGCCGCCGAAGTAGTAGACCAGACCGGTGATCAGCAACAGGTCGCCGAGGAACTGGATGTAGGCCTGCAGCGCCCAGTGCCCGGCCAGCAGCCGCAGGAGCGCGATGTAGAGCAGACTGACGGCGTAGGTGACGCCCGCCAGCAGATACAGGAAGTCGAAGCTCGGCGCCTCGGTCGCCGCCGACAGCTGGAGCAGCAGATAGGGCAGCACCACGCTGGTGACCACCACCAGCCGGATGCCGATCATCCAGCGCAGCTGGCGGGCCAGCGGCTCGCGGCCGAGGACCAGCTCGGAGGTGTCGACGGCCGGCCGCCGGCCGGTCGGCGCGGTGGGTGCTCCGCTGGTCGGCTCGATGGTCGAGGACGTCACCCGACGCTCCTCCCGCCCACAAGCGGCGGCCGCCGCCCTACCCGATGCGGCCGAGGATGGTGTAGAGCGGCAGGTACATGGCGGCGACGATGACGCCGATGACGGCACCCAGGAAGACGATCATCAGCGGCTCGATCAGCTTGACCAGGCCGGCCACCGCGGTGTCGACCTCGTCCTCGTAGAAGTCGGCGACCTTGGACAGCATCTGGTCGAGGGCGCCGGTCTGTTCGCCGACGTTGATCATCTGCACCACCATCTGCGGGAAGACCTTGGTCTCGCCCAGCGGCCCGCTGATCGTCTTGCCCTCCTCGACGCTCTTGCGCACCGCCATGATGGCGTCCTCGATGATCGCGTTGCCGGCGGTGCGGGCGGTGATCTCCAGCCCGTCGAGGATGGGAACGCCCGAGGCGGTGAGGGTCGACAGCGTCCGGCAGAAACGGGCGACCGCGATCTTGCGGATCAGCATGCCGATGACCGGCACCTTGAGCATGAAGCCGTCGATCACCCGCCGGCCGCGGTGGGTCTTGTAGTAGCCCCGCACCGCCAGTCCGAGGAAGAAGAGGCCCAGAAAGATCAGCAGCGAATAGCGGCCGATGGCGTTGCTGGCCGTGATTACCAGCCGGGTGAGGTAGGGGAGCTGGCCGCCGAGCCCGGCGAAGAGCTGGGCGAAGACCGGGATCACCTTCCACAGGATGAGCCACACCACCAGCACCGCGATGACCATCACGGTCACCGGGTAGATCATCGCCGACTTGACCTGGCTCCTCAGCTTGACCGCCTTCTCCAGGTAGATCGAGAGGCGCTGCAGGATGATGTCCAGGATGCCGCCCGCCTCGCCGGCGGCCACCATGTTGACGTAGAGGTCGTCGAAGGCGGCCGGGTGCTTGCGCATGGCGTCGGCCAGCGAGGTGCCGGCCTCGACGTCGGTGCGGACCTTGTTGATGATCTCCCGGAAGCGGGCGTGCTCCTGCTGCTCGCCGAGGATCTCCAGGCACTGGACCAGCGGCAGACCGGCGTCCAGCATCACCGAGAACTGGCGGGTGAAGATCGCCACCCGCAGGGTCTTGACGCGGCCGGCCAGCTTGGGCAGGAAGGGCAGCTCGCGCCCGCGCTCTCGCAGCGAGGTGACCTGGATCTGCTGCCGCCTCAAGGTGGCGACGGCGGCATCGCGGCTGTCGGCCAGCAGGATGCCCTCCTGGAACTGGCCGGCACGGCCCTTGCCCTTCCACGCGAAACTTGGCATCGGTTCAGCTCCTCGGCTGGGTCCCCTGTTGCATCAGCGCCGGGTTGAGCGAGCCGGCGCCGCGGGCGACGATCTCCTGCAGCTCGTCGGGATACGAGGAGCGCGACAGCGCCGTCTGCAGGGTGATCTGCCGCTTGAAGTAGAGGGCGGCCAACGACTGGTTGAAGGTCTGCATGCCGAACTTGGCCTGGCCGGCCTGCATCATGCCGTAGATCTGGTGGATCTTGTCCTCACGGACGAGGTTGCGGATCGCCGTGGTCGGGACCAGCACCTCCATCGCCAGCACCCGGCCCTTGCCGCTGGCGCGGTGGAGCAGCGACTGGCACATGATCCCTTCGAGCACGAACGACAGCTGCACCCGGACCTGCGACTGCTGGTGGGGCGGGAAGACGTCGATGATGCGGTTGATGGTCTGGGCCGCCGAGTTGGTGTGCAGGGTGGCGAAGGTCAGATGGCCGGTCTCGGCGATGCGCAGCGCCGCCTCCACCGTCTCGTAGTCGCGCATCTCGCCGATCAGCACCACGTCGGGGTCCTGGCGCAGGACCGAGCGCAGGGCGTTGGCGAAGCTGTGGGTGTCGGCGCCCAGCTCGCGCTGGTTGACGATGCACCCCTTGTGCCCGTGCAGGTACTCCACCGGGTCCTCGATGGTGACGATGTGCTCGCGCCGCTCCTGGTTGATGCGGTCGAGCATCGCCGCCAGGGTGGTGGACTTGCCCGAGCCGGTCGGTCCGGTGACCAGCACCAGCCCGCGCGGCTTGCGGCACAGCTTCTCGACGATCGCCGGCAGCCCCAGCTCGCGGAAGCCGCGGATCTCGTAGGGGATCTGGCGAAAGGCCGCCGCCAGCGCGCCGCGCTGGTGGAAGACGTTGGTTCGGAAGCGGGCCAGCCCCTTGATGCCGAACGAGAAGTCGAGCTCCAGGACCTCCTCCAGGCGCTGCTTCTGCTTGTCGGTGAGGATCGAGTAGGCGATCTGCTTGGTCTCGGCCGGCGTCATCGCCGGGTAGTTGAGCGGCTGCAGCGCACCGTCGATGCGGATCTGGGGCGGCGAGTTGGTGGTGATGTGGAGGTCGGAGGCCCCGCGGTCCACCATCGCCTTCAGCAGGGTGTTGAGTGTCGGCGGCATAAGTCGTGCGCACAGAGTGCGTTGCGCAGTAGCTTATATCAGAGCCCGGAGCCGGCAAACTGTGGGAAAGGTCACAGGCCGCCGGCCGCCGGGACGCGGCGTTATGCTCCGCCGCGAGCCAAGCGAGATGAGCGGCCCCCGATGAGCGAACCGGTCGAGTTCCACGAGGAGGAGGCGCTCGGCAAGGCCTACGACGCCCGCCTGATGCGGCGGCTGCTCGGCTACGTGGGTCGCCACCGGGGGGCGGCGGCGCTCGCGGTCCTGCTGATCGTCCTCTCCTCGCTGCTCCAGCTGGTGGGACCGCTGGCCACGGCGGTGGGGCTGGACCTCTTCGTGGGGCCGTCGGCGGGAGAGCCGCCGGAGTCGCAGTCGGCGGTCAGCCGCCTGGTGGCCGGCTGGCTGGCGGACCGCGGCCTGGCGCCGTCGCCGGCCGCCGGTCTGGCCGGCGTGTCGCTGGTCTACCTGGCCGCGCTGGGCGCCACCTTCCTGGTGCTCTACGCCCAGTCCTACGTCATGCAGCTGATGGGCCAGCACATCATGTCCGACGTCCGGCGCCAGGTCTTCGGCCACCTCCAGCGGCTGCCCATCTCGTTTTTCGACCGCCACCCGATCGGCCGCCTCCAGACCCGGGTGACCAACGACGTCGACGCCCTCAACGAGCTGTTCACCGCCGGCCTGGTGTCGATCTTCGGCGACGTGGTGCTGCTGGCCGGGATCGTGGCGGTGCTGTTCTGGCTCAACTGGCAGCTGGCGCTGCTGACCTTCGCCATCATCCCGCTGCTGGTGCTCTTGACCCTCTGGTTCAAGCTCGGGGCGCGCCGCACCTATCGCGACGTGCGGGTCAAGCTGGCCCGCATCAACGCCTTCCTCCAGGAGCACCTCACCGGCATGTCGGTGGTGCAGCTCTTCCAGCGCGAGCGGCTGGCCTGCGAGGAGTTCTCGGGTATCAACGACGCCCACCGCTGGGCCAACGTGCGGGCCATCTTCTACTACGCCTTCTACTACCCGGGGGTCGAGCTGATCACCGCCCTGGGGGTCGGGCTGATCATCTGGTACGGCGGCGGCCGGGTGATGGCCGGGGCGCTGTCGGTGGGGGCGCTGGTCGCCTTCCTGCAGTACGCCCGCCGCTTCTACCAGCCGGTCTCCGACCTGTCCGAGAAGTACAACATCCTGCAGGCGGCGATGGCCAGCTCGGAGCGCATCTTCCGGCTGCTCGACGAGCCGGTCGAGGAGCGCGAGGTCCCCTCGGCCCACCGCCCGCGGCGGGTGGCCGGCGCCATCGAGTTCGACGACGTCTCGTTCAGCTACCTGCCGGGTGAGCCGGTGCTCCGCGGCGTGAGCTTTCGCGCCGAGCCCGGCGAGACGGTGGCGGTGGTGGGCCACACCGGCGCCGGCAAGAGCACCCTGGCCAACCTGCTGCTGCGCTTCTACGACGTGGACTCGGGCGCGGTGCGGGTGGACGGCGTCGACGTCCGCCGCTGGGATCTCGAGGCCCTGCGTGGCGCCACCGGGATGGTGCTCCAGGACGTCTATCTGTTCTCGGGCACCGTCCGCGACAACCTGCGCTTCGGCGCCACGGTCGACCCCGAGCGCCTGCGCCGCGCCGCCCGCGAGGCCCACGCCCTGGAGTTCATCGAGCGCCTGCCCGACGGCTTCGAGCACCAGCTCCGCGAGCGCGGCGGCGGCCTCTCGGTCGGCCAGAAACAGCTCCTGGCCTTCGCCCGCGCCCTGGCGGTCGACCCCCGGATCCTGATCCTCGACGAGGCCACCTCCTCGGTAGACACCGAGACCGAGCGCCACCTCCAGGCCGCCCTCGAGCGCCTCCTGGCCGACCGCACCAGCCTGGTCATCGCCCACCGCCTCTCCACCGTCCGCCGCGCCGACCGCATCCTCGTCCTTCACAAGGGCGAGCTCCGCGAACAGGGCACCCACCAGCAGCTCCTGGCCCAGCGCGGCATCTACTACCGCCTCCACCAGCTCCAATACGCCGGCGAGCTAGACGAGCCGGCGGCGGGGGCGGCGGCGGGCTAGGCAGTAGGCAGCCGCCGCCCGCAGGGGGACGTCACTCGCTTTCGATGGGGGCTGCGGGCTGCAGCGGAAGCGGCTCGAGCTCGCCGACCAGCTCGAGGAGCTGGCCGACGCGCTCCTGGGAGTCGTCGGCGGCGGGGTAGGTGTAGGTGAGGGTGAGCAGGCGGTTGGCGGTGGGGTGGAGGGCGAGGACCAGGGTCTCTTCGAGGCGCTGGCCCGAGTCGTCTTCCCAGGCGCCGCGGGCGGTAAAGGCGGCGCCGCCGGGGGTGATCAACTCGCGGTTGCCGAAGAACTCGCCGCCGGGCCGCGCCTCGTACTCCTCCTTCATGCCGCGGGCGGCCGCCACCAGGTTGATGCCGCCGCGCTCCTCGGGCCCGGCCTCGACGGTCAAGACGCTGCCGCCTGGGCCACGCAGCACCAGGATCTCGCCCTCGGTGGTCTCCACCTCCAGGGCCGCCGGCAACGCCGCCACCGCCAGCCCCAGCGCCGTGCTCTCGACCCGCACCGGCTCGCCCGGAGGCTCGGGCGCCGGCTGGCTGCAGGCCGCGAGGACCAGCAGCGCCAGGGCGCCGAGACGGAGTGACTCCACCCGAGAAGTGCTGGTGAAGACGGTTGCGGTGGCCGCGAGTCGGGTCATCCTGTCCTCCTTCTCGACGCCGGTCCGCCCGCTGGCCGGACCCGCCGGCATCGAGCGGTGAGTCTACAAGTGGGCTTGCAATGAGCCCCCAGAGGCCGCGTGGGATATCGTCGCGCCGAAGGGCAGCCTGGAGTTTCGGTGAGCGACCGCCGCCGGATGGCGCAAAAAAAAGGAGGGAGACCATGAGTGGCAAGCTGCAAAAGACGCTCGGGCTGCTGGCGGTGGTGCTGCCGGTCGCGGTGACAGGCCTTTTCGCCAACGGCAGCACGACGGTCGGCAAGAACCCCGGCAAGATCAAGGGGCGGTGGCTCGAGGTCCAGGACGTCGAGGCGTTGAAGGGCTATAAGGGGGTCTACATCGGCGACGTCGCTACCGACATCCAGTGGAAGAACGAGCGCAACGAGGCGCCGATCGACGAGGAGCTCCTCGACGAGAAGATCGTCGAGCACCTGCTGCTCAACCTGCGGGAGTCCGCGGCGCTGGGTGAGGTGCTGGAGAGCGCGCCGGCGGAGGGCGCCGAGGGGTACCTGCGCCTCGACTGCGACCTGACCGTCGAGCCCGGGAGCCGCGCCGCCCGGTACGTGGTGGGCTTCGGTGCCGGCAAGTCGCGGTCGATCTTCGAGATCCACCTCCGGGACCACCAGACCGGAGAGGAGGTGGGCCTCTATCACGGCTACGGGGTCGGCACCGGCATGGGCTTCAAGCTCGCCGGCGGCGGCGCCCGCAAGATGACCCAGGACGACATCCAGGAGAACACCAAGGAGTTCGTCAAGCTCCTCGAGAAGGTCCTTTGATGTCGTCGCGGCCGTCCCGAAGGGTCGGCGACGTGTCGGTTCTGGTGTTGGTCGTCCTCGCCGGATCGATCGGCAGCTACGCCTTCGCGCAGGAAGGAGAACTCATGTCGCAGGTCGCCAGGGGCTCGTTCACTGTCGAGATGAAGCCACAGGGGAATGCGTCGTCGCTGGAGGGGGTGGACCTCGGCCGGATGTCGCTGGCCAAGGAGTTCACCGGCGATCTCGTCGGCACCAGCGAGGGCCAGATGCTGACGGCGATGACGCCGGTCCAGGGCTCGGCCGGCTACGTCGCCATCGAGCGGGTCACCGGCACGCTCCACGGCAAGAGCGGGAGCTTCGTCCTGCAGCACAGCGGGACGATGCACGCGGGCGATCAGCGGCTTTCGATCACCATCGTCCCCGCCTCCGGCACCGGAGACCTGGCCGGCATCGCCGGCGTGCTCGAGCTGGAGATCGTCGACGGCCAGCACGACTACCAGCTCGAGTACACGCTGCCGCGGTAGCTGCGAGGAGAGGGCATGAAAAAGACGCTGAGATTCACGGTTTCGATCGAGGCGCCGAGGCGCTCGGTCTGGGACACCATGCTGGGCGCCGAGACCTACAGGCAGTGGACGTCGCCGTTCTGTGCGGGCAGCTACTACGAAGGCACCTGGGACGAGGGCTCCAAGATCCACTTCCTGGCCCCGAATGGAGACGGCATGGTCGCGGAGATTGCCGAGAACAGGTGCCCCGAATACGTCTCGATCCGACATCTGGGCGAGATCAAGAACGGGGTCGAGGACACCACGAGCGAAGCGGTGCGCGCCTGGGCTCCCGTGTACGAGACCTACGCGTTCACCGAATCGCCGGGCGGCACCGAAGTCACCGTGGAGCTCGAAACGCTGGCGGATCTTGAAAAGTACATGCTCGAGACCTACCCGAAGGCGCTGAGCATCCTCAAGGAGCTGTGCGAAGCCACACGGTAGGCGAAGCGCCGACCTAGCAGCCCGTGGTGGAAGTCCGCTGGGTCGGCTGGCGAGCGCGGCGGGGCCGGATGCCAGGCGCCGCGACGCAGGCAATGCCGGGCCATTGTCGAGGAGCGGCAACGCCGCAGACGGCTCCGCCCCGCCGCCAGACGGGCGGGCGGACTTTCACCACGGGCTGCTAGAGCTCCTTCACCATGAAGACGCTGTTCCGGTCTTCCTCGTAGTCCCCGAACGGGCCTCGGAGCTCGAAGCCGTACCGGGCGTATAAGGCTCGGCCCGCCGCGAACTCGGGCAGCGCGCCCGTTTCCAGGTAGAGGTGTCGGTAGCCCCGCCGGCGCCCTTCTCCGATGATGTGCTCGAGGATCCTCGAGCCGACGCCCTTCCTGCGCTGCGCTTCGTCGGTCCGCATCGCCTTGATCTCGCCGGACGTCGGGCCGAGCACCTTGAGCGCTCCGCATCCAAGCAGTACGTCCCCATCCCACGCCGACCACAGGGTGATCTCGGGCGAGCGCAGCCCCTCCACGTCGAGAGCGTGAACGCTCCCGGGAGGCGTAATCCGCTTCATGTTCTCGAGATGCCCCTCGAGCAAGCGGACCGTCGCGATTCCCGACAGATCGTCCTCGCGAATCTCCATGCATCGCCTCCGCCCCGATCCTGGGCTCGGGGACGCTACTCCGGGGTCGCGCCCCGGCAGGCCTGCCACCCCACGCTCCGTCGCACTCGATCCATGTTACGGCTTGGCATCGAGCATCGGCGCTTCGATCGGGCCTCAGCCGTCGGGGTCGACGGCGCCGGCGACGCCGGGGCCGCGGGGGTCGGCGGCGGCTTCGAGGCGGCCGCCGGGGAGGAGGCGGACGGCGTGGACCTTGGAGAGGTCGGGGTCGGCGAGGGTCACCCGGTGGCCGCGGGCCTCGAGGGCCGACCGGGTCTCGGGAGCGAGGGCGTCGGGCTCGCTGGAGATCTGGTCGGGGAGCCACTGGTGGTGGAGGCGGGGGCGGTCGAGGGCGGCCTGGAGGGGGTCGCCGTCGACCAGCAGGTTGAGCAGCACCTGGAGGACCGAGGTGGGAATCCGCGAGCCGCCGCGGCCGCCGAGGGCCACCGCCTCGTCGTCGCGCCAGGCAATGGTGGGGGACATCGAGGAGAGCATGCGGCGGCCCGGCGCCACGGCGTTGGCCTCGCCCTGGATCAGGCCGTAGAGGTTGGGGCGGCCGGGGGCGGTGGTGAAGTCGTCCATCTGGTTGTTGAGCAGGTAGCCGGTCTCGGGCACCAGCAGGCCGCAGCCGAAGGAGCCGTTGAGGGTGGTGGTCAGGGCGACGAGGTTGCCGGCGGCGTCGACTACGGCCAGGTGGGTGGTGTCGGTGGGCCCGGCCGCCCCGGCGGCAGCCGCGACGGGGCTTGCAGCGCCTGGGCCGGTGCCCGAGACCACCGCCGAGGACGGGGTGGCGCGGTTCGGGTCGAGGTCGGCGCGTCGGCGGGCCAGCCAATCGGCGGCCAGGAGCTGCTCGGCGGTGGCGGCGGTCGAGGCCGGGTCGCCGAGCAGGAAGCGGTCGGCGAAGACCCGGCGCAGGGTCTCGGCCAGCAGGTGGGCGCGGTCGGCGCCGCCGCGCGGCCAGGCCGGCCAGCCCAGCGCTTCGAGCTGGAGCAGGGCCTGGCCGACGGCGATGCCGCCGGAGGAGGGCAGGTCGATCGAGGCGAAGCTCCAGCCGAAGGCGGCGAAGCGCACCGGCTGGCGCCAGACCGGGCGGTAGGCGGCGAGGTCGGCGGTCTCGAGGATGCCGCCGTGGGCCGCCGAGGCGCGCTCGACGGCGGCGGCCAGCGGGCCGGTGGTCAGCGCCTCGGGCCCGCGCTCGGCGTAGGCGGCGAGCGTCGCCGCCAGCTCGGGGAGCCGCATCCGGCTGCCGGCCGGGGGCGGCGCGCCGCCCGGCAGCCACACCCGGGCGGTCTCCGGGAAGCGGGCGAGGAGCTCGGTCTTCTCGGCGAGCGCCCGGTGGAGCCGGGCGCTGACCCGAAAGCCGTCGGCCGCCAGCCGTCGCGCCGGCTCGACGACCTGCGCCCAGGGCAGGGCGCCGTGCCGCCGGTGGAGCTCCCACAGCCCGGCCGGCGAGCCGGGGACGCCGGCGGCCAGCGGCCCGACCTGTGAGGCCTCGGGGCGCGGCCGGCCGTCGGCGTCGAGGTACATGTCGGGCCGGGCCCGCGCCGGCGCGGTCTCGCGGAAGTCGAGGCTCTCGAGCCGGCCGCCGAGGCGCAGCACCGCGAAGCCGCCGCCGCCCAGGTTGCCTGCCTCCGGGTGGACCACGGCCAGCGCCAGGGCGGTCGCCACCGCCGCGTCGGCGGCGTTGCCGCCCGCGCGCAGGATCTCCAGGCCGGCCTCGGTCGCCGCGGCCTCCGCGGAGGCGACGGCACCACCGCGGCCGCTGGCGGCCGGGAACGAGGCGGCGCGTGAACCGACTGCAACGAGTAGCGACGCAAGAGCCACCAGCCCTGCGAGGCGGGCACGCCCTGCTACCCAGCTCCGGCCCGCGCCGCGCCCGCCGCGCGACCGCTCAGTCCGCGTCACTGAGGTGGGCCTCCAGCAGCTCGGCGGCGATGCTCATGAAGTCGCGCTCGGTGACGATGCCCACCAGCCGGTTGCGGCGGTCGACCACCGGCAGACAGCTGATCTTGTGTTTCCTCATCAGCCGGATGCCTTCGAGGGTCGAGGTCTCGGGGCGGACGGTGACCACCTTGGTCTCCATGATCTGGCTCACCGGCACCGCCTGGCTGCCGTCGCGGGCCAGGCCCTCGCCCAGCAGCCGGAGCAGCGCCCGGTGGGTGACCAGGCCGACCAGCCGGTGCAGGTTGTCCTCGACCGGCACGTGCCGGATGTGGTGCCAGTTCATCACGCAGGCGACGATGTCCACCAGCTCGTCCTGGTTGACGGTGAACAGATCGGTGGTCATCAGCTGCTCGATGCGCCGGAAGTGCCGCCACCGCCCACCGGCCTCGGCCAGCGCCGCCGGCTCCCACTCGTGGACCGGCCGCCGCTGGCTCTGGCGGGCGGCGGTGGCGGCCACCAGCGCCGCCAGGCACTCCGGCTGCTTGCCCGGCCCCTCGGTCTTGAGAGCGGCCAGCGAGTCGATCAGCCACTGCGAGCCGGTCTTCAAGCTCCGCACGCGCTCCTCGATCACCCCGAGGTAGCGATCGGCGTCCGAGCTGTCGACCTCGACCATCTGTAGCCCCTCGCGGGCCAGCGGCAGCAGCTCTTCGAGCAGCAGCTCCTGCGCCGAGACGTGGTGGCGACCCGGCCAGCGGAAGTGGGCGCCCAGTCCCAGGCGGGCGGCGGCCACGAAGTTCTCGCGCGCCACCTCGAAGTCCATCACCCGGGTGACGTCGCCGACGGTGCGCGAGACGCCGCTCAGCAGACCGAACCAGAGGGCGGCGTTGGCCACCTCGTCGAGGATGCTGGGACCGGCCGGCAGGATGCGGTTCTCGATCCGCAGGTGCGGCCGGCCGTTGGAGATGCCGTAGCAGGGCCGGTTCCAGCGGTAGATGGTGCCGTTGTGAAGCCGCAGGGCCTCGAGCCGCGGCGGCCGGCCGTGCGCCAGCTCCTCGAACGGGTCCTGCTCGACGTCGGCGGCCAGCAGCACCCGGAACCGCGAGACGTCCTCACGGAAGATCTCGAGCACCGAGTCGTCGACCCACTGGCGGCCAAAGCTCACCCGCGGGCTCTGCTCGCGTAGGTGGCCGGTCGCCGAGCGGGTGTCGATCGACTGCTGGAAGAGCGCGATCCGGGTCTCGCGCCACAGCTGCCGCCCGAACAGCAACGGCGAGTTGGTGGCCGCCGCCAGACCTGGCGCCGCCACCGCCTGGGCGATGTTGTAGAGCCGCGCGAAGTTGGACGGCGACACCTGGAAGTGGACCTGGAAGCTGGTGTTGCAGGCCTCCAGCATCACGTTGTCGTGGGTGATGTGGATCTCGTCGCGGCCCTTGAGGCGGAGCTCGTAGCGCTCGCCGCGCAGCCGGGTCATCGCCTGGTTCAGGGCGTGATAGCGCGGCCGCGGCGTCATGTTGGCGAGCGACAGATCGGACTTCTCCAGCGTCGGCAGGATGCCGGACAGGACCACGGCGGCGTCGACGTCGCCCGCCGCCCGCTGGGCGGCGCCGACCAGCTCCTCGAGCTGCGCCTCAAGGCGGCGCAGGGTGTCGCCGCCCATCGGGATGGGGTCGAGATTGCACTCCAGGTTGAAGCGGCCGAGCTCGGTGGTGAAGTGCGGATCGTCGATCCGCTCGAGAACCTCGAGGGCCACCGGCGCCGGCTGCCAGTCGCGGTCGACCAGGAACATCTCCTGCTCGGCGCCGACGCGGTTGACGTCGGACTCGATGATCCCCTCGTCGAGCATCCGCTCGAGCGCGCGCAGATCGGTCAGCAGCCGGCGGGCGAAAAGCCGCAGCGCCGCCGAGTCCTCTTCCCTGCTGACCTTCTGCTCGCCCATGACGGCCTCCCCGCCGCGGCGCGACGGCGGGCGGTGGATCGCCGCCGGATTGTACCCCCGAGGGGACGGCGGGCGGCTAGGCCGCGGCCGACAGCGACTTGAACTCCGCCACCAGCTCCTGGAGCACCTTCTTGGCGTCGCCGAAGACCATCATCGTGTTGTCGTACTCGAAGAGCTCGTTCTTGATGCCGGCAAAGCCGGGCGACAGCGAGCGCTTGATGACCATCACCGTCCCCGCCTCCCAGACCTGGAGCACCGGCATGCCGGCGATCGGGCTGCCCGGCTCCTTCTCGGCCGCCGGGTTGACGACGTCGTTGGCCCCCACCACCAGCACCGCCGAGGTGGACTTGAACTCGGGGTTGGCGGCGTCCATCTCGACCAGCTGCTCGTAGGGCACGTCGGCCTCGGCCAGCAGCACGTTCATGTGGCCGGGCATGCGGCCGGCCACCGGGTGGATGGCGTAGGAGACCCTGACGCCGCGCTTCTGGAGCAGCCCGGCCAGCTCCTTGACGGTGTGCTGCGCCTGGGCCACGGCCAGCCCGTAGCCGGGCACGAAGACCACCGACTCGGCGCTCTCCAGCACCATCGCCGCCTCTTCGGCGCTGTAGGAGCGCACCGTGCCGTACTCGCCCGAGCCGGCGGCGCCACCCTCCTGCCCGAAACCGGCGAACAGCACGTTGCCGAGGGTGCGGTTCATCGCCACGCACATGATCTGGGTGAGGATCAACCCCGAGGCGCCGACCAGCGCGCCGCTGATGATCAGCAGGTTGTTGGCCAGCACGAAGCCGGTCATCGCCGCCGCCACGCCGGAGAGCGAGTTGAGCAGCGAGATGATGACCGGCATGTCGGCGCCGCCGACCGGGATGACCAGCAACACCCCGAGCACCAGGCTGAGCGCCGCCAGCACCCCGGCCGCCACCGCGATCTGGGCGGGCAGCGCGGCGCCGAAGGCGAGCCACAGCCCGGCCGCCACGCAGGCGGCGGCGAACAGGCCGTTGATGAGGTGCCGGCCGGGCACCAGGGTCGGCTGGCCGCTCAGGGTGCCGTTGAGCTTGAGAAAGGCGATCAGGCTGCCGCTGAAGGTCACGGCGCCGACCAGGATGGAGAGGAAGGCGGTGAGCGCGGCGTCGACGCCGAGCTGACCGGCGGCGCTGCCGGCCACCTGCGGCTCGATGATCTCGGTCCAGACGATGGCGGTGGCGACCAGCGCCGAGGCGCCGCCGCCGAAGCCGTTGAACAGCGCCACCATCTCGGGCATGGCGGTCATCGCCACCTTGAGCGCCGCCACCGTGCCGATGGCGCCGCCCACCACCAGACCGGCGACGATCCATCGGTAGTCGACGATCCCCAGGTCGAGCAGCGTCGTCACCACCGCCAGCAGCATGGCGAAGGCGGCGATGGCGTTGCCGCGCTGGGCGGTGCGCACCCGGGTCAGCCCCTTGAGGCCGACGATGAACAGCACCGCCGACAGCAGGTAGAGGACCGGGATGACGACGGAATCGAGCAGCTGACTCATCGCCGCTCCCCCTTGCGCCCGAACATCCCCAGCATGCGGTTGGTGACCAGGAAGCCGCCGACCACGTTGATGGTGGCGAAGACGATGGCCAGCAGCCCGAGGATGTTGCTGGCGGTGACCGCGCCGGTGGTGGCGACCGCCAGCGAGCCCACCAGGGTGATCCCCGAGATGGCGTTGGCGCCCGACATCAGCGGCGTGTGGAGGGTCGGCGGGATCTTGGTGATGATCTCGAAGCCGACGAAGATCGCCAGCACGAAGACGTAGATGCCGATCAGCAGCGTGCCCATCATGTCTTGGCGACCTCCGGCTTGCCGACCAGCGCCGGGTGGACGACCTGGCCGTCGTGAGTCAGCAGCGCGCCGGCCACGATCTCGTCCTCGAGGTCGAGCCGCGGCTTGCCCTCCTCAAGCACGTGGAGCAGCAAGGCCAGCACGTTGCGGGAATAGAGCGTCGAGGCGTCGAGCGGCATGGCGGCGGGCAGGTTG
This sequence comes from Thermoanaerobaculia bacterium, assembly GCA_041567315.1. Taxonomy (GTDB): domain Bacteria; phylum Acidobacteriota; class Thermoanaerobaculia; order Multivoradales; family JAHEKO01. The sequence goes on along the minus strand of JBFGCA010000012.1, from coordinate 22,630 downwards.
AGCGGGCCCATCACCAGGACGCCGCGGTGATCGACCTCTTCGCCGGGGCGGGTCAGCTCGCAGTTGCCGCCACGCTCGGCGGCCAGGTCGACGACCACGCTCCCCGGCCGCATCGCCTCGACCATGTCGGCGCTCAGCAGCCGCGGCGCCTTCTTGCCGGGCACCGCGGCGGTGGTGATCACCACGTCGGCGGCGGCGACGTGGCGCTTGAGGATCTCGCGCTGTCGGGTCAGGAACTCCTCGCTCATCTGGCGGGCGTAGCCCCCGCCGCCGGCCCCCGACTCGGCCATCGGCAGGTCGATGAAGCGCCCGCCCAGCGAGGCCACCTGCTCGGCGACCTCGGCGCGGATGTCCGAGACCTCGACCACCGCCCCCAGCCGGCGGGCGGTGGCCAGCGCCTGCAGCCCGGCGACCCCGGCGCCCACCACCACCACCCGGGTGGGGGGGATGGTGCCCGCCGCGGTCATCAGCAGCGGGAAGTAGCGGCCCAGCTGCCAGGCGGCGAGCAGCACCGCCTTGTAGCCGGCGACGCTGGCCTGCGAGGAGAGCGCGTCCATCGACTGCGCGCGGGTGGTCCGGGGCAGCAGCTCCATGGCCAGGGCGCTGACCCGGCCGGCGGCCAGCCGCTCGACCATCTCCGGCCGCTCGAAGGGATCGAGCAGTCCGATGAGCAGCGCCCCTTCGGCCAGCGCGCCGACCTCGCCGACCTCCGAGCCTACCTCCGGGGGTCCGACCCGGAGCACCACCTCGGCCGACGCGCAGGCGGCGCGCGGGTCCTCGGCGAGCGTGGCGCCCGCCTGCTGGTAAAAGGCGTCCGGCAGATGCGCGGCCTCGCCGGCGCCGGGCTCGACGGCGACCTCGAGCCCCGCCTTGACCAGCTTCTTGACGGTCTCGGGGGTGGCCGCGACCCGGGTCTCGGACGGGCCCCGCTCCTTGGGTACGAAAACACGCGGCATGGCCGGGATCCTTCTTCTGGGAGAGCTTCGGCGAAAGGTGGGAAACCGGCCGCGGCAGGAGGATGGCCGGTCAGTAGGTGATCCTGCGGGAAGCCTCCCGGGATGTCAAGCGCGTGGTAACTTCGGGCGCCCCATGGCGGCCCGCTTCATCACCTTCGAGGGCCTCGACGGCAGCGGCAAGTCGACCCACCTGGAAGGGGCGCGGGCCTGGCTCGAGGCCCGCGGGCTGACCTGCGAGACCACCCACGAGCCCGGCGGCACGGCGCTCGGCGAGGCGCTGCGCGGCGTCTTCCTGGACCCGGTCTGGGGAGAGCTGGACGGCAAGGTCGAGGCGCTCCTGATCTTCGCCAGCCGCCGCCAGCACCTGCTGGAGGTCATCGATCCGGCGCTCGCCGCCGGCCGCCACGTGCTGTGCGACCGGTTCACCGACTCGACCCTCGCCTACCAGGGCTACGGCCGGGGGGTGCCGCTCGAGCTGCTGCACCGCGTCGATCGGCTCGCCACCGGCGGCCGGGTCCCCGACCACACCCTGCTCTTCGATCTGCCCGCCGAGCAGGCGCAGCAGCGCGGCCGCTCGCCGGCCCGCCACCAGCGCGGCGAGGTCGACCGGCTGGACCGCGAGGAGCTGGCCTTCTACGAGCGGGTGCGTCGCGGCTACCTCGAGCTGGCGGCCGAAGCGGGCGGCCGCTACGCCGTGATCGACTCGGTGGGTAGCCGCGAGGCAACCGCCGCCCAGGTCGCCGCCGCCCTCGAGAGCATCTTCGGAGCCGGCCGATGAACGCCGAGGCCGCGGTGGCGATGGCCCGCGCCAGGTGCCTCTACCCGTCGGTGATCGTCCACGGGGGAGACGAAGAGTCGCGCCGCGCCACCGCGATCGAGCTGGGCCGCATCCTGTTGTGCGCCGCCGCGCCCGAGGAGCGGCCCTGCGGCGACTGCCGGCACTGCCGCCGGGTGGTCTGGCCGTCGGCCGCCGAGGGCGGCTTCCACCCCGACTTCCAGGTCCTCGAGCGCGACCTCAAGACCGCCACCTCGGTCGACGCCACCAAGGCCTTCCTGCGCGGCGCCCAGGTGGCGCCGTTCGAGGCCGGCGCCCAGGTGTTCGTCATCGCCAGCGCCGAGAGCCTCACCGGCGAGTCGGCCAACGCCCTGCTCAAGACCCTGGAGGAGCCCCACGACCGGGCGCCGCGCCACTTCCTGCTCCTCGCCCCGTCGCTCCACGAGCTGCTGCCGACCATCCGCAGCCGCTCGCTGCCGGTCTATCTCGGCGCCGCCGGCCGGCCCGACGCCGAGCGCGTGGCCGAGATCGCCGCCGCCTTCGACGACGCCCTCACGCGCTTCCTCGAAGCCGGCAGCGCCGCCCATCTGCTGGCCGCCGCCGGCGCCCTCAACGCCGCCGGCGGCTGGCAGGACCCCAGGGCCGCCGCCCCCTGGGAGACCGCCGCCGCCGCCGTCCTCGCCAGCCTCGGCCTCAAGCAGCGCCCCCCGGCCGTCCGCCGCCGCCTCCTCGCCCTCGCCGAGGACCTCGCCGGCGCCACCTGGATGCGCCTCCGCAGCATCCCTCCCGAGCGCATCCTCGAAGGGCTGGTGGCCGACCACCTTACCGGTCCGGGGCGATAACGCGGACCGATTGCGTGCCCCCGGGGGCGACGAGAGGGTCTCCCGGCGGCGCCGGCGCTTTAACCCGCATGTTCCCGTCTGGGATGATTGACGGCTCAGCCTCGGAGTCGATTCAGAAGGAGGTCGTTGGTGGGTATCGCCCCTCAGGCGCTTCGCGCTGATTAGGGGCGATCCGGGGCGGAGGGCGCCGTCCCCGCCGGGAGACCCTCCCGCCGCTGGACCCCCGCCCAGGTGAGCCGTCGGGGTGGGTGCCCCGGAACGGTCCGGCGATGCGGGGAGAAAGAAGGGGTCCAGGCAGAGAATCCGACCATGGCTGGCGGTGCGGGAGCAACGATATGCCCGCATCGACCAGCCGCCTCCTTTCTACCTTGAATCTTCTGGGAGACGGCCGGTAAGATCCAGGCCGACCGCAATTGCGGCGCCCGCCCGTCTTCGCGTTCCCCGAGGAGTCGTTATGAAGGACGCCTTGACTCGTACCTGTCCTTTTGTTGCTCTGCTGCTGCTGGCTGCCTGCGGCGGGGCCCAGCGCGAGCGAGTGGTGGTGGCGGACCGGCCGGTGGACGAGGAGACCGGCGAGCAGGTACTGGCGGTGGTGGGGGGTGAGGAGATCACCGAGGCTGAGGTGGCCGGGGTGGTGGCGGCCGAGCTGATCAACGCCCGGCGGGCGCGGCACGAGGCGCTGCAGCGGGGGCTGGAGCAGCTGGCCTCGCAGCGGCTGGTCGAGCTGGAGGCGAAGGCGCGGGGCATCTCGGGCCCCGAGCTCGAGCAGCAGGAGGTCGCGGCCAAGGCCGGCGAGCCCACGGCGGCCGACGTCGACGCCTTCTACGAGCAGAACAGGGAGCGCATCCGGCAGCCCAAGGAACACGTCGAGGGGCAGATCCGCGCCTTCCTGATGCAGCAGCGGCTCCAGCAGGCGCGCCAGGAGCTGCTGGATCAGCTCAAGATCCTGCACGGCTACGCCAGCTACCTGGAGCCTTTCCGGGTGCCGGTCGAGGCCGACGGCTTTCCGGCCCTGGGGCCGGCCGAGGCGCCGGTGACCATCGTCGAGTTCTCGGACTTCGAGTGCCCGTTCTGCGGGCGGGTGGTGCCCACTCTCGAAGAGGTGCGCAAGAACTACGGCGAAAAGGTGAGGCTGGTGTTCCGGCAGTTCCCGCTCAACAACATCCACCCCAACGCCCAGAAGGCGGCCGAGGCCTCGCTGTGCGCGCACGACCAGCAGAAGTTCTGGCCGATGCACGACGCCATGTTCAAGGAGCAGCGCAGCCTGGGGGTGGAGCAGCTCAAGGAGAAGGCGGCGCGGCTGGGGCTCGAAGCCGGGGCTTTCAACGAGTGCCTGGACTCCGGCCGCCACGCCGACCAGGTGGCCGCCGACCTCGAGGCCGGCGGCAGCCTCGGGGTCACCGGCACCCCGGCGCTGTTCATCAACGGCCGCTTCCTGTCGGGGGCCCAGCCCTACGACGAGATCGCCAGGCTGATCGACGAGGAGCTGGCGGTCGCCGGTTCCGCGGGCTGACGCCGGCGCCGCGATGGCCGGCGACCTCCCGAGCGACGAGCTGCGGCGCGCCCTCCATCGCGCCGCCGACCTGGCCGCCGACTACCTCGAAGGGGTCGAGCGCTACCCGGTGCTGCCGCGGGTGCGGCCGGGCGAGGTGGCGGCGCGGCTGCCGGCGGCGCCGCCCGCGACCGGCGAGCCGCTGGACCGCATCCTGGAGGACTACCGCGAGCTGATCGAGCCGGCGGTGACCCACTGGAACCACCCCGGTTTCATGGCCTACTTCGCGATCACCGGCTCGGGCCCCGGGCTGGTGGGGGAGACCCTGGCCGCCGCCTTGAACGTCAACGCCATGCTGTGGCGCACCTCGCCGGCGGCGACCGAGCTCGAGCTCCGGGTCTGCGACTGGCTGCGCGGCATGGTGGGTCTGCCGAAGGAGTTCGCCGGGCACGTCAACGACACGGCGTCGACGTCGACGCTGGTGGCGCTGGCCGCCGCCCGCCACCGGCTGCCCGGCCTCGGGGTGCGCGAGGCCGGTCTGGCCGGCCGGCCGGAGGTGCCGCCGCTGACCGTCTACTGGAGCGACCAGGCGCACTCCTCGTGCGACAAGGCGGCGATGACCCTGGGAGTCGGGCTCGACAACGTGCGCCGGCTGCCCTGCGACGGAGAGTTCCGGCTGCGGCCCGAGGCGCTGGCCGAGGCGGTGGCGGCCGACCGGGCGGCCGGCCGGTTGCCGATGGCGGTGGTGGCCACCGCCGGCACCACCTCGACGACCAGCGTCGACCCGCTGGCCGAGGTGGCGGCGATCTGCCGCCGCGAGCAGCTCTGGCTCCACGTCGACGCCGCCTACGCCGGCAGCGCCGCGGTCTGTCCCGAGCTCCGCCACCACTTCGAAGGCTGGCAGGAGGCCGACTCGATCGTCGTCAACCCGCACAAGTGGCTGTTCACACAGGTCGACTGCTCGGTGCTCTTCGTGCGCGATCTCGAGGGGCTGCGCGGCGCCTTCTCGCTGGTCCCCGACTATCTGCAGAGCCGGGAGGCCGAGGTCGTCAACCTGATGGACCTCGGCGTCCAGCTCGGCCGGCGGTTCCGGGCGCTCAAACTGTGGATGGTGATCCGCGCCTTCGGGGTCGAGGGGCTCCAGGCTCGGATCCGGGAGCATTGCCGGCTCGCCCGGCGGCTGGCCCGGAAGATCGACTCGGCGCCCGATTTCGAGCTGACGGCGCCGATTCCGTTCTCGACGGTCTGCTTCCGGTGGCTGATCGGGGAGTCCGGGACCGAGCGCGACGCCGCCAACGAGCGGCTGCTCGACGAGGTCAACGCCGCCGGCCCGGTGCTGCTCTCGCACACCCGGCTGGCCGACCGCTACACCCTGCGCGCCGCGATCGGCAACCTCAAGACCACCGAGGCGCACGTCGACCGCGCCTGGGAGCTGGTGCGCGGGACGGCGGCCCGGCTGGCCGGGGCCTAGAACTCCTTGCCGGTGTAGAGCGCCGCCACCTGTTCGGCGTAGCCGCCGTACGGCAGGGTGGGGCGGGTCTCGCCGGTGCCGATGTCGCGCTCGACCGCCTGGCTCCAGCGCGGGTGGGGCCTGCCGGGGTCGATGTTGGAGTAGAAGCCGTACTCGGTGGGCGCCGCCTGGTGCCAGAAGGTCTGCGGCTCCTCGGCGGTGAACTCGATCCGCACCACCGACTTGGGTCCCTTGTAGCCATACTTCCAGGGCAGCGCCAGGCGCCAGGGCGCGCCGTGCTGCATCGGCAGCGCGTGACCGTAGATCCCGACCACCACGAAGGCCAGCTCGTGTCGCGCCTCGTCGAGCCGCAGCCCCTCGAAGTAGGGCCACGGGTACCATGGCGAGTTGCGCTGGCCGGGCAGATTGGGCCGGTCCTCGAACGAGACGAAGCGCACGTAGCGGGCCGACCCCAGCGGCTCCAGGTGGTCGATCAGCCGCGCCAGCGGGTAGCCGGTCCACGGCACCTGCATCGCCCAGCGCTCGACGCAGCGGAAGCGGTAGAGCCGCTCCTCGAGCGGAAAGCCGGTGAGCAGCTCCCCGAGATCGAGGGTGCGCGGCCGGGCCACCAGCCCGCCGACCTCGACCTCCCAACCGTCGAGGGGGTAGCGCGCGGCCAGCTCCCAGACCCGCTCCTTGTCGGTGGTGAACTCGTAGAAGTTGTTGTAGCGCGCCGCGACCTCCTCGGCGGTCAGCGGGCGGTCGCCCAGGCCGTACGCCTGGTTGCGGGCCGCCGGGAAGCGGTCGGCCCAGCGCCGTCCGACCGCCGGCTCGAGCATGCCGCGGGTGGCCGCTGCCGCCGGCCGCGGCAGGCCCAGGCCGGCGGCGGCCAGGGTGCCCAGACCCAGCCCGGCCAGCACCTGGCGGCGGTCGAGGTAGACGCTCTCGGGGGTGGCGAGTCGCTCGGCGAGGCTCCACGACGGCGGGATGCGGACGGCTGGCATTGTTGGCCACCTCCTCCGCCGATCTTAGATGCCCGGCGGCCCGCCGCGTTTCGTCCGCCCCGGCGCCGCAGGGCGGGTGATACTGTGCGGCGGTTCGCCGGAAAGGTCTCGGGGATGCAGGCACTCATCCTGGCGGGGGGGAGCGGCAAGCGGTTCTGGCCCCTCAGCCGCCGCCGGCGCCCCAAGCAGTTCCTGGCTCTCGAGGGGGAGCGCACCCTGCTCCAGACCACCTTCGACCGGCTGCGGCCGCTGGTCGAGCCGGCGGCCACCTGGGTGTGCACTACCGGTGAGCTGGCCGGCGAGGTGCGCCGCCAGCTCCCCGAGGTGCCGGCGGCGCAGGTGCTGGGCGAGCCCGAAGGACGCAACACGGCGGCGGCCATCGGCTGGGCGGTGCGCTCGATGCCGGCGCCGCTGCGCGGGGGCGTCGTCGCGGTGCTGCCGGCGGACCACCGGATGGCCGACGCCGAGGCCTTCCGGCGCACCCTGGCCGCGGCCGCCCGGCTGACCGGCGAGCGCGACGAGATCCTGACCCTGGGGGTGACCCCGACCCGCCCCGAGCCGGGCTACGGGCATCTGGAGCTGGCCGAGACCCTCGAAGAGGCGAGCGGGCTGCGGCGGGTGGCGCGGTTCACCGAGAAGCCCGATCCCGAGACCGCCCGGCGCTTCTTCGAGGGCGGCGGCCACCTTTGGAACGCCGGCATCTTCGTCTTCCGCGGCGAGACCCTGCTGGCGGCGCTCGCCGCCCACCAGCCCGAGCTGGCCGCCGGGCTCGAACAGATCGCCCGCCAACCGGACCGGCTCACCGAGCTCTATCCGCGGCTACCGGCGATCTCGATCGACCACGGCGTGATGGAGCACGCCGCCGGTCTCGCCGCCCTGCCGCTCGACTGCGGCTGGAGCGACCTGGGCTCCTGGCTGGCGCTGTGGGAGGCGCTGGCCGAGGACGGGGCGGCCGACGCCTCGGGCAACGTGGCCGGCAAGGTCGGCCGCGGGCGGACGCTGGCCGAGGACTGCCGCGACTGTCTGCTGATCGCCGCCGACGGCGTGATCGCCGCCGTGGGGCTCGAGGGTGTGGTGGTGGTGCGCGCCGGCGACGCCGTGCTGGTGGTCCCCCGCGAGCGCTCCCAGGAGGTCGGCCGGCTGGTCGCCCGCCTGCGCGAAGAGGGGTTGGACGGGCTGCTCTAGACCGGCGGCAAACGCTGTGGGATGAAGCGCGTGAAGGTCTCAGTCGGCGACCGCGAGCTGGGTCTGGCCGATCTCGCGCTGCCGCTGCCGCTCGACGAGCTGGTCCCCGGCGGACCCCCCTGGGAGGTGGAGCTTGGCTTCGGCAAGGGCCGTTACCTTCTGGACCGCGCCGGCCAGGAGCCGGCGGCGCGGCTGGTGGGGGTCGAGGTGGCCGGCAAGTACTACCGCCTGGTCCGCCAGCGGATGCGGCGCCGCGGTCTCGAGCGGGTAGTGTTGATCCGGGGCGAGGCCCTCTATCTGATGTCGGCGGTCCTGCCGGCCGGGTTCGCGGCCGCGGTCCACGTCTACTTCCCCGATCCCTGGCCCAAGAGCCGGCACCAGAAGCGGCGGCTGCTGGACGTCGAGACGGTCGATCTGGTGCTGGCGCTGCTGGCTCCCGGCGGGCGGCTGTTCTTCGCCACCGACCACGCCGAGTACGGGACGCTGGTCGAGGAGGTGCTCGGTGCCCATCCCGGGGTGGCGGTGCGCCGCCGCCGCCGGCCCTGGGCCGACGGCGCGCGCACCAACTACGAGGCCAAGTACCGGCTCCAGGCCCGGCCGATCCGCCGGCTCGAGGCGACCCGGCTGGCGCCGGCCGGGGCCGACCTGCTGCACCCGTGCGGGGGGTGCGGGGTGCTGGCCGGGAGCGCGGCGTGAGGCGGCTGGCGGCCCTCGGACCCTACTTCTGGAAGTACCGGGGGCGGGTCGCCGCCGGCCTGCTGTCGATCCTGGGGGCGGCGCTGGTGGGGCTGGCGGCGCCGCTGGTCGTCGGCCGGGCGGTGGACGCGCTGCGCGAGGAGGTGACGCCGCGGGCGCTGCTGGGCTACGCTGGACTGCTGCTCGGCATCACCCTGGTGCAGGGCGTCTTCAGTTTCCTGCAGCGGCGGATCCTGGTGGCGGTCAGCCGCCACGTCGAGTTCGATCTCCGCGACCGCTACTTCGCCCATCTCACCCGGCTCGATCCGGCCTTCTATCAGCGCTCCGCCATCGGCGACCTGATGGCCCGCGGCACCAACGATCTGCAGGCGGTGCGAATGCTCTGCGGGCCGGCGATCATGTACGGCGCCAACACCGTCTTCACCGCCGCCGGGGCGCTGTTCTTCATGCTCCGCATCCACGCCGGCCTCACCCTGCTGGCGCTGGCGCCGCTGCCGCTGGTGGCGCTGGTGACCCAGAGCTTCGGACAGCGGATCCACGCCCTCTTCGACCGCGTGCAGGAGCAGTTCGCGGCGCTGTCGGCGGCCGTCCAGGAGAACCTGGCCGGGGCGCGGCTGGTGCGGGCCTACGCCCGCGAGCGGGCCGAGCAGGAGCGCTTTGCGGTGGTCGACCGCGAGTACGTGGAGCGCAACCGGCGGCTGATCCGCTGGACCTCGGCCTTCCACCCGCTGCTCGAGGCGCTCCACGGCGTCGGCTTCGTAGCGGTGTTGGGCTACGGCGGGCTGTTGGCGGCGCGGGGCCGGATCTCGATCGGCGAGTTCGTCACCTTCACGCTTTTTCTGGCCAAGCTGGTGTGGCCGATGATCGCCGTCGGCTGGGTGGTCAACCTGGTGCAGCGGGGGAGCGCCTCGCTGGGCCGCATCCTGAAGGTGCTCGACACCGAGCCGGTGGTGCGCGACGTCGAGCCCACGGTCGAGGTGCTGCTGCGCGGCGCGGTGGCCTGCCGCCACCTCGACTTCGCCTACGACGGCGGGCCGCCGGTGCTTTCGGGGATCTCGTTCGAGGCGCCGGCCGGCGCCACGGTGGCGGTGGTGGGGCGCACCGGCGCCGGCAAGAGCACCCTGCTGGCGCTCGTCGCCCGGCTGTACGAACCGCCGCCGGAGACCGTGTTCCTGGACGGGGTGGACGTCCGCCGGCTGCCGCTCGCCACGCTGCGCGAGGCGATGGCGGTGGTGCCGCAGGAGACCTTCCTGTTCTCGACCACGGTGGCCGCCAACATCGCCCTCGGCCGGCCGCGGGCCGGCGCCGGCGAGATCGCCGAGGCGGCGCGGCTGGCCGGGCTGGAGCGGGACCTGGCCGACTTCCCGCGCGGTCTCGACACCGTGGTCGGTGAGCGCGGCATCACGCTGTCGGGCGGCCAGAAACAGCGGGTGGCGCTGGCCCGGGCGCTGCTTCGCCGGCCGCGGCTGCTGCTGCTCGACGACTGCCTGTCGGCGGTCGACACCCGCACCGAGAGCGAGATCCTGGGCAACCTCCAGGGGGTGTTCGCCGGCCGCACGGTGCTGCTGGTCTCGCACCGCATCTCGGCGGTCCGCGAGGCCGACCTCATCCTGGTGCTGGAGAGTGGTGCGGTGGCCGAGCGCGGCCGGCACGCCGAGCTGCTGGCGGCCGGCGGGCTCTACGCCGAGCTGGAGCGGCGGCAGCGGCTCGAGGAGGAGCTGGCGGCGGTGTAGCATCGCCCCATGCGGGTGGTGATCGGCGGCGGCTCGGGGCTGATCGGCCGCGCCCTCTGCGACGAGCTGGCGCTGGCCGGCCACCAGGCGGTGGTGCTGAGCCGCGACCCCTCGCGGGTGGCCTCCTTGCCGGCCGGGGTCGAGGTAGAGGAGTGGGACGGCCGCTCGGCGGCGGCGCTGGCGCCGCTCGTCGAGGGCGCCGAGGCCTTCGTCCACCTGGCCGGCGCCAGCATCGCCGGCGGGCGCTGGACCGCGCGGCGCAAGCGGGCGATCCGCGACAGCCGGGTGGACTCCAGCCGGGCGGTGGCCGAGGCGTTCGCGCGGTCGGCGCGGCGGCCAGCGGTGCTGGTCCAGGGCTCGGCGGTTGGCTACTACGGTCCCCGCGGCGACGAGGAGCTGGACGAGGCGGCGGCGCCGGGCGACGACTTCCTGGCCTCGGTGTGCCGGGAATGGGAGGCGGCCAGCGCGCCGGTCGAGGAGCTGGGCGTGCGCCGCCCGGTGGTCCGGACCGGCGTGGTCTTGAGCACCCGCGGCGGTGCCCTGCCGCGGATGGTCCTGCCCTTCCGGCTGTTCGCCGGCGGGCCGCTGGGCAGCGGCCGCCAATGGCTCCCCTGGATCCACCTCGCCGACGAGGCGGGCGCCTTGCGGTTCCTCCTCGAGCATCCCGAGGCCACCGGGCCGTTCAACCTCACCGCGCCGGCCCCGGTGACCAATCGCGAGTTCAGCCGCGCGCTGGGCCGGACGCTGCGCCGTCCCAGCCTGCTGCCGGCGCCGGCGCCGGCCCTCAAGCTGGCGCTCGGCGAGATGGCCACCCTGCTGCTCGACGGGCAGCGGGCGGTGCCGTCGAAGCTCCTGGCCGCGGGCTACGAGTTCCGCTTCCCCGAGGTCGGGGGAGCGCTCGGCGATCTGCTCGGCTGACCCACCGCAGGCGCATCGCCGACCTCAGGCTCGGCAGGGCCCGTCGGCCGCGCACTGCCGGGTGCGCTCCGCCCGCGGGGTCCCGTCATTCGGGCGCCGCCAGAGCGCCGGCCAGCCGGTCGAGCGCCGAGCGCCAGCGGCGCCGGTAGGCCTCCCAGATGGTCAAGCACTCGGAGAGCGGCAGGTGCTCGAAGCCCTGCTGGAGGACCGACAGCTCGCAGACGGCCCGGGGTCCGAGCCCGGCCGCCCAGCGGCTGGGCGTCTCACCCGGCGCCGTCTCGCCCGGGGTCAGCTCCAGAGTGAGGCGCGTGGCGGCCGGCCAGGCGGGCTGCCGGAACGACAGCACCCAGAGTCGCGGCGGCTCGAAGGCCAGCGTCTTCGCCTCCTCGCGCAACGCTGAACCGTCTTAGGCCTGCCCGGCGAGCTCGAGGCCGCCACCCGGGCCGGTCTTCACCCTCGCCTTGCCGGCGAGCCAGCGGCCGAGCGGCTCAGCCTCCGTCAACCAGCGCCAGACCTCCTCGGCGGGCACCGGCAGCCACCGCCGACACCGTAGCTGGACGCCGGGGATGTCGCCTTCACGGATTGCCTCGACCATGTCGCGAGGATAGCCCAAGGCGAGGGGCGGGGTTTTGACAACTTTTGCCAGGGCCTGGTCCCATGCGCGGCAGCCCTGTGAAGTATTTAACTCTCGCAACAAACGAGCGAACTCTTTGCGGTTCAGTCGGTTAGTGACCGAAGGGGCGGTTGCTGCCGGATGGCACCGGGCTTGCGGCTTCCTCGTGCGTCATGGAAGCCGTGTCACCGCGCCGCCCGATCAGGGGTCGCCGGGTCGACAACAACGCCGGCCGGGGGTTCACCCTGGTCGAGCTGGTGCTGATCGTGGCCCTGGTGGGGGTGATCAGCGGGCTGGCCTTTCCCGCCCTCCAGAACCTGATCTACCGCACCAAGCTCGAGGGTTTCACCCGCAGCTGCGCCGTGCTGCTCAAGCGGGCGCGGCTCGAGGCCGTCCAGCGCGGCGTGCCCTGCGTGGTGCGGCTCGACCTCGACAGCGGCGAGATCATCGCCTGGGCCGACGTCGACGGTAACGAGACGTTCGAGATCGACCCCGACGAGACCGACTGGCGGATGACCGACTACGAGATCCGCCGCCACCCGCTGCCGCGCGGGGTCGCCTTCTCGGCCCCCGAGGGGCAGCAGGCGGTCGACGGTCTGACCGAATTCGAGGACTTCACGCCCAACGCCGTGGTCTTCGCCGGCGACGGCTCGGCCCGCGACGGCGGCGCCCTGCGAGTGGCCGACACCCGCGGCAACTATCTCGAGGTGCGGCTCGATCCGCCGGCCACCGGCCAGGTGACGCTCCGCAAGTGGGACGGCGAGGCCTGGGTCGAGCAGAGCGAAGGAGGTCAGACGTGGACCTGGCATTGAGCCGCCGCCGGCCGCGCCGCGAAGCCGGTTTCTCGCTGATCGAGATGGTGGTGGCCTCTTCCTTTCTGCTGGTCGTGGCGCTGGGCCTGGTGCCCCTCTTCACCCAGGCGCTGATCCACAACGAGTCCGGGGCCTCCTCGTCGGACGTCAGCAACATCGCGCGCTCACGTCTCGAGTGGTTCAATCAATTGCCCTTCAACAGCCCGCCGCTGACCATCGAGACGGGGACCGAGAAGGTGCTCGAGCAGTACTTCTCGGCCATCGATCAGCGCTGGCACGACGGCGTGCCGCCGACCATGGAGCCGGTGCTGTGGACCGCCACGGTGACCGTGCGCCAGTACAACAACGAGGCCTTCGAGGACGACCAGCTCGAGGAGAGCGAAGCGCTACCGGCCGACACCCCGACGGTGGCCGTGCACTTCAAGCAGCTGCAGGTCGAGGTCGAGGCCGCGCCGCGCGCCGCCTCGCTGGGTCCGGTCCGTCAGATCACCCTCGCCACGCTCAAGGCGCAATGAGAGCCCTCACCACCGCCCGCCGCCGCCCAGCCCGCCGTGCCGGCTTTTCGGCCATCGAGCTGCTGGTCTCGTTCACCGTGATGGCGATCGTGGTGGGGGGGGTGCTGGTGCTGTTCGGGGTCAACAACCGGGTCGCCAAGGTCCAGACCCACGTCGCCGAGATGCAGCAGTCGCTGCGTGTCGCCCAGTACGACATGGTGCGCGTCCTGCGGATGGCCGGCCGCGGCGGGCTGGGCCGGGGCGCGGTGCCCGCCGGGATGGCGCTGGCGGTCCGCAACGACGTCCCAGACGCCGGCGATCTCCACCACATCGCCGTCGGCGACACCGCCTCGCCGGCGGTGGTGCCGGGCTCGGACGTGGTCACCGCTCGCGGGGTGTTCACCACCCCCCTCTACCAGGTCGACCCCACGGGGGGCAACCTGACCCTCGACGATCCGGTCAACCCGACCACCGGCACGATTCGGATCCAGGACCCCAGCCCCAACACCTCGGTGCCCCAGGACCTGCGGCCGCTGGCGGCGGCGATCCGCCGTGGCCTGCCCGAGGCACTGCTTCTGGTCAGCGCGCTGAGCGACGAAGTGCACGCCGTGGTCGAGCTGGTGCCCGCCTCCTCGTCGATCACGGATGACGCCCAGGGCGTGCCGCGCGACGTCACCGCCGGCTTCCGTATCAGCGGCGGCACCTACACAGACGGCTACCAGGCGATCTCGCCCGGTGGCGGCTTCCCGCCCGGCCTGCGGAGCGTCGCCCTCTTCGGCATCCTCGAGGAGTACCGCTTCTACGTGCGCGAGAACGATCCGAACCCGCGCTTCTCCCGGGCCCGCGTCTATCCCGGCAGCGAGGCCGCGCACGGCGGCGACCCGGACAATCTGCAGCAGGACATCGCCGACAGCGTCCTGGATCTGCAGGCGGCGCTGGGAATCGACCTCGACCGCGACGACGCGGTGGTCGAGAACCTCGACAACCTGGCGGCCGACGAGTGGCTGTTCAACGGCGCGGGCGACGATCCCGACGCCTCGCAGTGGAATGCCGGCGTCACGCCGCCGCCACTGTTCTATCTGCGAGTCACCACCCTGGCGCGGACCGCGAGGCCGGATCCCACCTATCGGAGCCCGGCGCTGGCGCGGCTCGAGGACCACCTCTACAACGAGACCGACCCGGTGGCGGACGACGACGAGCGGCTGGCCCGACAGTTCCGGCGCCGCCAGCTCCAAACCGTCGTCGACCTGAGGAACCTGTGATGCGTCGACTTTCAAGGCAGCGCGGGAGCGCCTATCTGGTCGTGCTGGTGGCGACCCTGGTGCTCACCCTGACCGGTCTCATCCTGTCGCTGGTCGGCCAGAGCGAGCTGCAGATCGCCGCCAGCGAGCGGGCCGTGCAACGGGTGTTCTACGCCGCCGACTCGGGCATCGCCGCGTCCACAGCCCGGGCGCTCAACAGCGCCGAGTACGCGGCCACGACCTTCCAGGTGTACGAGGTAGCCGACCCCGATGCCCCGCCCGGGCTCAATCTGCGGCACCAGGTGGAGCTCAGCCCCTTCTTCCCGATCCTCGACGCCCCCTGCAATCTGTGCGAGGTCAACAACGCCGGGACCTACAGCGAGCAGTCCTACCGGCGCATCGATCACGCGATCACGGTGATCGGCCGGCGGGTGGCCGGGCCCGGCGACTGGCGGCTCGCCGACAAGACCCTGGCGGCGATGATCGAGGTCCAGCCCTGGAAGGTCGCGGCCGAGGCCTACTGGCCGCTCAGCCAGCCCGAAGAGCTCGAGAAGCTCAAGTTCTAGGGGACCGCGACATGCCACAGCAAAACCCCCGCTCCCCCACCTCAACCGGTCTGGTGCTGGCCGTCCTGCTGGCGCTGCCGCTGCTGCTGGTCGGCCGGCCGGCGTCGCCCAACGACATCGACCTGCTGCGCTTCAACACCGCCAAGCCGTACGTGTTCATCCATCTGGACACCTCGGCCTCGATGGCGCTGGCGCCCGACAACACCTGGGTGCCGGCGGGCGCCGACGACCCGGGGTCCAAGCTCTACCAGGCCAAGCAGGTCCTCTACGATGTCTTCCTGGGGGTCGACGACATCCATCTCGGTCTCGCCACCATGGAGCAGCGCAGGCTGGCGGTGCGCGCCAAGCACTGGAACTACCGGCTGCGGGGCAGCAGCTCGCCGCTCTCCATCGGCTACCCGGTCCCAGGAGCGCTGTGGACCTTCGGGGCCCACTTCGGCACCAACACGGCGAGGGACTGCTCCGATCCGCTGGATCTCGACACCGCCGCCGGCCGCGCCGTAGCCGACCGCTTCTCCAAGCTGGGGGTCGACGGCAACGGCCCGACCTACCTGTGGCTCGAGAAGCTCGGCCAGGTCTACCGGCTGCGGGTCCACACCCCCAACGACAAGTTGGGTGACAGCAATCTCGGCGTCAGCCTCACCCTGGAGCGCTGGGACGCCGACTGCGACGAGGTGCTGGCCACCGAAGGGCCGGTGCCGGCGTCGTTCCGCCTCGACCGCGAGTTCCTGATGGCCGACCGCGAGGTGGGCCCGGTCGGCGTCGGAGAGGAGGCGCGGGCCGGCTTCTGGGACTGGGAAGACGCCCTCGACACCGCGGTCTGCGACAACTCCAACAAGCGCGGCAACGGCTGGGAGACCAACTACGACGGCACCTTCGAGGATCCACCGAGCTTCCCGGTCGCCCCCAACACCGATCCCTTCGGCCTCTGTCCGAGCCGCTCCAACCCGCTGCTCTGCGACAACCTCAAACGGCCGACGCTGGAGAGTCCCGTCGGCCGGCCGCTCGACCGCGGCGACCTGCTGCCGTGGGAATGGCTGGTCGACAACAAGCAAGCCTTCCTGGCCCGTCTCGCCCCCAACCACCCGTCGTCCACCCCAGAGTTCGGAGTCGCCCCCTACTTCGAGGACGTGCCGGGGCTGTCGGGCTACCTGGAGCCGCGCAACCGGATGCAGCTGCCGCTGGTGGCCCAGGGGGTCACGCCGCTGGGGCGCATGGTGGGCGACTTCCGCTGCTGGTACCAGGGCGACGAGAACAACAAGTGCTCGGTGGACACCTACAACCCGGGCTGGGAGTCGATCGCCAAGGAAGAGGACACCGAGTGGGGCTGCCGGCGTCAGTACCAGATCGTGATCAGCGACGGCCAGGACAACTGCCTGGGCCCCAACCCCTGCTCGGACACCGCCAACCTGCGGGCCAAGTCCGGGGTCCGCACCTGGGTGATCGCCTACGGGGCCGACTGCGAGAATCCCGGCAATCCGCTGGGATGCATGGCCAGCAACGGCGACGGCGAGCTGGTCTGCCCGCAGGACCCCGAGAACCTGCGGACCGAGCTCAACCGGATCCTGGGCATCATCCGCGAGGAGGCGCGCGCCTTCGCCTCGGCGACCGCCCCTACCGCCCAGGCGACCGCCGCCGACCGGATCTATCTGTCCAACTTCGTGCCGCTCAACGACAGCGGGGTCTGGGACGGCCACCTCAACGCCTTCCTCAAGCCGCTGCCGGTGGACGAGGTCACCGGCCGGCCGGATACCGGCTCGGAGCGTCATCTGTGGGACGCCGCCGAGGAGCTCCGCGATCATCAGGCCCCGACCCAGGCCCAGGCCGACGCCGGCAACCTCAGGCTGGGGACCGGCAACGACCAGCGGCGGATCTTCTATTCGCGGCTGACCCGGCCGGACGGCACCACCACCCCGCCGGGCGACTGGCCCTTCGTCCGCCGGCTGTTCGACCAGACCGACGACGCCACCGCTGCCGAGGTGCGCTACGACCTGTGGAAGGGCCTGGGCATCCCCTACAACGAGGACGATCCCGACGCCGTTCCCCCCGTCGACCAGGTGGCCCAGGACCGGGCCAATCAGGTGCTGGCCGACACCCTGGCGATCAAGGAACTGACGCTCGACGACGGCACTCCGATCTCCTTCGTGCTCGGCGACATGTTCCATTCGACGCCGCTCATCGTGGCCTCGCCGCCCAACGTCCGCTTCTTCGCCCTCGACATCGGCAGCGACGGCACCACCTGCGAGGCCGGCAACCCGGGCTACCGGTGCTTCTTCGAGCGTCACCGTTTCCGGCGGCACATGCTCATCGTGGGGTCCAACGACGGCTTCCTCCATGCCTTCGACGCCGGGCTGCCCGACGCCGAGACGGTGGACGGCGAGCTCGAGGTGGAGTACGACAACGGGAGCGGTCGCGAGGTGTTCGCGTGGACGCCGCGGTCGGTGCTGCCGGCGGTGCGGCAGCTTGCCGAGGGCAGCAACCACCGCTGGGCGGTGGACGGCAGCCCGGTGGCGGTCGACGTCTTCATCGATCCGGTCCACGACGGCACGCCCACGGCGACCGAGCGGGAGTGGCGGACGGTGGTGATCACCGGGCTGCGCGAGGGCGGCCCCGCCTACTTCGCGCTCGACGTCACCCAGCCCGATCAGCTCGACGGCGACGGCATCCCCATCCCTACCGGTGAGTACGTACCCTCGTGCCTGGGCGAGCTGGATCAGGTGGACGATGTGGACGACCTGGCGGACAACTGCGGGCCGGTGCCGTTCCCCGCTGCGCTGTGGGAGTTCAACGACACCGTTTTCGACACCACCGTCGAGCCCGCCGTCTACGACCGCCTGGACGAGGATCTCAACGGCACCGCCGACCTCGGGGACACCTGGGCGGCGCCCAGCCTGGGCATGATCCGCCTCTGTGAAGGCGCGGTGTGCGACCCGGCGGCCGATCCCAACCACGTCGTCCGCAAGCACGTTGCCGTCTTCGGCGGAGGCATGGATGCCGCCAACAAGACCGTCCCCCAGCGCGGCGACTGGCTGTACATGGTGGACATCGAGACCGGCAAGGTGATCTACAAGCGGCAGCTGGAGGGCGCCACCCCGGCCCAGGCGGTGGCGGTGGACACCGACCAGGACGGGTTCCTGGACCGCATCTACCAAGGCACGACCGGCGGCCTGATGTACCGGGTCGACCTCGGCCTCGACAGCGACGGTGACGTGCCGTCGCTGGTCGATCTGCCGGTCACCACCATCAACGGCGTCGTCCACACGGTGCCGCGGGTGCCGCTGCTGGACTCGGACGGCAACCCGTTGTGGCAGCCCAAGGTGATCTTCGACGCCAACTTCGACGACAGCACCCCGACGGCCGAGCCGCGGCCCATCTACCAGCGGCCGTCGGTGCTGTTCGTGGCCAAGCTGGGCCTCTACGCGCTGGCCTTCGGCACCGGCGATCGCGAAGACCTGTGGTCCAACACCGACCAGGCCGGCCGCTTCTACGTCTTCGTCGACGACAGCCAGCTGCTGGCGCCGGCCGACCTGCCGATCACCGAGTCCGATCTGGTCGAGGTGCAGGTCGGCGACGCCGACGTCAACCTCGACTTCCTGGTCGACCGCACGGTGGGCCAGCGCGGCTGGTTCGTCCCCATGGACGATGGGGAGCGGCTGATCACCGACCCGTTCGCGCTCTCCGGGGTGACCTTCTTCACCACCTACCAGCCGGACATCCAGGTCTCCGGCGGGCACGACCCGCGATGCGCCAAGACCGGGGTGAGCCGGGTGTTCGTGGTCAACACCACCAACGCCAACCGCCTGCTGCGCGATGCCAGCGGGCTGCCCAGCCGCTACACCTCGGTGGCCAACTTCGTGACCAACCCGTACAGCGACCTGTCGCAGACCAAGAACCCGGTCGACGCCGACGACGAGCCGCCCGACGAACTGCCGGACGACATGATCGACGTCATGAACTCGCTCAAGCAGCTGTTCCCCTCGAACTGCCGCTTCGCCAACTACCGGGTGGACATCAAGGCGGTCTCCGCCGACACCGGAGTGGTGTTCATCGCCCCGGTGCCCGTCTGCATCATCGAAAAGAACTGGAAGGAGTTTTGACATGAGCCGCCAACCGAGCTCCCTCCGGCAACTCGTCCTCGCTTGCCTGCTGCCGCTGCTGGCGGCGCCCGCCGCCGAGGCCGGCGTGCTGTTCCTGCGCGACGGCACCGCGGTCCGCACCCAGGGAGGCTGGACGCTGCGCGACGATCTGGTGGTCTTCCGGATGACCAACGGCCAGCTGGCCTCGGTGCGGCGCAGCGACGTCGACGCGCGGGCGACCAACGCCGCCCGCCGCCCGCGGGCCGCGCCGCCCGCCCCCGCCGCCCCGGCCGCCACGCAGCCGCCCGCCCGCCCGGCGATCGTGCTCACCGACGCCGACTTCCGGCGTCCCGACGACGACTCTGGAACGGCCGCCGCGGCGGCCCCGGCCGGCGTCGAGGCCACCCCCGCGCCCGCGGCACCCGCCGCCGCCCCCCCGGCGGCCGAGCACCGCACGGCGGTCGGTGAGCGGCTGGTGGTCAGCAAGTGGCAGCGTCTGGCCGGAGTCGGGGAGACCGGCGTGGTGATCACCGGGCTGCTCCCCAACCGCAGCCTGGCCGTCGCCGACGACATCCGTCTCGACGTCCTGCTCTACGACGAGGAGGGCGAGCTGGTGGCCTCCACCCCGGCGCTGCTCACCTCGAGCGTGCTGGCGCCCGGGCAGAGCGCCCGCTTCCGCGCCGAGTTCCCGGGCGTCGACCGGTTCAGCCGCGTCTGGTTCGAGGTCGAGAGCCGGTTGGACGGCGCCGCCGGCCAGCAGGGACCGTAGCCGCCGCCCGGCCGCTACCGCCAAAGCTCGCCCACCGCCGCCGCCACCGCCTCGCGCAGCTCGGCGGGGGTGTAGATGCGGTAGCGGTCGATCCGCTTCAGGTGGCGGATGAAGTGGCTGGCCTGCTCCATCGGCAGCAGGCCGCCGTCGAGCCCGCGGACCAGCACCCGCGCCGCCCCCAGGCGGTGGGGGTCCTTGGCCGAGTGCGAGAACAGCACCCGGTGGGCGCCGAAGCGCTCGCGCAGCACCGGCACCAGCTCCTCGAACCGGCGGCGCTCGTTGCCGCTCAGGTGCTCGTCCGACTCGAAGGCCAGCGGGAAGTAGTCGCGGCACACCACGGCGCGGGCGTGGCGGCTGGGGTCGGCGCGCATCGCCGCCAGGATGGTCACGTCGTCGTGCTCGAGGAAGGCCTCGGGCGCCGCCGGCCAGCGGCGGCCGGTCTCGGCCAGCCACTCGTTGAAGTGCAGCTCGAAGGCCTTGACGGTGGGATTGAAGTAGACCTGGGTGAACATGTAGTAGCGCGCCATGACCAGCGCCTCGAGGGCGTGGACGCCGCCCTCGCCCACCCCGATCCCCCAGCCGCCGGTCTCGGGGTCCTCGAGCGGCACCACGGTGTCGAGCAGCCGCTCGAGGTCGTAGCTGCCGTAGCGCACCCCGCAGTACAGGCTGTCGCGTAGGAGGTAGTCCATCTTGTCGACGTCGAGCTCGCCGGAGACGATCTGGTGGAGCAACCGCTCGTCGTCGCCGGCCGGCCGGCCCAGCAGACGGGTCACGTCGGCCGGTGACAGGCCGTCGCCGTGGCGCTCGAAGATGCGCTCGATCTGGGCGAGGCCGAGCAGCCGGGCGGTCATCGCCTCGTGATCGAGATCGTCCTCGAACAGCTCCTCGGCCGAGTGGCTGAAGGGGGCGTGACCGAGGTCGTGGACCAGCGCGGCGGCCCGCACCAGTCGCCGGTCGCGGCTCGCGGGATCGGGATCGAGCAGCCGCGGGTGCTGGGCGGCGAGCGCGTCGTAGAGCCGCCCGGCGAGGTGCATGGCGCCCAGCAGGTGGCTGAAACGGCTGTGCTCGGCGCCCGGGAAGACCAGATAGGCGAAGCCCAGCTGGTGGATCGAGCGCAGCCGCTGCACGGGCCGGCTGTTGATCAGCGCCCGCTCCAGCGGATCGGCGCGGATGAATCCGTGGATCGGATCGCGGAACGAGGCGGTGACGGCCGGCGGGCCCACTGCGACCGTCAGGCGGCGACCGCGGCGTCCACCGCGCTCTCACCCTCCGAGCGGGCGATGATGGCGGCGCCGCAGGAGTCACTGAAGACGTTGACCGCGGTGCGGTACATGTCGAGCGGGCGGTCGATGGCCAGCATGGCGCCGACGATCACCTCGACCTCGGGCCCCCGGAGGTTGACTGCCTCGAGCACGATGAAGATGATCACCAGCCCGGCCGAAGGCACGGCGGCGGCGCCGATCGAGGCCAGCAGCGCGGTGAACACCACGATCAGCTGCTGGCCGATCGACAGGTCGACGCCCAGCACCTGGGCGATGAACAGCACGCCGGCGCACTCGTAGAGCGCGGTGCCGTCCATGTTGACGGTGGCGCCCATCGGCAGCACGAACGACGAGATGCGGTTGGACACCCCGACCTTGGTCTCGACGGTGTTGAGGGTCACCGGCAGGGTGGCCCCCGAGGAGCTGGTCGAGAAGGCCATGACCAGCGGGTCGATCATGTTGCGGAAGTGGATCTGCGGCTTGATCCGGCCGAGCAGCAGCAGCAGCAGCGGCAGGGTGACGAACAGGTGGAAGGTGAGGCTCAGGGCGATGGTCAGCATGTAGAGGCCGAGGGCGCGGAAGGACTCGAGCCCCGAGCTGCCCACGAGGTTGGTGATCAGACCGAAGACCCCGAGCGGCGCCACCCGGATCACCCCGCCGGTGAGCTTCATCATCGCCGCGAAGGCGGCCTCGAAGAACCCCAGCAGGCGGACGCGGGGCTGGTCGGGGAGGGCGGCGATGCTCATCCCGACCAGGATCGAGAAGAAGATCACCGCCAGCATGTCGGCCTCGACGGCGGCCGCCACGACGTTGTCGGGCACGATGTCGAGCAGCAGCTCGATGGGCGAGCTGGGGGTGGTGAGCTCGGGGAGCTGCTGGAGGGTGGCGCCGCCGATGTTGGCGCCCACGCCGGGGCGGATCAGGTTGACCGCGAACAGCCCGGCGAAGATGGCCAGCGCGCTGGAGAGAACGTAGTAGCCCAGGGTCTTGCCGAACAGCCGCCCGAGGTCGCGGCCGCCGCCCACCGAGGCGACGCCGGAGACGATCGAGGTGAGGATGAGGGGGATGATGATCATCTTGAGCAGCTTGATGAACAGCCGCCCCATCCACTCCACCTTGGGCACCACCGCCTCGCCGCCGGCCAGGCCGGTGACGATGCCGATGCCCATGGCCATCAGGATCTGCCAGTGGAGCTGGCGATACCAGCGGCCCGTCGTGCTTGGCGCCATCGGGGGCCGACGTTACGGGATCGGGAAGGGGGTGGCAAATGGGCGGCGGGGGCGTGGGTCAGTCTGGAGAATGGGTGGCGAGGGCCGGCCGGAGCGGTCCCGGCGTGGGTCGGTCCTGGAGGCTCCGTGGCGAGGGCCGGCCGGGCCGGGGCCCGCCTGGGGACGCGACGGGCCTGACAGACTTCAGAGGGGAGGCCCGTCGCTCCTCACCGCTGCGCGCTGTCCGGACTGTAGCCTTCGACGGCTATCTAGAGCGCTTGCGGCGAGGCCCCTGTCGCACCCCACCCCGGCCGGCCGTTGCGCCTGTCGCGACCGACCCACTCCGGCGGGCCGTCGGTGGTGATTCACGAGCACATCCGGCGTGACGAAACGATGCCCCTCGCGGGCAGACGACTGGCGCTAGTGTCCCGTGCGGTAAGTTCGTTGTCACACCGAGAGCGGCGAAGCGCCCGCTGGGCAAGGCGCGACGATTGAGCGTATCGGGCTATACGTGACCGAGGAGCAACGCCGCCCAGCG